>JBKHXN010000001.1:0-19907 GCA_046565985.1 Gammaproteobacteria bacterium
GTCTTGCCCATGAGGATGAACAGCTTGCAGCGCGGATCATTGGCGCCGGACGACCACCACTTGCGGCCGTTGATGAGGTAGTGATCACCGTCGCGCTGGATCCGGCAGGCGATGTTGGTGGCGTCGCTGGAGGCCACCTCCGGCTCGGTCATGGCGAAGCAGGAGCGGATCTTGCCTTCCAGCAGCGGCTCCAGCCACTGCTGCTTGTGCTCGGCGGTGCCGTAGCGTTCCAGCACTTCCATGTTGCCGGTATCGGGCGCCGAGCAGTTGAATACTTCCGGCGCCCAGATCACGCGGCCCATGATCTCGCACAGCGGCGCGTATTCCAGGTTGGTCAGGCCGGCGCCGCGCTCGGACGCGGGCAGGAACAGGTTCCACAGGCCGGCGGCGCGCGCCTTGTCCTTGAGCGTCTCGATGATCTCGGTCGGCTGCCAGCGGTCACCCTGCGCCACCTCGTCGTGAAAGCGCTTCTCGTTGGGATAGATGTGCGCGTCCATGAAGGCGGAGAGTTTCGCCATCAGGGCCTGGGTCTTGGGTGAATATTCAAAGTCCATCGTGTGCTCCTTGGTGTGCCGGCCGGCGTTCAGCGCCGCGCCAGAATTTTTTCCACCTGCTGCCAGGCCAGGTCCGCCAGCGGGCGCGTGGCGCGGCCCATCTCGGCGGCCTGGGCGCTGGCGGCGGTGCCGTCCTTCACCCGGCCCATGATCCCCTGCAGGATCGCCGCCAGGCGGAACAGGTTGTAGGCCATGTAGAAGTCCCAGTGGTTGGGATCTATCGGCCCGCGCCCGGTGCGGCGGCAGTAGGCGGCGATGTAGTCGGACTCGGACGGGATGCCGAGCGCCGCCAGGTCGGCCCCGCCCAGGCCGCGGAACACACCGGCCGGCACGTGCCAGGTCATGCAGTGGTAGGCAAAGTCCGCCAGCGGGTGGCCGAGGGTGGACAGCTCCCAGTCCAGCACCGCGGCGATGCGCGGCTCGGCCGCGTCGAAGATGAGATTGTCCAGCCGGTAGTCGCCGTGGACGATGCATACCTCCTCGCCCGGCGGGATGTGCAGCGGCAGCCAGGCGATGAGGCGGTCCATGGCGTCTATGGACTCGGTTTCGGACGCACGGTACTGCTTGGTCCAACGCGCAATCTGGCGCGCAAAGTAGTTGCCGGGCCTGCCGAACTCCGCAAGCCCCACCTGCGCCGGGTCCACCGTGTGCAGCGCGGCGATCACGCGGTTCATCTCGTCGAACAGCGCGGCGCGCGTGGCCGGCGTCTCGCCCGGCAGCTTCGGGTCCCACAGCACCCGGCCTTCCACGCAGTCCATGACGTAGAATGCCGTGCCGATCACCGACTCGTCCTCGCACAGGCCGTAGGTGCGTGCCACCGGCACATCGCTGCCGTGCAGCGCACGGATCACCCGGTATTCACGGTCCACCGCGTGGGCCGAGGCCAGCAGCTTGCCCGGCGGCTTGCGCCGGAGCACGTAGGACTTGCCGCCAGCATCCAGCCGATAGGTGGGGTTGGACTGCCCACCCTTGAACTGGCTGACGCGCAGCGGGCCGCTGTAACCCTCCACCTGCGCCTGCATCCAGACGTGCAGCCGCGCCTCGTCGAAACGATGCGCCTCGCGCACCTCGGTGGTGCCGGTGAAGGTCTGGCTCACGCGCTTCAGCCCCGCGGGGTGATGACCAGCTTGCCGGAGACCTTGCGGTCCATCAGCTGGCGGATGGCCTCGGCGCCGCGCGCCAGCGGGTAGGTGCCGGCGATGTGCGGCCGGAGCTTGCCTTCCTTGAGCCAGCCGAACAGCGCGCGCAGATCCTGGAGGTTGTTCATGGGCTCGCGCCGCGCGTAATCGCCCCAGAACACGCCGACCACGGACGCGCCCTTGAGCAGCGGCAGGTTGGCCGGCAGGTTGGGGATCTCGCCGTTGGCAAAGCCCACCACCAGCAGGCGGCCGCGCCAGGCCAGGCTACGCAGCGCCGCCTCGGTGAAGGCGCCGCCGACCGGGTCATACACCACGTCCACGCCCTTGCCCTGGGTGAGGGTCTTGAGCTGCTCGCGCAGGTCGCCCTCGGCGTAGTTGAGGACTTCATCGGCGCCGTGCTCCTTGCACACCGCGAGCTTGGCGGGGCTGGAAGCGGCAGCGATCACCCGCGCGCCCAGCGCCTTGCCGATCTCGATGGCCGCCAGCCCCACGCCGCCAGAGGCGCCCAGCACCAGAAGCGTCTCACCGGCCTTGAGCGCGGCGCGGTCCTTGAGCGCATGGTAGGAGGTGGCGTAGGTCATCACGAAGGCCGAGCCGGTCGCAAAGTCCAGCTCCTGCGGCAGAGGGATGAGCTGGCGCGCGTCGGCCGCCACCTGTTCGGCAAACGCGCCCCAGCCGGTGAAGGCGATCACGCGGTCGCCCGGCTTGACGTGCTTGACCCCGGCCCCGACCGCGCGCACCACCCCCGCGCACTCGCCGCCCGGCGAGAACGGCAGCGGCGGCTTGAACTGGTATTTGTTCTGGATGATCAGGGTATCGGGGAAGTTCACCGCCGCGGCGTGGACGTCCACCACCGCCTGGCCGTCCTGCGGCACGAGATCGGGCACATCCTGGACCACCAGCGTTTCCGGCAGTCCCCATTGGGTGCAGAGCAGAGCTTTCATGCTTTCTTTCCGACAGAGGTGTTGGTGGGCAGGCGCTCGTCGAGGATGTCGCGCATGCGCGTCTCGATGGCTCCTTTGATCTTGGGATGGGTGAGGATGTAGAAGCGGCCCTCGCGCACGGCATCGAGTGTCATCTGCGCCACCTCGGCGGCGCTGATGCGCCCGGACTGCACGGCCTTGCGCACCTGCGCCTCGAACGGCGCGGCCAGCGGGTTGCGCGCGGCCAGCTCGGCCGGGCGGTGGCGCCCGGAATCGGCGATGCCGGTGTTGACGAAGGCCGGGCACAGCACCGAGACGCCGATCGGCGCGTTGACCATCTGCAGGTCGTGGTGCAGACATTCGGACAGCGTCACCACGCCGTGCTTGCTCACGCAATAGACGCTGGACGCCATCACCGACAGCAGCCCGGCCACCGAGGCGGTATTCACCACGTGCCCCGGCTCGCCGCTCTCCAGCATGCGCGGCACGAAACTGCGGATGCCGTGCACCACGCCCATCAGGTTCACGTCCAGCACCCACTTCCAGTCTTCCAGCGTGGCGCTCCACGCCGGCCCGGCGACGGCCACGCCGGCGTTGTTGAACAGCAGGTGCGCGGCGCCGAAGCGGGCGTAGGTCTGCTCGGCCAGCGCATCCAGGGCCTCGGGCTTGCGCACGTCGCAGTGTGCGCGCAGCGTCTGGACGCCGTGGGGCGCCAGCAGGCGCTCGGTCTCCTCCAGCCCGGCCTCGTCGATGTCGGCCAGTACCAGCCGCATGCCGGCGGCCGCGCACAGCAGCGCCAGCTCGCGGCCAAACCCGCTGGCGGCGCCGGTGAGGACCGCTACCTTGTCTTTCAGCTCGTGCATCGTGAACCCGGATGGAAACCTTGCGGGCAGGATAGGCAGGGGGATAGGATCAATCAAATGCATATCCTGCATCTGTTGCAATAAATACCGTGCATATACAGCGTATCGACCTCAACCTGCTGGTGGTGCTGGACGCGATCTACACCGAGGGCGGCATCACCCCCGCCAGCCGCAAGCTGCACCTCACCCAGCCGGCGGTCAGCCACGCCCTGGCGCGGCTGCGCACGCTGTTCAACGACCCGCTGTTCGTGCGCGAAGGCCGGGTGATGGTGCCCACCTCCCAGGCCCGCAAGCTGATCCAGCCCATCCGCAGCGCGCTGCGTGGGCTGGAAATGGGTCTCAACGAACTGGAGCAGTTTGACCCGGCCACCACCCAGCGGCGCTTCACCGTGGGCGTGCGCGACGTGCTGGAATCGGCCCTGCTGCCGCCGCTGATGCGCCACATCAGCGCGGTGGCGCCCTCGGTGGACGTGGCCGCGGTGCGGGTGGACCGCCGCGCGCTGGAACAGGAGCTGGCCGCCGGCACGCTGGACGTGGCGCTGGACATCCTGGTGCCGGTCTCCGAGCAGGTGCGCCACCAGCACGTCTCGCTCGACCAGATGGTGGTGGTGATGCGCCAGCAGCACCCGCTGGCCGCGCGCAAGCTGGACCTCGCCGCCTACATGAAACAGCAGCACGTCATGGTCAGCGCACGGCGCAGCGGGCCCAGCCTGGAGGACGTGGAACTGAGCCGGCACGGGCTGCAGCGGCGCATCCGCCTGCGCTGCCAGCACTATTACACCGCCTGCCGCGTGGTGCACCAGACCGACCTGCTGCTGACCATGCCGGCGCGCCACGCGAGCGTCACCAACCGCGACTTCGGCAACCTGATCCGCCCCTTCCCGCTGGCGCTGCCGCCGCTGGACGCCTACCTCTACTGGCACGCCACCGCCGACGCCGACCCGGCCAACCGCTGGCTGCGCGAACAGCTCACGGCGGCGCTGCAGGAGTCGGGCGAGGGCTGAGGCGGGGCCTCAGGGCGTGCGCAGCGGGCTCGTCGGCTTCGGCGCCGGGCGCAGCACGCCGTCGGGCACGACGAAGCCCTTCTCGCGGATCGCGGCGCTGGAGGCCAGCGTGCGTTCCCAGGTGCGCAGATAGACCTCGGCGGCGTTGAACAGGTCGCGCATGTTCTCGGGCGTGCCTTCCAGGCGCATTTCCTGCACCAGGCCGCTCATCATGCCGTAGTGGGCACTGCCGTCCTGGTCCAGGCTCCAGGTGCGGCCGTTGCCGGCGGCGTCGCGCTCCTCGGGCTGGCGGAACAGCACCGGGCCGATGCCGCTGAACTCCGGCATCTCGTCGAACAGCGGGCCGTCGAACAGCGCGTAGGGGTACACCACTTCCTTGCCGGGTGCGATGTTGCCGCGCGGGGACGACTGGGCGGAAAGCCCATTGGTGTCGGTGCCAAAGCCAAAGCCGAACAGCCCGCCGGGGCTGCCGGCCTGGGTCCAGATCTCGCGCAGGCGCTGCATCTTGCCGATGTGGCTCGGACCGTTGTCCAGGCTCGGGTAGATGTGCCCGCCGTTGCGGTAGATGCGCTGGGCCTGGTCCACGCTGGTGCCGCCGAAGTCGCCGTGGGTGGAGACGAAGGGATAGGGCGGATCCTGCGCCTCGGCCAGCTCCAGCGCCTGGGTCTTGATCTCCAGTTCGAGATGATCGATGTCGAAGATCATCCCCGCCTCCATCAGCTTGCGGTAGGTGTACAGGCCGGTGGGGGTGAGCCAGCGCGCGTTGCACTGCGGCTTGGCGGGGTAGCAGGCGGTGGAGCCGCCCGGGCGGCCGCCCTGGCCGGTGTACACGCAGCCCGGCGGGCTCGCCATCACGTCGCCGCCGGTGCTGCCGAAGACGTAGCCGCTGAAGTCGCCGCCTTCTGTGACGACAGGGCAGTCGTAGGTGGTCCAGAACTCGCCCGTGGGGGTTTCGGTGGTGGCGAAGTTGCCCAGCGGCGAGGTCTGCGAGGGCTCGCCGAAGGCACCGGCCAGCGCCGCCAGATCGCCGGAGGGGATGCCGCCGGTGTTCTCGCGGTTGCCCAGATTGAGGACCAGATCGTCAAAGATGCCGTTGCCGCCAAAGGCGTTGTCGAATTCGTGGATGGTGATGACCTGGCGCACGCCCAGGTTCCACAGGCGGTTGAGCTGGGTGAGGATCTCGTGGTCGGCGCCGGTCTCGGTGCTGGCGCAACCGTAGCGGTTCTCGCGTTCGCCGGTGCCGGTCTCCTCGAACGGCTCCTGGGTACGCAGCGGGTTGTAGGTGAGCTGGCAGTTGAACAGGTTGGAAATCTCCACGCCGATGACCACCGCCATCTTGCCGTCGGCGATCACCGCGCGCGCCTCGGCCGGATCGAGCACGATGCGGAAGAAGCCCTGGCCGGGGCCACCGTACTGGGCGTCGATGTAATCCTGCATCGCGTACAGGGTGCCGACCTGGTTGGCGGCGTTGTTCATCTCGTTGCAGTCGCGCGTGGGCGTGCCGGCGACGTTGCGCTGCAGCTCGCACAGGGTCTCGTTGTCCACCACGTCGTTGACGATCAGGCGCAGGCCGGCCTTCCAGGCGCGCTCCTGCCACTTCCAGTAGATCGCCTCGTGGGTGAGGCTCCTGCGTGCCGGCCAGTCGGTGAAGGTGGGCCAGCCGTCGGTGGCGTGGCCGTCCGGGTCCATGGTGAAAAGCCCGCCAACCGCATCCTTGTGGCCAGTCTCGCCGTGCTCCACGCTGCAGTCGCCCAGCGCGTGAGTGACGCCAAACCTGTGGAACGGCGAGCCGTACTGCGCGCCGCCCAGGAAGGTGGTGGCGCTGATGTGCACGTGCGTGTCGGCCATGCCCAGTACGCGGCCGTCGGACAGAGTGCCCTTGAAGCTCTCGCCCTCGGTGTTGCTGCTGGCCTCGGGGAAGGGCGCGCAGCCGGACGCGGCTTCCAGCTCGAAGCGCTGGGCGTCGGTCTCGGCGGCGGCGGCCACGACCAGCGTGCCGTCATCCCGCACGCTCAGGCGCTGGCCGTCCACGATGGAAGCCAGGGTAAAGACGCGGGCACGCCGCTGCGGATCCCTGAAGTCGCGGTAGGCGGCGATCTGCGCCGGCGTGGGCTCGCGGTCATAGGCCGGGGCCGGTGGATAGTCGGTGGTATCGCCGTCCGCACGCAGGCTGAAGATGGCCTGGTCGCTGGCCGCGGACAGGGCCAGATTGCCCGCCGGCGTGGCCGCGCGCAGCAGCTGCCCGGCCCGGTTGTAGAGCAGGTACTGGCCCAGTGCGGCAGGCTTGAAGAAGAACGGCTCGGCGTCCGCTGCCTGCGCGGCGCTGGCGGTGTAGGTGGCCCCGGCGGCGGCCAGGTACTGGCCGTTGTCCTCGGACTTGAGCACCACGCAGCGGTTGGCAAAGGCATAGCGGGTGGGCAGCGGCGGCTCCGGGTCCGGATCCGGATCGGGGTCCGGGTTCACCACCACGGGCGGCGCCGGGGTCTGCGGCGGGGTGGAGCTGCCGCAGCCGGCCAGGGCCAGCGCGGCCAGCAGGAGCAGGCAGGTCATCGGGGCAACGTGCTTCATGTCGGGTCCTCGCAACACGGCCGCCGGACTCCCGGCCGCGGGAGTGCAAAGGTAGCATCTGAACTGCCCGTCACAGGGCACGCAGGCCCTGCGCAACATGGGAAATTTGCCCTAATGCCCGCCAGCGGGGCAGCGCGTTCGCCGCGGTGCCCGCCATAATCGGGCCGCCCGCCCGACTGGAATCCGATGCACCCGTACGCCCTGACCGCCGCGCTGGCCTGCGTGCTGCTGCCCTCAGGCGCGGCCGCCCATTCCTTCGGCCAGGTGTACACCCTGCCGGTGCCGCTGTGGCTCTACGCCTGGGGCGCGGCGGCGGCGCTGGTGGCCTCGTTCGTGGTGGTGGGCCTGTTTGCCACCGGCCAGCCCCGCCCCGCCCTTACGGACGATACGGCCCACTACCCCTACCGCCTGCCGGGGGCGCTGCTGCGGGTGCTGCAGGCGCTGAGCCTGTTGGCGCTGGTCGCCTGCATCGTCACCGGCCTGTGGGGCAACCGTAACCCTTATGCCAACTTCAACATGACGTTCTTCTGGATCGTCTTCGTGCTGGGCTTTGCCTACCTCACCGCGCTGGTGGGCGATCTGTACGCGCTGATCAACCCCTGGCGGCTGCTGGCGCGCCTGCTCGGCCGGCTGTGGCCGGGGTTCGAGGCCGGGCGGCTGCGCTACCCCGCGCGCCTGGGCTATGCGCCGGCGCTGCTGCTGTACATGGCGTTCATCTGGATCGAGCTGTTCGGCCGCACCCAGCCCTACACCCTGGCCCTGCTGCTGTGCGGCTATACCGCACTCAACCTGCTGGCGGTGTGGCTGGTCGGCGCCGGCGCCTGGTTCCGGTACGGCGAATTCTTCGGCGTGTTCCTGCGCCTGATCGCGCGCATGGCGCCGGTGGCCTTCGCCCACGAGCACGGCGGGCGGCCCGGCCCGGCCTTTGCCCTGCGCTGGCCCCTGGCCGGCCTGCTGGGCGCCCCGTTTGCCCATCTGAGCCTGCTGCTGTTCCTGTTGTTCATGCTCTCGTCCACGGCGTTTGACGGTCTGCACGAGTCACAGGCGTGGTTCCGGCTGTACTGGGCACAGCTGTACCCGCAACTGCTGGTGGACTGGGTGGGCAGCAACCCCCTGCAGGCCTACCCCCGGCTGCGCGCGCTGTACGCCCACTGGCAGACGGGCTGGCTGCTGCTGTCGCCGTTCCTGTACCTGCTGGCCTATCTGGTGGCGGTGGGCCTCATGGCCTGGATCACCGGGCGCGGCTGGCGCCTGCGCGAACTGGCGCTACGATTTGCCCCCACGCTGCTGCCCATCGCGCTGGTGTACCACGTGACCCATTACTACACGCTGATCCAGACCCAGGGCGTGAAGATCATCGCCCTGGTCTCCGACCCCTTTGGCCGCGGGCAGGACTGGCTGGGCACCGCCCACTGGTTCAGCGGCCACATCATTCCGGACATCACCGTGGTCTGGCACGTGCAGGTGGGGCTGATCGTGCTGGGGCACATCGCCAGCGTCTATCTCGCCCACCTGGAGGCGCTGCGCTGTTTCGGCGACCGCCGCCTGGCCGTGCTCAGCCAGTTGCCCATGCTGGTGCTGATGGTGGCCTTCACCACTGCCGGGTTGTGGATCCTGGCGCAGCCGATCCAGAACGGCTGAGGCCGCTGCCCCAACCGCTAGTGACAGGGCTGCTTGATGCTGCGCTTGAGCAGCCACCAGTTGACCGGCCAGGCGGCCACAAAGCCGGCGGGTAGCGCCAGCGCGAAGCCGAGCCAGAACTGCGGCGCGAAGATCGAGGCGGCCTGCACCCCGCCCACGTGATAGTCGGTGAAGTTCATGGCGAACTCCATCACCGCGATGGAAACGGTCTCGCCGATCCAGATAGTGCGGAAGGCCTGCCCCCAGCCCATGCCTTGTTTCACCAGCGGCCACAGACCCAGGGTATAGCCGCTGGCAAAGCCGAGCAGCGTGGCCAGCGCCATGGTCGCCCAGGGGTTGAAGCCCAGCGTGACGCCGATGGCCAGACCGACCCATTCGCCGATGGCGCAGCCGGTGAGGCAGTGCAGCGTGGCGCTGGTGGTCAGCCGCGGCAGCGACTGCCCCGCCCCCGCCTGCCCGTGGTGCGCGTGATGGGCCCCGTGCGACGGGTGGGCATCCGGCCGCGCGGGGGTGTGGCAGCAGGCGTCCGCGCCCGCGGGCGGTGCTGGATGGTGCGTATCTTTCATGTCATGACTCCGGTGGGGTGTGCCCGCCCTCTGCGAGCACGTTTTCGATGATCGGGCAGCCCTGGAGCGGCCCCTGGCCCGAGCAGCGGCGCACCAGGCCGGCGAGCGCGCTGCGGATCGCGCCCAGCTCGCGCAGCTTCTGGTCCAGGTCGTCCAGCCGGCGCTGCGCCAGCTGCCGGACCTGCGCGCGCCCGCCCTGCCCGGCATTCAGCCGCAGCAGCTCGGCGATCTCCTCCAGGCTGAAGCCGAGCCGCTTGGCGCGGCGGATGAAGTGCAGGCGCTCCACGTCCTGCCCGGTGTACAGGCGATACCCCGCCGGCGTGCGCGGCGCAGCCGGCAGTAGCCCCTCGCGCTCGTAATAGCGGACGGTGTCGATGCCCATGCCCGCCTGGCGGGCGGCCTTGCCGATGGTGAGTGTGCCCATGAGCCCTCCTGCTCGATGGGACACAGCCTAAACCCTGGACCCGGGTCCTGGGTCAAGGCCGTCGCCTGCCGGGTCGGAGAATGGGGGACGCCAAGACTTAGCATCCTGCGGCAGCGACTGTCTGAGGGAGCCCAGGTGTCAATCATCGGCGTGTACTACGGCGGGCAAGACTACGGGGCTGTGCTCGGCACGGTGATTGGCGAGTAGTGCCGCTGAAAACCAGGGGCGAATCGTTGTAGAAAACTACAGTTGGCGCGCCCGAGAGGATGAGAATCGGAACTCTTGGCGTGCAGTGATCCGGTTTTGAACGGCACCTGGCCGGAGCGTCAACCGAGTAGCCGCCGTTCCAGCAACTGCCGCATATCCCGCCGCCCATCGGCGATCTGCATCACTACAACCGTCGAGTCCAGCATCTGGTAGATGACCGGTGGGACTTCTGCGTGACGCTCACGCGGCGTTCCGGTCTGGCCCCTTTGCTCGGTCAAAGGCCGCTTCCAGACCCATGACCTTGCCATCCGCAACCTGCTGCTGGCCCAGGGCGAGGATCTTCAGCAGGGCCAGCGTTTCCTGGGTTTGCTCGTAGGATTGGACGTCCTGAAGCACCGCCTTGGCGTGCCCGTTCTGGGTGATGACCATGGGCGTGCCGCTTTCACCCAATGCTCGCACGATCTCGGCGGCATGGGCCTTCAGGTAACTGATGGGGCGGATATGGCGCTCTAGCTTCACGGAGCATCTCGTCGATGCGACCTACATTCGGTCCGAGCATAGGGCGGAGTGGGCGCGCCGTCATTGTCTGTGCCTGGCCACATCCCGACGCTCAACCAGCCTCGACATTTGCCAAGAGAACCAGAATTGGTGCGCCCGACAGGATTCGAACCTGTGACCCTTGGTTTCGGAAACCAATACTCTATCCAGCTGAGCTACGGGCGCGTGGCGCGTAGTGTACCCGCCGTGGGGGCGGGAATGTAGCGGTTACTCCAGCCAGGCCTCGGTGCGGTTGCCACCTTCGCGCTTGGCAAAGTGCAGGGCGGCGTCGGCGTTGCGCAGCAGCTCGCTGAGGCTGCGGGTGGTGGATTCCAGCATCGCCACCCCCATGCTCAGGGTGAACGGCGGCGTGCCGCCGTTGCTGTCGGCCGATTCTTCCAGCAGCTTCACCCGCAGGCGCTGGGCCACTTCAAACGCGCCTTCCTTGCGCGTGCGCGGCAGGGCCAGGGCGAGCTGACGCGGCTCGGTGCGGCCCATGAGGTCCACCTTGCGGATGAAGCCGGCCGCGGTGCGGGCGACGGTGATCAGGGCCTGGTCGGCCACCTCGGGTCCGCGCTCTTCCTGCAGGCCCAGGTGCTGGTCGATCTCCATCAGCACCACCGAGAGCGGATCCAGGAATCGGCGCGCGCGCAGGATTTCCTGATCCAGCCGCTCCACGAAATACCCCCGGTTGAAGAACTGGGTGAGCGGGTCGCGCGTGGCGCCGTGATAGAGCGCCAGCTCGCGCGCCCTCTGTTCGGTGATGTCCTGCACCACTTCCACGAAGCCGACGATCATGCCGTCGCCGTCGCGGATGGCGTCGAGCGTGAACAGCGAGACAAAGCTGTCGCCGTTGGCCTTGGCGCGCTCGCCTTCTTCCTTGCAGTGACGGTTGGCGCGGGCAAACTGCAGGGCGTGCACCGGCAGGCCGTTCTTGAGCGCCGAGGCGGCAAACAGCTGGGCATAGGGGCGGCCGATCACCTCGGCCGGGCCCCAGCCGGAGAGCCGCGCCGCGCCCTGGTTCCAGCTCTGCACGTGGCCGTCCGGGTCAATCAGGCAGATGCCGAACTCGCTGACGGCCTCCACCATGGCCAGGTAGCGCCAGGGATCCGTTCTCAGCAAGCCGGCGTAATACTCCGGGCCCAGCCGGCTGGCATCGCCACTGGCAGGTGCACTCATGCGATGAATTCCCCCATCCTGTAACCGCAATTGCAATAGTGTTTGCGCCATGCCCCACCGGAAGTCAACTCTGCCCCACAAGCCCTGCGCCTCCTGCGGGCGGCCTTTTGCCTGGCGCCGCAAGTGGCAGAAGGTCTGGGACGAGGTCCGCTATTGCAGCGACGCCTGCCGCCGGCGCGGGGCCGCGCATGCCTAGGCGGCTGGTGGTGGTGCTGGGCGACCAGCTCGACGCCGATTCCGCCGCCTTTGACGGCTTTGACCCCGCGCAGGATTGCGTGTGGATGTGCGAAGCGCCCGCCGAGGCGCGCTACGCCTGGAGCCACCAGGCCCGCATCGCCGTGTTCCTGAGCGCCATGCGGCATTTCCGCGACGCCCTGCGCGCCCGCGGCTGGACCGTGGACTACCGGCAGACCGGCGAGCACCCGCATGCCAGCCTGGACGAGGCCCTGGCCGCCCGCCTGCGCGAGCATCCGGCCACCACCGTGGTCTGCGTGGAACCGGGCGAATGGCGCCTGCGCGGCGCCCTGGAGGCCGCCGTGCAGCAGGCCGGCGCCACCCTGGACTGGCGCGAGGACCGGCACTTTCTCTGCTCCACCGGCGACTTTCGCGCCTGGATGAAAGGTCGCAAGCAGCCGCGGCTGGAGCACTTCTACCGCCTCATGCGCGCCCGCAGCGGCTGGCTGATGGAGGGCGGGAGCCCGCTCGGCGGCCAGTGGAACTTTGACGCCGACAACCGCGCCAGTTTTGGCCGCGACGGCCCCGGCCCGCTGCGGCCGCCACGCGCCTTCGCGCCGGACACGCTGACCCGCGAGGTGCTGGCCTGCGTGGCGCAGCGCTACGGCGATCATCCCGGCAGCCTCGCGCACTTCGACTGGCCGGTGACGCGCGCCGATGCGCTGGCCGCGCTCGAAGACTTCATCACCCACCGGCTGCCGCTGTTCGGTACCTACCAGGATGCGCTCTGGAGCGGCGTGGAGTGGCCGCGCACCCTGCTGTATCACTCGCGCCTGTCCAGCGCGCTCAATCTCAAGCTGCTCAACCCGCGCGAGGTCTGCACCGCCGCGCTTGCGGCCCACGCCAGCGGGCACGCGCCGCTGGCGGCGGTGGAGGGCTTCGTGCGCCAGATCCTCGGCTGGCGCGAATACGTACGCGGGCTGTACGGGCACTTCATGCCCGGCTACCTGGAGCACAACGCGCTGGACGCACAGCAGCCGCTGCCCGCGTTCTACTGGACCGCACAGACGCAGATGAACTGCCTGCACCAGACCCTGAGCGAAACGCTGGCCCACGGCTATGCGCACCACATCCAGCGCCTGATGGTCACCGGCCTGTTCGCCCTGCTGCTGGGCGTGCGGCCACAGGCGGTGCACGCCTGGTACCTGGGTATCTACGTGGACGCGGTGGAATGGGTGGAAGTGCCCAACACCCTGGGCATGAGCCAGTTTGCCGACGGCGGGCTGCTCGCCAGCAAGCCCTACATCGCCAGCGGCAAGTACATCCAGCGCATGAGCAATTACTGCACCGGCTGCCGCTTCGACCCCGCCCTGGCCACCGGCCCGCGCGCCTGCCCCTTCACCACCCTGTACTGGGATTTCCTGCGCCGGCACCAGGGCCGCTTCGCCGCCCACCCGCGCCTGAAGATGCAGCTGCGCAACCTGGACCGCCAGAGCCGCGAGCAGCAGGCCGCCATCGCCGAGCAGGCCGCCCGCCTGCGCCAGTCCCCGCCCTGAGGCCGCCCGGACCGCGCTACCGGCGCGCAGCCCCAGCCGCAGCCTCCTTCCGGCATGGATCCCCGCCGGACACAGGGTCCGGCGCACGGGGATGACGGGATGGAGAGGGCTCTTGGGCAGCACTTCGTGGCGGCATGGATTCCGGCTCGCGCTCACGGGCGTTCGCTTGGCCGGAATGACGGGCGGGGTGGCCCGCAAAGACAAAACCCCCGGGCGGCCTGGAGGCCGACCGGGGGCGAGACCCGCAGATGCCTTACAGGCCGAAGCTGTAGCTGCCGCTCAGCACGACCTTGGGCGCGTCGTTGTCCAGATCGGTGCCGATCAGGTTCAGGCCCATCTCGAAGCCGTCCGCCGGGGCGGCGGTGAGGCCGATCGAGTAGTCGAGGTATTCCTTCTCGGTGCTCGCGTTGAAGATCGCCTCGTCGGCCTTGGTGACGCCCACCGAGGCGCCGAAGGACAGCTTCTCGCTGATCGGGAAGCCGGCATTGGCCACCACGTAGAACACGTCCTTGCTGGTCAGCGCAAAGTAATCTTCCAGTGAGTAGTAGAGCTTCAGGCCCACCGGGCCGGCGCTGACGCCGGCATAGATTTCAACCGTGTTGTTGGACGGGCTGGGAGAGGCGCCGGCCGGCTCGTCCTCTTCCGAGTACCAGTAGTAGATGGCGCCCACATCGTAGCCGATGGCGCCGGCCTCACCGGCAAAGCCGGCGTAGAAATCCACTTCAGAGCCGCTGCCGGTGCTGCTCACGCCGGAAAAGTTGATGGTGGACGCCCAGGTGCCAACGTAGAAACCGGAAGCGGCGCTGTAGTCCAGGCCGCCCTGGACGGCGGCGTCGCCGCTCTGCTCCAGACCACGGAACATGTACTGGCTGGCCACACCGACGTTGCCCGTGAGCTCGGCCAGGGCAGTGCCGGAGGTGGCGGCGGCGCCCAGGGCCGCAGCGATGGCAATACGCTTGAAGTTCATTGAAGCCTCTCCTGATGAATGTGGGTCACCGTGCGCAGCGTCCGCGTGCGGCTCGGGAGAGTGTTAGCAACAGCCGTGCCAACCGTGGCGGCGGGCACAAAAAAGGCCGGGTGTCGCCACCCGGCCCTGGTCCAGACGATCGGCCGTGAGGCTTAGATCTTGCCCTTGCCGCTCAGGCTGAACTGGTAGTTCAGGCCCAGCGAGATGGCCTGCGGGTCGGTGTTCCCGCGATCCGTGTCGATGTCGGTGCTGCGCGCCACCGCGTAGGCGGTGAGGTTGCTCAGCACGTCGTGGAAGATGCCCACGGAGATGCTGCTGCCCTCGAACGGGGTCTCGTTGGTATCGCCGTAGGCCAGCGCCACGCGCGTGCCGGGGACCACCGTGGCCCAGACGGCGGCGTAGTAGTAGTCACGGTCGGCCAGGCCGCCCTTGAGGTCCAGCTTCTCCCAGGAGGCGCTGCCGCCCCAGGCGCCGTTGGCGTCGTAGCTGCCGTACAGGCGGGTGGCGGTCAGTTCGGCCGTTGCCCCGGCGGCAATGCCGATGGCGCCGAAGTTCTGGGTGGAACCCACGGCCACGCCGGAGTTGATGTCCAGGTGCTGGACACCGGCGGTCAGGCCGGCGGCCTTGTACTCGAGGCCGGCGCCGTAGTCATGGTCTTCGGCCGGGCCCGTGCCCTCGTCGAGAAAGACCGCGGCGTTGAAGCTCAGGCCCGCGAAGGACGGCGTGGTGTAGGCGATCTGGTTGTTGATGAAGCCGTTGCCCGCGGTCTCGCTGGTCAGCGCCGAGAGGCCGTAGCTGGGGCCGAGGATCGCCGCACCGGCACCCACGTTGGACGCGCCGGAGATGGTGGCGATGCCCGTGTTGAAGAAGGGATCCAGCCGCTCGCCGGCCAGCTTGTAGGCGGTGGCGGCACGGCCGTAGAGCGCGGTGCCGAAGGCGCTGCTGATGCCCACGTAGCCCTGGCGGGCAAGTTCCGCCGTGGCGCCGCTGTCGTTGTCGAGCTGGCGCTCGTACACCACAAAGCCGGTGATGCCGCGCTCGGTGGTGGTGGCGCGGATGCCGTAGTGCGAGTTGTTGTTGGTGGCGCTGGCGTCGTCGGCGGGCGCGCCCTTGGCGTCAAAATGGTTGACGGACCAGCGGAAGTCGCCAAAGACCTCGCCCGTCACATCGGCCGCAGCCGCACTGCCGGCAAACGCTGCCGCCGCGACCGCGATGCTGCTTGCAACAAACTGGCTTGCTTTCATTCGCTTCTCCTCGAGGGTTGATGTATCGCTGCTTTTACAATCACCGCGTTTACGATCACGCACACAGGCCGGATGCAGAGGCCTGATGCCTGATTCACCCGAATGTAACATGAGTGTCATATTGGGAGGCAAGGCCGCTTCAGAATGGTGCATTGCGCCTGCGGCGCACCGTGCTTAGGGGCTCCGCGTCTCCCGTCGCGCTGCACCGTAACGGGGCCGGGAACGGCGGCAGGGCACAAAAAAACCCGCCGGCGCGGCGCGCGGGCGGGTCGTCGGGCCTGCGGCGCGGATCAGACCTTGAGGCCGGACTGCTGCAGCATGTAGCGGACGGCTTCGCGCACTTCTTCGTCCGTGAGGTCCGGGTCGCCGCCGCGGGCGGGCATGGCGTTGATGCCCTTGATGGCGTTTTCCACCAGGTGGTCCAGCCCGTGCTCGGCCAGTTCCTTGCTCCAGGCGGCCTTGTCGCCGATCTTGTAGGCGCCCAGCACGCCGGCGTTGTGGCAGCCGGCGCAGATCTTGTTGACGATGGCCTCGCCGCTCAGCGGCTCGCGCGGGGCATTGGCCGCCACTTTCATCAGCGCTGCCGGGTCGGTCACCACCTGGCCGATGGGCCGGATGCGGTCCTCCAGCTTGGCCAGCACGGCGCTGGTGTCGCGGGTGCTGCCGTCGTCCAGCAGGCTGGCGGCCACGATGCAGATGAAGAAGATGACAAACAGGCCACCGAGCACCATGGCGAAGTTGACGACAAACTCCTTGTCGTGGCTGTGATTTTCCACGTTGCAGCTCCAGCTGGGGGTTGTGACGGTCGGCGAATTATAGCGGAACACCCCGGCGCGATGGCGGCGCGGCACGCCAGGCGCTAGGCTGGCGCCGGGTCTTCGGGGTGGCATTCCATGGGCGCAGAGATGACGGCATTCCGCCCGGGCTTCCACGCCCTGGTGGTGGGGGGCAGCGGCGGCATCGGGCGCGCGCTGGTGCAGGCCCTGCAGGCACGCGGGGCGGGCTGCGTGTACGCCGCCGCGCGTCGTCCGGCGGCCAGCCACCCGGACGGCGCGCGCCCGCTGGCGCTGGACGTGACCGACGAGCCGAGCCTGACGGCGGCGGCGGCAGAGATCCGCGCGCACAGCCCGCAGCTGGACCTGGTGATCAACACCGCCGGCGTGCTGCAGGACGGGCCACTGCGCCCGGAGCGGCGCCTGCAGGACGTGACCCCGGCCAACCTGCTGCACAGCTTCCGCGTCAACGCCTTTGGCCCGATCCTGCTCGCCAAGCATCTGGTGCCGCTGCTCAGCCACGGCGGCCACGCGGTGTTTGCCAGCCTCTCGGCGCGCGTCGGGTCCATCGGCGACAACCGCCTGGGCGGCTGGTACGCCTACCGCGCCGCCAAGACCGCACAGAACCAGCTGCTGCACACCCTGGCCGTGGAAACCGCGCGCCGCGCACCGGCGCTGATCTGCGTCGCCCTGCACCCGGGCACGGTGGATACCGAGCTCTCCCGCCCGTTCCAGGGCGGCGTGAAGCCGGAAAAACTGTTCACCCCTGAACAGGCCGCCGCCCACCTGCTGGACGTCATCGCGAACCTTCAGCGCGCGCAACACGGCGGCTTCTACGCCTGGGACGGCCGCCCCATCCCCTGGTAACCCAAAACCTAAAACGTAATCACGTAAAACCTTTAAGTCGCCGCATAGACGGCTTCGATCTCCAGCATCAGATCCGCCCGACAGATATCCCCCTGCACCCCCAGCACCGGCGCCGGAGTGCGGACCTGCCAGCCGGCGTGCAGCCTGCGCAACTGCACCGGCTCGCGCACGTAGAGCCGCTGGCAGATGGGGGCCAGGCTGCGCGCGCCGCTCTGCTGGCGCGCCTCGGCGAGCAGGCTCTGGAGGTTTTCCCAGGTCTCGTCCAGCTGTGCCGAAGCATCGCCGGGGTGGCGGGTTTCATGCCCCACCACCGCCGCGGTGCCGGACACCAGCAGCAGGCCGGGGCGCGGCAGCCACAGCGCACGGGTGAAGCGCGGGCTCTGCGGGCCGTAGTCGCGCGGGTAGCGCCAGGCCGGCGTCTGGCGCGGGTTCTCGATCGCCACGCCGGGCTCGCGCCCGGCCAGCGCCCACAGCCAGAAGCCAGGCCGCTGCGTGCCGATGACGGTGGCCGCAGGCAAAGGGCCGCCGCTGAGCTCCCCCAGCGCGGCGGCGCGGCCCACGCAGAATTCGCGGTAACGCTCCTGGTCACCTGCGCCGTGATTGATGCGGTCGAAGAAATTCCAGGTGCGCAGTAAATGCGGGAACTCCAGGGACTCCATCGCCGCGCGGATGCGGGTGTAGCCCTGCTCAGCGGCGGCGCGCATGTCCGGCGCCTGCGGCAGGTGAAAGCCGGCAAACAGATACGGCCCGGCGCTGCGCAGCTCCAGCCCCGACGCCGCGTGAGGCGTCACCGGGCCGGCGGTCCAGTATTCGTGCAGCGGCGGCCCGGCCAGCGGGGCAAAGGGGCTGTCGGCCCCGAACAGGCAGGCCAGCACGTCGGGCGCCGGGGGCGCGGCGGCAAGGGTCAGGCGCAGGGTCACGGTGCGGGCGGCTGGCTCCGCCGGGCTCGTGGAGGCAGGGACGGGCGCCGGGGGGCGGGCGGGGTCGGCATGATGGCGCAAATGATAAACCCGCCGGGTGGCGGGTTTATCGGGATGCGGCGGAATTACTTCAGCAGGTCTTCGATGGCGGCACGCTCTTCGCGCAGCTCCTGCTCGGTGGCCTGCATGCGGGCGCGGGAGAAATCATCCACCGACAGACCCTGCACGATCTCGTACTGGCCGTTCTTGCAGACCACCGGGTAGCCGAACATGATGCCCGGCTTCACGCCGTAGCTGCCGTCGGCGGGGATGCCCATGGTCACCCACTTGCCGTTGCTGCCCAGCGCCCAGTCGCGCATGTGGTCCACCGCAGCGGAGGCCGCGGAGGCCGCGCTGGACGCACCGCGCGCCTTGATGATGGCCGCACCGCGCTGCTGCACGGTGGGAATGAAATCAGCCTCCAGCCAGGCCTGGTCCACGAGCGACTTGGCCGCCTTGCCCTTGACGGTGGCGTGGCTGATATCCGGGTACTGGGTGGCGGAGTGGTTGCCCCAGACGATGATCTTCTCGATATCGGTGGTGTGCGCGCCGGTCTTGGCGGCGAGCTGGCTCATGGCGCGGTTGTGGTCCAGGCGCATCATGGCGGTGAACTGCTTCGGGTCCAGGCTGCGGGCGTTGCTGGCGGCGATCAGCGCGTTGGTATTGGCCGGGTTGCCCACCACCAGCACGCGCACGTCGCGGCTGGCGTGCTGGTCCAGGGCCTTGCCCTGCACCGAGAAGATGGCGGCGTTGGCGGTGAGCAGGTCCTTGCGCTCCATGCCGGGGCCGCGCGGACGGGCGCCAACCAGCAGCGCGTAATCGGCACCGGCGAAGGCTTCCTCCGGCTTGTCGGTGGCGACGACGCCGTGCACCAGCGGGAAGGCGCAGTCGTTGAGCTCCATCACCACGCCCTGCAGCGCCGGCATCGCGGGGGTGATTTCCAGCAGCTGGAGGATCACCGGCTGATCGGGCCCCAGCATGGAGCCGGAGGCGATGCGGAAGATCAGCGAGTAGGAAATCTGGCCAGCAGCGCCGGTGATCGTCACGCGGACGGGCTTTTTCATGAACACACTCCCAGAACGGTTAGGGGGCAGAGAAATCAGGGGGCGCAATTCTAGCCTTATTGGCCGGGCGATTCATGTTTGCCATCCCCCGTCATCCCCGTGCGCCGGACCATGTGTCCGGCGGGGATCCATGCCGGAAGGGGACTGCGGGTGGTGCTGAGTAAGTGAAGGCAGGATCGGAGAGATGGATTCCCGCGTGCGCGGGAATGACGACTTCATCTATTCCCACCCATGCCGTCATCCCCGTGCAAACGGGGATCCATGCCGGAAGGAGGCTGCAGGTGGTCCTGAGTAAGTGAAGGCAGGATCGGAGAGATGGATTCCCGCTTGCGCGGGAATGACGGGGGAGCGCCTTTGCTGGACTGCTCGAAGCTGGTGGATTCCCGCGTACGCGGGAATGACGACCTTGGCTATTGCACCTTACCCCTCCCCCGTCATCCCCGTGTGCCGGACCATGCGTCCGGCGGGGATCCACGCCGGAAGGGGCTGCGGGTGGTGCTGAGGAAGTGAAGGCAGGATCGGGGAGATGGATGCCCGCTTTCGCGGGCATGACGAACCTTCTTAGAGATACATCCCTGCCGTCATCCCCGTGCGCCGGACCATGTGTCCGGCGGGGATCCATGCCGGAAGGAGGCCGCGGCTGCCCCTCAATCGTTCTCGGCGCTGGCCTCCACGCGGAAGTCGCCGGTCTCGCCGTC
>JBKHXN010000002.1:0-28983 GCA_046565985.1 Gammaproteobacteria bacterium
CGCACCATCAAGCTGATGGAGGTCTGCCGCCTGCGCGATACGCCCATCATCACCTTCATCAACAAGCTCGACCGCGAGGGCCGACCGCCGCTGGAGCTGCTCGACGAGATCGAGAAAGTGCTCAACATCCGCTGCACGCCCATCACCTGGCCGGTGGGCATGGGGCGCGATTTCAAGGGGGTCTATCACCTGCTGGAAGACCGCTTCTACCTCTATTCCGGCGACAAGCACCGTGTCTCCGAGATCGAGACCGTGGACGGCCTGCGCGCCCCGGGGCTGGCAGAACGCTTCGGCCAGCCCTACCAGACCCTGCTCGACGAGATCGAGCTGGTGCAGATGGCAGGCGACGGCTTCGACCTGGAGCAGTACCGCGCGGCCCGGCTCACGCCGGTGTTCTTCGGCTCGGGCATCAACAACTTCGGCGTGCGCGAGCTGCTCAACGGCTTCACCGAGTGGGCGCCGCCGCCGCAGCCGCGGGTGGCCGAATTCCGCGGCGCCTCCTACGAGGTGTTTCCGGAGCACGAGAAATTTTCCGGCTTCGTGTTCAAGATCCAGGCCAACATGGACCCGCGCCACCGTGACCGCGTGGCCTTCCTGCGCGTGTGTTCGGGCGTCTACCGGCGCGGCATGGTGCTGCACAGCGTGCGCCTGGACGGGCCGGTGCGGGTCTCCAACGCCCTGACCTTCATGGCCGCCGACCGCGAGATGGTGGAGGCCGCCTATCCCGGCGACATCATCGGCCTGCACAACCACGGCACCATCGCCATCGGCGATTCCTTCAGCGAGGGCGAGCCGCTGCGCTTCCGTGGCGTGCCCAACTTTGCGCCCGAGCTGTTCCGCCGCGTGATCCTCAAGGATCCGCTCAAGGGCAAGCAGCTCAACAAGGGGCTGGACCAGCTCTGCGAGGAAGGCGCCACCCAGGTGTATCGCCCGGTGAGCAACAACGACGTGATCCTGGGCGCGGTCGGCAGCCTGCAGTTCGACGTGGTGCAGTACCGGCTCAAGGACGAGTACGGTGTCGAGTGCGTATTCGAGCCGGTGCAGGTCCACTGCGCGCGCTGGGTGGACAGCGAGGACTCGCGCCTGCTCCGGGAATTCCGCGACAAGAACGAGGCGCGGCTGGCGCTGGACCACCAGGGTGCGCTGGTCTATCTGGCGTCCAGCAACGTCAATCTGTCGATGGCGGCCGAACGCCACCCCGGGGTGCGGTTCACCGACACCCGGGAACAGAACTTCAGCAGCTGATCAGCTGCGCAGCTCCAGGTTCTCGCCCACCACCCGGACCTTGGTGCCCACGCTCAGCGCGCTGGCGTCGGTCACGTTCACGGTGCGGGTGCCGCCGGACTCCAGGTCCACGGTGATGCGGTAGTAGGTGCTGGCGTTACGGCTTTTCTCGATCTCGTTGCCGGCGATGGCGCCGCCCACCGCACCGGCCGCGGTCGCCAGGTCCTTGCCACGACCGCCACCGAACTGGTGGCCGATGACGCCGCCGATGACCGCGCCCGCGATCGCGCCGGCGCCGCTGGATTCACCTTTTGCCGTGACAGTCTCGATGCGTGACACCACGCCGCACTCCACACAGGGAGCCGGCCCGGGGGCGGGCGCCGCGGCACGCGCGGCCGGTGCGCTGGCTTCCGGGGTCTGCGCGCCTTCCTTGCAGCTGCCCACGACCAGACTCATCAATACCACCAGGCTTGCAAGCAGCAGCGTTTTCATGACCAGACCTCATAGGCAGCGTTGAAACGGGTTCGGAGCATAGTCCTGTCCGGTGCGGCGGTCACGCGTGGCCCGTGATCGGGCTCACATCTCCGGGCGCGGCCCGGCAGTGTTCAGCCCGGGTGCTTGCGGGCGGTCGTGAGCACCGCGGCGGCGAGGGCGAAGGGTTTGCTGCCCAGCCAGGCCACCAGCGCCGGCGGCAAATGCTGCTTCTCCATCCGCAGCAGGGTGAAGCGGGCGAGGCTGCCGTCGGGCGCCCGCCCACCCCAGCTCTCGGCCATGGGCTGTTCGCCCGCCACCACCGGATGGATGCCCAGTGCCGCGAGCTTTTCGCGGTCGGGCATCAGTTCGCCGCTGCCGCCGTCGAGGGCGGCGGTGCTGGCGGTGAGGTCCAGGTCGGTGGTCAGTTCATACTCGAACAGGGGCTCGGCCAGGCGCCGCAGCAGCGGTACCGTCAGCGCGCGCTGCGCCACCCGCTGCGCCAGCCGGCCGGCCTGCCGGACCGGGCTCAGCGCGCGCCCGGTGGTTTGCCCGGGGCGGCGTTCCAGCATCGGCCGCAGTTCCCCCAGGCGGGTCTGGATGCGCGCGCGCAGCCGCAGTTTCTCGCCGTCGGCCTGCGGGCTTTCCAGCAGCTGCAGCTCGATGCGCAGCAGTGGCTCGCCGCCGGTTCCCGGGATCTCGGCGCTGAAGCGCCGCAGCCCGCCCGCGTCCTCAGAGCGTGACGCTGCGGTCATAGATGAAGGGGAAGGAGAAGGCACGGGGCTGGGTCTTGGCGTCGTTGTAATCGGCCAGGCGCGCGAGACGGGCCGGGACTTTCATCAGCTTTTCCTGCGCCTGCCGGCCCTCGGGGCTCAGGCCGGAGAGATCGCCGATCCGCCAGTATTCCAGCAGTTCCTCGACGATGGCCTGGTATTCGCGTGTGCCGAAGATGCCGGCGCGGCCGACCAGATCGCTCATGTCGTCGAATCCGGCGATGGCGTGGCCGGGCATGGCGAAGCCGACCGTCACCCGCAGCAGCGAGACCAGTGCCCGGTTGGGATCGTGCGCCAGCACCTGGCCGAAGCAGGCGCGGTAGAAGTAGTAATGGCGCGATTCGTCACCGGCCAGGTGGGCCAGCACGCGCTGCGCCATCGGTTCGATGCCCGCGCATTTGCGCCCGGTGTTGGCGTGGGAGATCTGCGTGGCCTTTTCCTGCAGCGAGGTGTAGGCGAGCAGCCGGTAGGGATCCTGCTGCCAGTCCGGGTTGAAGCCGGCGGCGATGTAGGTGTACTGCAGCCGTTCCAGCTCGCCCATGTTGAAGATCCGCGCGTCGCGCACGTAGTCGCGCAGCACGCAGCCGTGGCGGTCTTCCTCGGCGGTCCAGACGTTGTTCCAGTCGCTCCACGGCGAGGCATTGCCCATGTGGCTGGCGATCAGCCGGTGGAAGTGCGGCAAGCCTTCTTCGGTCAGCAGGTTCAGCGCCAGCGCGATACGCACGGCGTCCGGCAGGCCGCGCGCCGCCTCACGCAGGCGTTTGAGCTCGAGCTCGCTGGCCTCGGTGGTGTGGGTGTCGGCGCTGAGGTGGTCGTTGGGAAACCACAGATTGCGCCGGCGCATGTGCTCCGCCATCTGTTCGCGGACGAAGGGCTCCATTTCGACCAGCACTTCGATCTGGTCGGGCGTACCAAAGCGGGTGTGGGGGGCGGCGGCAGACATGGGACAACCTCTTGAACGGACCAGTATTGCTTACGTATGCATACGGTGAACGGATGTTCGCAAGTTTACCGTGAACTCAGCGCTCGCGGATCAGGCCCAGGAATTCCTGGCGGGTGCGCGGATCCTCGCGGAAAGCCCCCAGCATCACCGAGGTGATCATGCTGGCATGTTGCTTCTCCACGCCGCGCATCATCGCGCACAGATGCCGGGCCTCGATCACCACCCCCACCCCGCGCGCGCCGGTGGCGTGCTGGATGCAGTCCCCGATCTGCTGGGTGAGATTCTCCTGGATCTGCAGGCGCCGAGCATAAACATCCACGATGCGCGGAATCTTTGACAGGCCGATGACACGGCCGCTGGGAATGTACGCCACATGCGCCTTGCCGATGAAGGGCAGCAGGTGATGCTCGCACAGCGAGTACAGCTCGATATCGCGCACGATCACCATTTCCTCGTTGGGCGATTCGAAGATCGCGCCATTGATCAGGCTCTCCACGTCCTGGCCGTAGCCCTGGGTGAGGAAGCGCAGCGCCTCGGCGGCGCGCGCCGGGGTGCGGACCAGGCCCTCGCGGTCCGGATTCTCGCCAATTGCCTGGATCAGGGCCCGGAAATGAGTTTCCATGATGAAGTCCGGTTTGGGGATGCCGCGCCATTATCCCACGGCCTACAATGCCGCATGCCCAAGCCCCCCGCCAGCAGCGAGATCAAAGCGGTCCCCATTGACCTGATCCGCCCCGGCTCGCAGCAGGCGCGGCGCTACTTCAACCCGGAGGCGCTGCAGGAACTGGCGGGCAGCATCCGCGAGTCGGGCGTGGTGCAGCCCATCGTCCTGCGCACGCGGGTCTGGGGCTTCGAGCTGCTGGCCGGGGAGCGCCGCTGGCGCGCCGCGCAGCTCGCCGGCCTGCACGAGATTCCCGCCGTGGTGCGCGACGATCTCTCCGACGACGAGGCCTTCATCCTCGGCCTGGTGGAGAACCTGCAGCGCGAGTCCCTCACGCCCATGGAGGCTGCCGCCGGCCTCAAGCGGCTGGCCGAGCTGTACGGGCTGACCCACGAGGAGCTCGGCGCGCGCATCGGCAAGTCGCGTGAATACGTGAGCAACTACCTGCGGCTGCTCAACCTCACCCCGCCGGTGCAGAGCCTGGTCAACGAAGGCCACCTGTGGCTGGGCCACGCCAAGGTCCTGGCCGGCCTGCCGGTGGATGAACAGATCCGCTGGGCCGACCTGAGCATCCGCCAGAAACTCACGGTGCGCGGGCTGGAGCGCAAGCTCGCCGCCGAGCGTGCGCGGCGGATCGTCTTCAAGCCGGGCAAGCCCTCGGACTGGAAGCGCCTGGAGCAGGCGCTGTCCGATCACCTGGGCTGCACCGCGCGGGTCAGCGCCGACAAGCAGGGCAAGGGCGAGCTGAAGATCGGCTTTCATTCTCTGGATGAACTCGACGGCCTGCTCGAGCGCATCGGCTACCGTGCCCGCTGACTTATCCACGGCGAGCGGGGACAAACTTGTGGATAAACTTTTGACCGCCGCCCGCGATGAGCGTTGGCGCCAGCACTTCCACCACACGTGACGATTTTGTGACCAGCCTCAAATTCGAGACGCGCGATTTATTTACTGAACAGTATGTAGTCGATGAACGGCCCAGCGAACGCGCCCGTCGCATCCGCATCGAGATCCACTCGCCCACCGAAGTCCGGCTGGTGATCCCGCGCCGTGCCTCGCGCCGCGAGGCGCGGGAATTCCTCGCCAGCCGCCAGGACTGGGTGTTGCAGAAGCTGGCCGAGCTGCGCCTGCGCCACGCCGCCACGCCGCTGGACCGGCAGCGTCTGAACTGGGACGGGCGCGACGAGCTGCCGCTGCGTGGCCAGGCCCGCCGGCTGCTGCTGGTGCCGGTGAGCGGCGCGCGCGCCTGCCAGGTGCGGATCGAGACGCAGACGATCACCCTGTTCGCACCCTCGGCGCGCCTGGCCGACCGCGCCCTGCTGCGGCGTGCGCTGGTCGAGGCGCTGCGTCACGAGGCGCTGCTCGATGCGCGCCGCCTGCTCGACCTGGAAGCGGCGCGCCTGGGCGTGGCTTATCAGGGACCGCGCCTGGCCGACCAGAAAACCCTGTGGGGCAGCTGCACCCCGCAAGGCCTGATCAGCCTTTCCTGGCGGCTGGTGATGGCCCCGCCGGAGGTACTGCGCTATGTGGTGATCCACGAGCTTTGCCATCGCCTGCGGCCGGATCATTCCGCCGCGTTCTGGGCGCTGGTGATGCGGCAGATGCCCGACTACGCGCCGCACTACCGCTGGCTGCGCGATCACGGCGCCGGCCTGCACGCGGTGCTGCCCGCCGCGCGGGCATGAAAAAGGCGGGCCGCGGCCCGCCTTCCTGCACGGCCGGGCGGCTCAGTCGGCCTGCACTTCCGCCTCGGTCTCGGCCTTGGCCTCGGCCTCGGCATTGACGCTCACGCCGCCCACCACGCCGAGCGCCGACTTGGCGCTGGCCTCGGTCTTGCCGATCGCCTGGGTCGCGGTCTGCTTGCCGCTTTCAATGCCCTGCTGCGCCTTGGTCTGGGCCTGGGCCTGACCCTGGGCCTTGAGACCGGCACCGGCCTTGGCATCGGCGCTGCCCTGGCCGCTGCCGCCGGCCTGGGTTGCGGCCCGGGCCTTGGCGTCTGCCGCTTTCTGCTGGCCGGCAGACTTGGCCTGGGCGGCCTGTTCGCGCGCGGTCGCGGCCTGGGCCTGACCCTGGGTCTTGGCATCGGCCTTCACGCCGGCGCCGGCCTGCTGGGCGGATTTCCCGGTTTCCCGGGCAGCGGCCTTGGCCGCCTGGCGGGCGTCCGCGCCGGCTTCGGCGCTGGCTTCGGCTTTCACCTCGGCGCCGGCGCGGGCCTGAGGGTCATCGGCCAGCAGCGGCGCGGAAAAACCCAGGGCGGCGGCGACGAGCGGGTATGCGATGCGGTACATGAGGAACTCCTTGCGTGGGTGTGTAAAAACAGGTCCCGAGCATAAGCGTCCGGGCTGAACCGGGCGTGAATCCGGTCTCGGTCCGCTCAGGCCTGCAGTCGCAGGCGCTCGGTCTTCTTCAGGTGCACCAGCAGCAGCGACACCGCGGCCGGCGTCATGCCCGGCAGACGCTGCGCCTGGCCGAGGGTTTCCGGCCGGTGCGCGGCGAGCTTGCCACGGATCTCGTTGGACAGGCCCGCCACCGCCGTGTAGTCGAGGTCCAAAGGCAGCGGCGCCTGTTCGAAGCGCTGCACGCGCTCGATCTCCATCTGCTGGCGCTCGATGTAGCCGGCGTACTTGGTCTGGATTTCGACCTGTTCCGCCACCTCGGGCGCGGCCTCCGGGGCCAGGCCCTGGGCCTGCAGATCGGCATAGCGGACTTCGGGCCGCCGCAGGTAGTCATGAGCGCTGACGCTGTTGCCGCTCTCGCCGCTGCGCACCCGGACGGCGCCGAGCGCGGCGTGGGTGCGGCTGATCGCCGCCTGCTTGTCGCAGAAGGCGGCCCAGCGGGTTTCGTCCACCAGGCCCAGCTCGCGGCCGGCCGGGGTGAGCCGCGCATCGGCGTTGTCCTCGCGCAGCAGCAGGCGGTGCTCGGCGCGCGAGGTGAACATGCGGTAGGGCTCGGCGGTGCCGCGGGTGATGAGGTCATCCACCAGCACGCCGATGTAGGCCTCGTGCCGCTGCGGGATCCAGGCGGCGCGCTCCTGCACCTGGCGCGCGGCGTTGATGCCGGCCAGCAGGCCCTGCGCCGCGGCTTCCTCGTAGCCGGTGGTGCCGTTGATCTGCCCGGCGAAGTACAGGCCCTCGATCAGCTTGGTCTGCAGACTGCGCTGCAGGTCGCGCGGATCGAAGTAGTCGTACTCGATGGCGTAGCCCGGGCGCAGGATGTGCACCTGTTCCAGGCCCTCGATGCTGCGCACGAAGGCCTCCTGCACGTCGTAGGGCAGCGAGGTGGAGATGCCGTTGGGATAGATCTCGCGGGTGTCCAGACCCTCGGGTTCGAGAAAGATCTGGTGGCGGTCGCGGTCGGCGAAGCGGTGGACCTTGTCCTCCACGCTGGGGCAGTAGCGCGGCCCCACGCCCTCGATCTGCCCGGTGAACATCGGCGAGCGGTCGAAGCCGCTGCGGATGATCTCGTGGGTGCGGGCGTTGGTGTAGGTGATGTGGCAGTTCACCTGGCGCGGGTGCTGGTCCGCCCGGCCGAGGAAGGAGAACACCGGTGCCGGCGTATCGCCCGGCTGCACGGCGAGCCGCGCCCAGTCGATGCTGTTGCCGTCCAGCCGAGGCGGCGTTCCGGTCTTGAGCCGGCCCACGCGCGGGTGCAGTTCGCGCAGGCGCTGGGCCAGGCGGTTGGAGGGCGCGTCGCCGGCGCGGCCGCCCTGGTGCGACTCGAGGCCCACATGGATGCGCCCGCCGAGAAAGGTGCCGGTGGTCAGCACCACCGCCGGGGCATGGAAGCGCAGGCCCATCTGTGTCTCCACGCCAGTGACCCGCCCGCCGCTGACCAGCAGGTCGGCGACTTCCTGCTGGAACAGGAACAGCTTGGGCTGCTGTTCCAGCGCCTGGCGCACGGCCTTGCGGTAGAGCTGGCGGTCGGCCTGGGCGCGGGTGGCGCGCACCGCCGGGCCCTTGGAGGCGTTGAGCGTACGGAACTGGATGCCGGCCCGGTCGGCCGCCTGCGCCATCAGCCCGCCGAGCGCGTCGATCTCCCTGACCAGATGTCCCTTGCCGATGCCGCCGATCGCCGGG
The DNA here is from genome assembly GCA_046565985.1 of Gammaproteobacteria bacterium. Taxonomy (GTDB): domain Bacteria; phylum Pseudomonadota; class Gammaproteobacteria; order Nevskiales; family Nevskiaceae; genus Polycyclovorans. The sequence continues at coordinate 8,149 of JBKHXN010000002.1, forward strand.
TTGCAGCTCATCTGCCCCAGGGTTTCGAGGTTCTGCGTGATCAGCAGGGTCCGCACGCCCATGCGGGCGGCAGCCAGCGCCGCCTCGGTGCCGGCGTGGCCGCCACCGATGACGATGACATCAAAACGGTTCCGCTCAGTCATGGCAGCCGCGCGCAGCCTGCAAAAAAGGGCGCATATTGTAGCGCCGTCAAGGGCTTAGAAGGCGATCTTGCCGGTCAGCGTCTGCCACCACATCTTCCAGTCGCCGAGGTAGCTTTTCCACGGGTACTTGAAGGTGGCCGGCTTGTTGTGCTCGAAGTAGAAGTGCCCCACCCAGGCAAAGGCATAGCCCTGCACGAAGGCCACGGCGATCAGCCACCAGGTCTGGGTCAGCAGCGCCACCACCAGCAGCACCAGCCCCAGGCTGGTGCCGATGAAGTGCAGGCGCCGGCAGGTGCGGTTGGAATGTTCCTGCAGGTAGTAGGGGTAGAACTCGGCAAACGTGCGATATTCGGTGCTCATGGCGCGCGTACTCCATAGACTGCGTCAGAATGTGGCCCAGTATTCCGGGTCCGGTCTTCCGGGGCAATCGTAAATCCGTCCTATCCGCCGATGTCCGAGTCCTCCCTACCTGCTGCGTCTGCCACCGTGCTGGGCTGGCGTGAATGGCTGGCGCTGCCCGATCTCTCGGTGCGGCGCATCAAGGCCAAGGTGGATACCGGCGCCCGCACCTCGGCGCTGGCGGCTTTCGGCATCGAGCGCACCGATGACCAGCACATCCGCTTCGGCCTGCGCCCCCTGCAGACCTCGCGCCGCGAGCTGTGGTGCGAGACGCGGCTGCACGACGAGCGCTGGGTGACCGATTCCGGCGGCCACCGCGAGTTCCGCCCCTTCATCCTCACCCGCGTGACGCTGGGGGAGGACAGCTGGATGGTGGAACTGTCGCTCACCGCGCGCCCGGCGCTGCGCTTCCGCCTGCTGCTCGGACGCAGCGCGCTGGCGGGTCGTTACCTGGTCCGTCCGGACGCGTCCTACCTGCTGGGGAAGCGCCGTTGAAGATCGCCTTGCTGTCGCGCAACCGCCGCCTCTATTCCACGCGGCGCCTGATCGAGGCGGCCGAGGCCCGCGGCCACAGCGTGCAGGTCATCGACGTGCTGCGCTGCTACATGAACATCGCGCCGCATCATCCGGAGATCCATTATCGCGGCCGCCGCCTGGGCAGTTTCGACGCCGTGATCCCCCGCATCGGCGCGTCGGTGACCTTCTACGGGACCGCCGTGGTGCGGCAGTTCGAGATGATGGGCGTGTACAGCCTCAACGAATCGGTCGCCATCACCCGTGCGCGCGACAAGCTGCGCGCCCTGCAGCTGCTGGCGCGCAAGGGCATCGGCATGCCGCGCTCGGGCTTTGCCCACGCGCCGGACGATACCCGCGACCTGATCCGGCTGGTCGGCGGCGCACCGATGGTGATCAAGCTGATCGAGGGCACCCAGGGGCAGGGCGTGGTGCTGGCCGAGACCGACGAGGCGGCGGCCTCGGTCATCGACGCCTTTCGTGGCCTGGACGCCTACTTTCTCGCCCAGGAATTCATCGGCGAAGCGCGCGGCACCGACATCCGCTGCTTCGTCATCGGCAACAAGGTGGTGGCGGCCATGCAGCGTACCGCCAAGCCGGGTGAGTTCCGCTCCAACCTGCACCGGGGCGGCACGGCGCAGGCGGTGAAGATCACCCCCGCCGAGCGGCGCACCGCGATCCGCGCCGCGCGCATTATGGGGCTCAACGTGGCGGGCGTGGACATCCTGCGCTCGCGCGAAGGGCCGGCGGTGATGGAGGTGAATTCCTCGCCGGGCCTGGAGGGCATCGAGGCGGCCACCGGCGTGGATATTGCCGACCAGATCATCGCCTTCGCCGAACAGCACGCCGCGCCGCTGCGCAACCGTACCCGGGGCGCCGGATGAGCGTCGCGCCCTTTCTGATCGCCGGCCAGGCGGTCGCGCCGGGCCGCAAGCTCACGGCGCAGATCGCGGTCGCCAATCTCTACACCAGCACGCCGGTGACGCTGCCGGTGCGCGTGCTGCACGGGCGCCGGCCGGGGCCGGTGCTGTTCATCAGCGCGGCGCTGCACGGCGACGAGATCATCGGCGTGGAGATCATCCGCCGCCTGCTGCTGATGCCGGCGCTGCAGAAACTGGCGGGCACGCTGCTCGCCGTGCCGGTGGTCAATACGCTGGCGTTTCTGCACCACTCCCGCTACCTGCCGGACCGGCGCGACCTCAACCGCAGTTTTCCCGGCAGCGAGTCGGGATCGCTGGCGGCGCGCATCGCGCACCTGTTTCTCAAGGAGGTGGTCGGTCGCGCGCAGTACGGCATCGACCTGCACACCGGCGCGCAGCACCGGCCCAACCTGCCGCAGATCCGCGCCAATCTGGACCACCCGGAATCCCTGCGTCTGGCGCAGGCCTTCGGCGCCCCGCTGTTGCTCAACTCCGAGCCCACCGCCGGCACGCTGCGCGAGTACACCACCCGTCACGGCATCCCGGTGCTGCTGTACGAATCCAGCGAGGCGCTGCGCTACGACGAGCTCAGCATCCGCATCGGCGTGCGCGGCGTGGTCAACGTGCTGCGGGCGCTGAAGATGCTGCCGGGAACGCCCGCGCGCAGCGCCACGCCGCCCATCATCGCGCGCTCCAGCACCTGGGTCCGCGCACCCACCAGCGGCATCCTGCGCGCGCAGGCCGACCTGGGCCGGCACGTGCGCAAGGGCGAGCTGCTGGGGGTGGTCGGCGACCCGCTCGGCGAGACCGACGTGGCGGTCACCAGCACCGCCTCGGGCATCGTCATCGGCCGCACCCATCTGCCGCTGGTGCACGAGGGCGACGCGCTGTTCCACATCGCCCGTCTCGACGACGAGCACGCCCAGCGGGTAGCGCGGCGCATGAAGTCGGAGCGCGCAGCGCGCGGCCGGGGCGGCACGCCACGCATCGTCTGAATGGCCCCAGATTCGCGCGCAATGATGTGCCATTAAATTAAATAAAAAATATTTAATTTAATAAATAATTTAATCCGCTCTGCCGGTGCCGCCCCGCGGATGCTGCCCGGACGGTCTCCCGCGCGCTGTGGCGCGCACCGCACCGGGGCGCGCGGGTAGCGTCCGATGCGGGCTTTTCCGTAGAATCTCGCGCTGTTTCCGCAACCCTACCCAGGCAGCCCGCACGTGGACATCACGCGCATCACCATCAAGAAGGGCCTGAACCTGCCGATCACCGGCCGGCCGGCCCAGGACAAGGTCCATTCCGCGCCTGCGGTCACCACCGTGGGCCTGGTCGGCAGCGATTACATCGGCCTCAAGCCCACCATGTTCGTGGAGGAGGGCTCGCGCATCAAGCTCGGCCAGCCGCTGTTCGAGGACAAGCGCACGCCGGGCGTGATCTACACCGCGCCGGCCGCCGGTACGGTGGTGACGATCAACCGTGGCGCGCGCCGCGTGCTGCAGTCGGTGGTGATCCGGCTCGACGGTCACGAGGAAGTCAGTTTCGAGGCGCACGACGCCAGCCGCCTCGCCAGCCTGCCTGCGGAGCGCGTGCGCGAGCAGCTGCTGCAGTCCGGCCTGTGGACCGCGCTGCGTACCCGCCCGTACAGCAAGGTGCCGCAGCCGGCGAGCACGCCTGCGGCGATCTTCGTCACCGCCATGGACAGCAACCCGCTGGCGCCCGATCCGGAGCCGATCATCCAGGCGCACGCCGCCGACTTCAGTGCCGGGCTGACGGTGCTCAGCCGCCTGACGCAGGGCGAGATCTTTGTCTGCCGTGCGCCGGGTGCCAGGACGCCCGCGCCCGAGCTGGAGCAGCTGCGGCTGGCGGAATTTGCCGGCCCGCACCCGGCCGGCCTGCCGGGCACGCATATCCATTTTCTCAAGCCGGTCGGTGTCACGCGCACGGTCTGGCATATCGGCTACCAGGACGTGATCGCGGTGGGCAAGCTGTTCACCACCGGCCGGCTGTGGACCGAGCGGGTCATCGCCCTGGCCGGCCCGCTGGTCAAGCAGCCGCGACTGATCCGCACCCGGGTCGGCGCCAACATCGAGGAGCTGATCGCCGGCCAGATCCACAACGTGGAAGGGCGCGCGCTCTCGGGTTCGGTGTTCAACGGCCGCAGCGCGCGCGGCTGGGCGGCCTACCTGTCGCCGTACCACAACCAGATCACCGTGCTCGGCGAGGGCCGCCACCGCGAGATGTTCGGCTGGATCCGCCCGGGCGTGGACCGCTTTTCCAAGTCCAACGTGTTCTTCTCGGCGCTGCGGCGCGCCACCCGCACGTTCGGCTTCACCACCACCACCAACGGCTCGCCGCGCGCCATGGTGCCGATCGGCAATTACGAGTCGGTGATGCCGCTGGATATCCTGCCCACGCAACTGTTGCGCTATCTGCTGGTCAAGGATACGGAGACCGCGCAGAAGCTCGGCGCCCTCGAGCTCGACGAGGAAGACCTGGCGCTGTGCTCCTACGTGTGCGTGGGCAAGTACGAATTTGGACCGGTGCTGCGCGAGAACCTCGAACAGATCGAGGCTGAAGGCTAGACGCCGGCGCGGCCGTGCGAACGGCCGCGGGGTTTGAACGATGGGGTCACGGTACCTGCGCGCCCTTTAGAGGGTGGCGGCGCAGGCCACCAACATACTGCGAAGGTTGCCATGTCCGGAATCCGTAATTTTCTCGATCAGATTCACCCCCTGTTTGCCAAGGGCGGCAAGTTCGAGAAGCTGTACGCCGTCTACGAGATGGTGGACACCTTCTTCTACTCGCCGTCCGATACCGCACGCGGGGCGCCGCACGTGCGTGACGGCATCGATCTCAAGCGGGTGATGATCTACGTCTGGATGGCCACCTTCCCGGCGGTCATCGTCGGCTGCTGGAACGTCGGCTACCAGGCCAACAGCGCCATGCAGGCGATGGGCCTCACCGACGTGGACAACTGGCGCCAGGTGATCCTGCACTACTTCGGCTATGACCCCAACAACGCCATCGCCTGCTTCGTGCACGGGCTCACGTACTGGGTGCCGGTGTATCTGACCACCTTCATCGTCGGCGGCATCTGCGAGGTGATCTTCGCCGCGATCCGCAACCACGAGGTCAACGAAGGCTTCTTCGTCACTTCCATCCTGTTCTCGCTGATTCTGCCGCCGGACATTCCGCTGTGGCAGGTCGCGGCCGGCATCGCGTTCGGCGTGGTGGTGGGCAAGGAGATCTTCGGCGGCACCGGCAAGAACTTCCTCAACCCGGCGCTGGTGGGCCGTGCGTTCCTGTACTTTGCCTACCCGGCGCAGATGTCCGGCGACGCGGTGTGGACGGCGGTGGACGGCTGGTCCGGCGCCACCACGCTGGGCATCGCCAAGCTCGAAGGCCTGGCCGGCGTGGAAGCCGCGGGCATCAGCTGGATGCAGACCTTCCTGGGCGTGGAGCAGGGCAGCACCGGCGAGGTCTCGGCGCTCGCCATCCTGATCGGCGGAGCGTTCCTGATGATCACCGGCATCGCCTCCTGGCGCATCATCTTCGGCGTGTTCTTCGGCATGCTGGGGACGGTGCTGCTGTTCAACCTGATCGGCTCCGAGCGCAACCCGATGTTCGCGCTGCCCTGGTACTGGCACCTCACCATCGGCGGCTTTGCATTCGGCATGATCTTCATGGCCACCGATCCGGTCTCCGCCGCCATGACCGATACCGGACGCTGGATCTACGGGGCCCTGATCGGCTTCGTCACGGTGCTGATCCGCGTGGTCAACCCGGCGTTCCCGGAGACCATCATGCTGGCGATCCTGTTCGCCAACATCTTTGCTCCGCTGATTGATTACGGGGTGATGCGCGCCAACATCGCCCGCCGCACACGCCGCCTGGCCGCGGCATCGGCCTGAGGACACGCCCATGGCGCTCAACAAGGACAGCAAGGCCTACACCATCGTCGCCGCCCTGGCGATCTGCCTGGTCGGCTCGATCATGGTCTCCACCGCCGCGGTGGTGCTCAAGCCCCTGCAGCAGACCAACCGCCTCCTCGACAAGCAGGTCAACATCCTGCGGGTGGCGGGCCTCTACCAGCCGGGCATGGACGTGGCCGCCGCATTCCGGCAGATCGAGCCGAAGCTGATCGACTACGCCACCGGCGAATACGTCAGCGACCGTGATCCCCTGACCTATGACCAGTACAAGGCGGCCAAGGAGGGCGAACTGCGGGTGCCGCTGTCCAAGTCCGAGGATATCGCCGGCATCAACGCGCGGGCGCGCTACGGCACCGTGTACCTGGTGAAGAACGAGGATGGCAGCGTCCGCAGCTACGTGCTGCCCATCCACGGTTACGGCCTGTGGTCCACCCTGTACGGATTTCTCGCGCTTGAAGCCGACGGCAACACCGTGCGCGGCATCAACTTCTACCAGCACGCCGAGACCCCCGGTCTGGGTGGCGAGGTGGACAATCCCAAGTGGAGGGCCCAGTGGCAGGGCAAGCAGGTCTATGACGAGCAGGGCCAGGTCGCCCTGGGCCTGGTCAAGGGCGGCGCCGGCGCCGACGATATACACGGAGTGGACGCCCTGGCCGGCGCCACCCTCACCTCCAACGGGGTGAGCAATCTGGTCAAGTTCTGGATGTCCGAGCAGGGCTACAAGGCCTACCTGGACAAGATGGCACGGGGATAGGACATGTCTGAAACCAAGAAACTCGTCGTCGGCCCGATCGCCGACAACAACCCCATCATCCTGCAGGTGCTGGGTATCTGCTCGGCGCTCGCCGTCACCGGGCAGATGCTGCCGGCGCTGATCATGTCCATCGGCCTGACGGCGGTCTGCGCGTTCACCAACCTGTTCGTGAGCCTGATCCGCAACCTCATCCCCAACAACATCCGCATCATCGCGCAGATGACCATCGCCGCGGTCGGCGTGATCATCGTGGACCAGCTGCTCAAGGCCTACGCCTATGAGACGAGCAAGCAGCTGTCGGTGTTCGTCGGCCTGATCCTCACCAACTGCATCGTGCTCGGCCGCGCCGAGGCCTACGCCATGGCCAACCCGCCGATCAAGTCGCTGCTCGACGGCATCGGCAACGGCCTGGGCTACAGTGCCATCCTGATGATCGTGGCGTTCTTCCGCGAGCTGTTCGGCTCCGGCAAGCTGTTCGGTGTGGAGATCCTGCCGCTGGTGACCGAGGGCGGCTGGTACCAGCCCAACGGCCTGATGCTGCTGCCGCCCAGCGCCTTCTTCCTGATCGGCATCATCATCTGGCTGGTGCGGACCTGGAAGCCGCAGCAGAACGAGAAACCCGCCTTCCAGATCCACTCCGTGCACCGCACGGAAGTGCTGTAGGGAGCCGCCATGGAACTGGTCAATCTGGCCATCAAGGCCGTCTTCGTCGAGAACCTCGCGCTCTCGTTCTTCCTGGGCATGTGCACCTTCCTGGCGATCTCCAAGAAGATCGAGACCGCCTTTGGCCTGGGGGTCGCGGTCATCGCCGTACAGACCATCACCATGCCGGTGAACAACCTCATCTACCAGTACCTGCTCAAGGACGGCGCGCTGGCCTGGGCCGGGCTGCCCAACGTGGACCTCTCCTTCCTGGGCCTGATCAGCTACATCGGCGTGATCGCGGCGCTGGTGCAGATCCTGGAGATGACGCTCGACAAGTACGTGCCGGCGCTCTACAACGCACTGGGCATCTTCCTGCCGCTGATCACCGTCAACTGCGCCATCCTCGGCGGCACGCTGTTCATGGTGGAGCGCGACTACAACCTCGCCGAATCCACCGTGTACGGCTTCTCCAGCGGCCTGTCCTGGGCGCTGGCCATCGTGCTGCTGGCCGGGGTGCGCGAGAAGCTCAAGTATTCCGACGTGCCGGACGGCCTGCAGGGTCTGGGCATCACCTTCATCAGCGCCGGTCTGCTGGCCTTTGGCTTCATGGCCTTCTCCGGCATCCAGCTTTAAGGGGTCTGCCTCATGTTTCTTGAAATCGGTCTGGGCGTCACCTTCTTCACCGGCATCATCGTGCTGCTGGTCATGGTCATCCTGTTCGCCCGCGACAAGCTGGTGCCGCAGGGCAATGTGCAGATCCTCATCAACGGCGAGAAAACGCTGGAAGTTCCCACCGGCGGCAAGCTGCTGACCACGCTGTCCAACTGCGGGCTGTTCGTGCCCTCGGCCTGTGGCGGCGGCGGTTCCTGCGCCCAGTGCCGCGTCAAGGTGCAGGAGGGCGGTGGCGACATCCTGCCCACCGAGCTCAATCACATCACCCGCCGCGAGGCCAAGGAAGGCGAGCGCCTGTCCTGCCAGGTGGCGGTGAAGCAGAACATGAAGATCCAGATCCCGGAGCACGTCTTCGGGGTCAAGAAGTGGGAGTGCACGGTACGCTCCAACCACAACGTCGCCACCTTCATCAAGGAGCTGGTGCTGGACCTGCCGGAGGGCGAGCACGTCAACTTCCGTGCCGGCGGCTATATCCAGATCGAGTGCCCGCCGCACGAAGTGCACTACAAGGATTTCATCGTCGAGGAGCAATTCCGCGACGAATGGGACAAGTTCAACCTCTGGCAGTATTCCTCCAAGGTGACGGAGAAGCTGGAGCGCGCCTATTCCATGGCCAGCTATCCGGACGAGAAGGGCATCATCATGCTCAACGTGCGCATCGCCAGCCCGCCGCCCCGCGCGCCGCAGGGGACGCCGCCGGGCAAGATGTCGAGCTACATCTTCAGCCTCAAGCCGGGCGACAAGGTCACCATCAGCGGCCCGTTCGGCGAGTTCTTTGCCCGCGAGACCGACAAGGAAATGGTCTTCATCGGCGGCGGTGCGGGCATGGCCCCCATGCGCTCGCATCTGTTCGACCAGCTCCGGCGCATCAAGACCAAGCGCAAGATCAGCTTCTGGTATGGAGCGCGCTCCAAGCGCGAGCTGTTCTACGTGGAGGATTTCGACCAACTGCAGGCCGAGAATCCCAACTTCAAGTGGCATATCGCCCTCTCCGAGCCGCGCCCGGAGGACAACTGGACCGGCCACACCGGCTTCATCCACAACGTGCTCTTTGAAAACTATCTCAAGGACCACAAGGCGCCGGAAGACTGCGAGTACTACATGTGCGGCCCGCCGGTGATGAACGCGGCGGTGATCAAGATGCTGGTGGACCTGGGCGTGGAGCGCAAGGACATCATGCTCGACGATTTCGGGGGCTGAGCATGGCCACGTTCCTTGCCACCTTCATCGTCTTCACGCTCGCCGTAACTGGCCTGGCCATCGGCTGGCTGGTGGCGGAGAAAAAGCTCAAGGGCAGCTGCGGCGGCCTGGGCAGTGCCGCCTGCGGGGTCTGCGCCAAGCCCTGCGAGGAGCGCATCAGAAAAATGCGGGAAGAGGCCGGCGTTGCCTGAAGCAGCGCACCAGGTGGATTACCAGGGGAGAACAACATGAGCAGCAGGTCACTACGCGACATCACGGTACGCGAATACATGGCCGCCAACCTGGTGACCTTCACACCGGAGACCGAGATCTTCGAGGCGATCCGCCAGCTCCTCAACCACGGCATTTCCGGCGCGCCGGTGACCGACAAGCTCGGCAACATCGTCGGCATCCTGTCGGAAAAGGACTGCCTGAATATGGCCCTCAACGCCGCCTACTACGACGAGATGGGCGGCAGGGTCGCCGACTTCATGTCCGGCAAGGCCGTGACCGTGGACGTGGAGACCAGCATCGTCGAAGTGGCGGAGATGTTCCTCAACTCGCCGTTCAAACGCTATCCGGTGCTCAAGGACAACCGTCTGGTCGGCCAGATTTCCCGCTCTGACGTGCTCAAGGCCATCGAAGCCCTGAGCACGACCTGAGCGCCGGCACCGGCACGGGCCAGTCCCGCATGGCCCGACGACCCTCCCGCCTCCCGGTCTCCGAGGAGCCGGCTGCCCCGCCCGACTGGCGGGTGCTGCGCGCCCTGGTGCCTCACCTGCTGGAGTTCCCCGGCCGGGTGCTGCTGGCGGCGCTGTGCCTGATCGCCGCCAAGCTCGCCGGCGTGGCGCTGCCGATGGTGATGAAGTACCTGGTGGACGCGCTCGACGCCGGCCGCCAGTCCCTGCTCACCGTGCCGCTGGCCCTGCTGCTGCTCTACGGCGCGCTGCGCTTTGCCAGCGTGCTGTTCGCCGAGCTGCGCGACGTGGTGTTCGGCCGCGTCGCCGAGCGCGCCATGCGGCGCATGGCGCTCCGGGTATTTGCCCATCTGCACCGGCTGGATCTCGATTTTCACCTCACCCGCCGCACCGGCGGGCTGTCACGCGATATCGAGCGTGGCCTGGCCGGGGTGAGCTTCCTGCTCCGCTTCATGCTGTTCAACATCCTGCCCACGCTGCTGGAAATCGCCCTGGTGGGGATGATCCTGCTGGTCGGCTACGGCGCCGGTTTTGCCTGGATCACGGTGGGCGCGGTGCTGAGCTACATCCTGTTCTCGGTCTGGATCACCGAGTGGCGCACCCGCTTCGTGCGCGAGGCCAACCGTCTGGATTCGCGGGCCAATACCCGCGCCGTGGACAGCCTGCTCAACTATGAGACGGTCAAGTACTTCAACAACGAGGCCTACGAGGCCGGCGAATACGACCGGCATCTCGCCGAGTGGGAACAGGCGCAGGGCCGCAACCGCCTCACGCTGGCCGCGCTCAACGGCGGGCAGGCGCTGATCATCGCCGGCAGCATGACGCTGATGATGTGGCTGGCCGCGCGCGGCGTGGCGCGCGGCGAGATGACGCTGGGCGACTTCGTGGCGGTCAACGCCTACATGGTGCAATTGTTCCTGCCGCTGAACGTGCTCGGCTTTGTGTACCGCGAGATCCGCCGCGCGCTGATCGACATGGGCCGCATGTTCGGCCTGCTGGAGCAGCAGCCGAAGATCACCGACGCGCCGCAGGCACTGGCCCAGGTGCCGGCAGACGCCGCGATCCGCTTTGAGAACGTGAGCTTCGGCTACGGCCCGGCGCGGCAGATCCTGCACCAGGTCAGTTTCGCCATCCCGGCCGGGCGGCGTGTGGCGGTGGTGGGGCCCAGCGGCAGCGGCAAGTCCACCCTTGCCCGGCTGCTGTTCCGCTTCTATGACGTGGACGCCGGCCGCATCACCCTGGGCGGGGTGGATCTCCGCGAGCTGGCCCAGGACGCCCTGCGCGCGCAGATCGGCGTGGTGCCGCAGGACACGGTGCTGTTCAACGACACGCTGGAATACAACCTGCGCTACGGCCGGCCCGACGCCACGCAGGCCGAGATCCTCGAAGCCTGCCGTCTGGCGCACCTGCTGCCGTTCATCGAGCGCCTGCCGGCGGGCCTGCAGACCCAGGTGGGCGAGCGCGGCCTCAAGCTCTCCGGCGGCGAGAAGCAGCGCGTGGCCATTGCCCGTGCGCTGCTGAAGAACCCCAGCATCCTGATCTTCGACGAGGCCACCTCGGCGCTGGACTCCGGCGCCGAGCAGGCCATCCTCGACGCCATGCGCGAGGTCGCCCGCCAGCGCACCACGCTGGTCATCGCCCACCGCCTGTCCACCATCACCGACGCCGACGAGATCATCGTCCTGGAACACGGCCGGGTGCTGGAGCGGGGGACGCACCGCGAGCTGCTGGCCGCCGACGGCGCCTACGCCCGCCTCTGGCGCCTGCAGTCCCGCCAGCATCACTGAGCGGGCCGCGGCCCTTCCCGGCGCCCGGCATTTGGCATACCGTGTGGCCCTGCACGCCCTTCATCGCTCCCTGGCCCCGTATGGACCTCTCCAGCCTGCGTACCCTCCTGGCCACCGGGCCGCGCGAGGCCCTGCTCGGCCAGATCGTCACGCCGCAGATCGAGGACTGGGTGGCGCGTGCGCCCAAGCCCGCCGGCAGCTTCGGCTACGACGCCTGGGGTTACAACGAGGATTCCTACAAGCTCGGCCTGGGCCTGTTCAAGCTGCTCTACGACCGCTACTTCCGCGTCCAGGCCAGCGGCCTGGAGCACATCCCGCCCAGCGGCCGGCTCATGGTCATCGCCAACCACTCCGGGCAGTTGCCCATGGACGGCGTGCTGATCGGCGTGGCGATGGCCACCAACGAGCACGGGCCGCGCGCCGGGCGGGCGATGATCGAGCGCTTCTTCCCCACGGTCCCCTGGCTGGGCAATCTGCTCAGCTCCTGGGGCGGCGTGGTCGGCGATCCGCTCAACTGCGCCAAGATGCTGGAACAGGAGGAAGTCATCATCGTCTTCCCCGAGGGCGTGCGCGGCTCCGGCAAGCCCTACCGCAAGCGCTACCAGCTGCAGCGCTTTGGCAACGGCTTCATGCACCTGGCCATGCAGCATCGCGCCCCGATCATCCCGGTGGGCGTGGTCGGCTGCGAAGAAACCATGCCCGCGCTGGCCAACCTCAGCCCGCTGGCGAAGCTGTTGGGCGTGCCGTATGTCCCGATCGGCCCGCTGCTGCCCCTTCCGGCGCGGGTGCACCTTCATTTTGGCGAGCCCCTGTATTTCGAGGGCAATGTGGACAACGAGGATGAGGTCACCCGCCGCGTGGACGAGGTCAAGGCCCAGATCCGCCGGCTGATCGACCAGGGACTCAGGGAACGGACCCGGATCTTCTGAGCATGAGCGAAAAGAAAACCGTCCTCGTCACGGGCGCCGCGGGGGCGCTGGCCAAGCGCGTCATCGCCCGGCTGCACGGCCGCTACCAGGTCATCGCCGTGGATTTCCGCCGCAAGGTGGAGACCGATGCCGGCATTGCCTCCTACAAGGTGGAGATCCACAAGCGCGGCTTCGAGGATGTGTTTCGCAAGCACCGCATCGATGCGGTGATCCACATCGGCCGCATCTTCGCCCATGAGTCGAGCCGCCAGCGCCGCTACAACGCCAACGTGCTGGGCTGCAAGAAGCTGCTGGAGCTGTGCCGCAAGTACCAGGTGGGCCAGGTGCTGATCCATTCCACCTACTTTGTCTATGGCGCCTCTCCCTACAACCCGGCGCTGCTCGACGAGGACGCGCCACTCAAGGCCAGCGAGGTGACGCAGGATCTGGTGGACGCGGTGGAACTGGAAAGCCTGGCCAATATCTACCTGTGGAAACATCCCGACCTGCACATCACCATCCTGCGCCCCTGCAATGTGCTCGGGCCCGGGGTGAGGAATTCCATGTCCCTGCTGCTGTCACGCCCGGTGGCGCCGGTGCTGATGGGCTTTGCGCCGCTGATGCAGTTCCTGCACGTGGACGACATGGCTGACGCCATGGTCCTGGCCTTTGAACAGAACCGGCCGGGCATCTACAACGTGGCGCCGGAGGATTACGTTTCCTACCAGGTGGCGGTGGAGCAGTGCGGCTGCCGGCGTCTGCCGGTGCCGTCCATCCCGCCCGCCCTGCCGAAGATGCTCAGCAACCTGCTCAACTGGAACGCCTTCTTCCCGCCCTACCTGATCAACTATTTCAAGTATCCGGTGATCATCGACGGGCGCCTGTTCCGCGAGACCTTTGGCTGGGCCCCGCGCCGCAGTCTCAACGATATCTTCAGCTATTACCGCAAAAACAAGCTGTTGCCTGCCTAGGGCCTGTTAGCACTACTGGTATCACAGCGAGCCCGGCAGTGTTAACAAGCCCTGGATCGGCCCAGACTATCGGCCATCCAGGCAGTTTCAATTGGAGATAACCGCCCGGCTCCTGTATTTTCCTGAGTGATTTCAAAGCAAAAGGAGTTACCCCATGGCCAAGGGCAAGGCATCCAAAGCGCGGGCGCAGAAGATCGACATCGGCATTTCCAAGGACCACCGCAAGAGCATCGCGGAAGGCCTCTGCCGGCTGCTGGCCGACGAATACACGCTCTACCTCAAGACCCACAACTTCCACTGGAACGTGACGGGGCCGATGTTCAACACCCTGCACCTGATGTTCGAGCAGCACTACACCGAGGCCGCCACCGCGGTGGATACCGTGGCCGAGCGCATCCGCTCGCTGGGCTTCCCCGCGCCGGGCACCTACCGCCAGTACGCCGAGCTCTCCAGCATCCGTGAAGAGCCCGGCGTGCCGGACTGGAAGGAAATGGTGCAGCAGCTGGTCGTCGGCCACGAGGCCTGCGTGCGGACCGCGCGCAGCGTGTTCCCGCAGGCCGACGCCGCGCACGACGAGCCCACCGCCGATCTGCTGACCCAGCGCATGGACCTGCACGAAAAGACCGCCTGGATGCTGCGCAGCCTGCTCGAATAACCGGCCATCCCGGACGCACGGGCCGCTCGCTTTTCGGCCGCCATCGGGTACGCTGGCGTGCCCGGTGCGACCGCCCGGCCCACCCAGGATCGCCCCGCCCACCGTGATGACCGCCAAGCCCCTGATCGAAGTCCGCCGCCTGTGCGTGGAGCACGCGCTCGAAGCCACCTGGCCCTGGCAGCGGGCGCCGCATCTGCGCGCCGTTCAGGAGGTCAATTTCAATCTCTACGCCGGCCAGACGCTGGGGATCGTCGGGGAATCCGGCTGCGGCAAGTCCACGCTGGCGCGCACCCTCGTCGGGCTCAAGCAGCCCAGTGCCGGCGCCATCGTGTACCGCGCGCCGGGCCAGCCCGACCGCGAGCTCAGCGGCCTCGACGAGGCCGGCTGGCGCCCGCTGCGCCGCGAGATCCAGATGGTGTTCCAGGACCCGCTGGCCAGCCTGGACCCGCGCATGAGCGTCGGCCGCATCGTCGCCGAGCCGCTGGAAGCGCTATGCCCGGAGCTCGGGCCCGACGAGCGCGAGGCGCGGGTGCTGGAGACGCTCGAACAGGTGGGCCTGTCCCGCGCCCACGTGAACCGCTACCCGCACGAGTTCTCCGGTGGCCAGTGCCAGCGGGTGGGCATCGCCCGCGCCCTGGTGGTCCGTCCGCGCGTGCTGATCTGCGACGAGCCGGTCTCGGCGCTGGATGTCTCCATCCAGGCGCAGATCATCAACCTGCTGCGCGACATCCAGCGTCAGCAGGGCCTGGCCCTACTGTTCATCGCGCACGATCTGGCGGTGGTCCGCCACATCAGCCACCGGGTGATGGTCATGTACCTGGGCCGTGTCATGGAGCAGGCCGCCAGCGAGCAGCTGTTTGCCCAGCCCGGCCACCCTTATACCCGCGCGCTGCTGCGCTCGGTGCCACAGCTGCACCCCAGCGGCACCCCGCACGCGATCCTGGACGGCGAGCTGCCCAGCCAGACCGAACCGCCGCCGGGCTGCGCCTTTGCCACCCGTTGCCCCATGGCCGACGAGACCTGCAACCGCCAGCTGCCGCCGGTGCGCCGTCTGGCCAGCGGCAGCACGGTGGCCTGCCACTACGCCGTGTAAGGCCGGGTGCTCAGGCCTTGCAGGCCGGGCGCCGGCCCTGGGCGCGGGCCTGTTCGTAGATCGGCATGACCGCGTCCATGCGGCTGTTCAGGTCGCGGATGCGGGTCTCGTTGGACGGGTGGGTGGACATGAACTCCGGCGGCGCCTGTCCGCCGCCGGCGCGTGCCATGTTCTGCCACAGGCTGACCGCGGCGCGCGGGTCGAAGCCGGCGCGCGCCATGTATTCCAGGCCCAGCACGTCGGCCTCGGTCTCATCGGCGCGGCCAAAGGGCATGAGCAGCAGCAGGTTGGCGCCCAGGCCGATCAGCTCCGGGTTGTAGCCGGTGGTGGCCGAGAACACCTGCAGCCCCAGCTGGGTGGCCAGCTCGTTGGACACGCGCGAAGCCGAGTGCCCGGCCAGCACGTGCGCCACTTCATGGCCGATCACCGCAGCCACCTGGTCCTGGCTGTTCTGCGCTACCGGCAGCAGCCCGGTGTAGACCCCGATCTTGCCGCCGGGCAGGGCAAAGGCGTTCACGTCCTTGCTCTCGAAGACCTGCACTTCCCAGCTCTGTCCAGGCGCCACTTCGCGGGTGATGGCCCCGGCGATGCACTGCACGAAGCCCTGCGAGCTGGCGGCCTTGGCCGGCGGGAGCTGCTGCTTCATCTGCGCAAAGGCGGCCACACCCATCTGCGCCACTTCCTGGTCGGAGACCAGACGCAGTTGCTTGCGGCCGGTGGGCGAGGTCGAGCAGGCGCTGAACAGGCCCATGGTGAGCGCGGCGACGGTCAGGGAAAGGATCAGGGATTTCATGTGGGACTCCAGTCAACGGGTGCGCGGCGTGTCGCGCAGGGCGGTTGGGCTATTTTAGCTATCGCCCGCGCACATCATGCGCTTGCTCATTGGGGGGTGCTTGCCTAGAGTAGCGCCTGACCAATGAATCAAGACGCCGTCCATGCAGCGGCGCCAATGCGGGCCTATTTGAACGTGTCAATTTCTTGCGTGCGGACCCATGAGCGCCCTGTTTAGCGTGCGCTTCCGGCTCGTGGTCATGGGCCTGGTCCTCGCGACGCTGCTGCTGGGAAGCCTGTTGCTGAGCTACCAGATTCTGCGCCACGACCTGCATCTGGACGAACAGCAGCAGCAGCAGTTCTCCCGTTTGCAGAAGATCCAGAACACGCTAGACGCCCTGCAGCAGCTTCCGGGTGGATCGGCGCAGCCGCTGCTGGACAGCCTGATCGCCCTGGAAGCCCAGGAACCGCGCACCGTACGGGAACTGCGGGCCCTGCTCGGACCCGACGCCTTGCCGGCCCTGTCCGCGCAGGCACCGGCCTACCAGCGCAGCCTCGCCGCCCTGCAGGCGCTGCGCGAGGATGCGCTGCGCGAAGTGGAGGCCGCGCGTGATGCAGACCTGCTGCATACGGAATCGGTGCTGGCGCAGCACCGTCTGCTGCTGGCCACTTTCCTGCTGATCTGCGCGGGGCTGGCCTTCGCGCTGTGGCGCACCGTGCTCCATCCGCTGTCGCGGGTCATGCTGGCGCTCCGGCAGATCAGCCGCGGCCAGGCGTCGGTTGAACTGCCGCCCGTGACCCGTGATGAGTTCGGGCGGATGGCCCTGGCCCTGCGCCAGTTCGAGGAGCACAGCCAGCGGGTGCGCCGGCTGGAGCACATTGACGCACTCACCGGCCTGCCCAATCGCGGCCAGCTGGAAGGCGAGGTCCGCAAATGCATCATCGAGTCCGAGCACTGGGAGCAGACGCTGGCGCTGATGATCCTCGACCTGGATCATTTCAAGACCATTAACGACTCCCTGGGCCACAGCTTTGGAGACCGCTTCCTGGTCCGCGCCGTGCAGCGCCTGCGCAGCCTGGTGCCGGACTCGGTACCGCTGTTCCGTTACGGCGGCGATGAATTCGCCCTGGTGTTCGCCGGGTTTCCGGCCGGGACCGACATCCACGCCCGCATGGAAGGCATGGCGCAGCAGGTGCTGGAGGGCATGGCCGAGATCTGCCTGATCGAGGGACACCGCTTTCCCATGGCGGCGAGCATCGGCGTGGCGCTGTTTCCCGACGATGCGGTGCACCCGGAAGACCTGATCGGCGCCGCCGACGCCGCCATGCACCAGGCCAAGCGCGCGGGCCGCAATCTGGTGCGCTTCTCCTCGCGCCAGCTCACCGAGACCCTGCGCAACGAGCTGCTGCTGGCCAGCGATATCCGTCGTGGTCTGGGCGTGGCCGAGTTCCAGCCGCACTACCAGCCGGTGATGGACATCAGCACCGGGCTGCCCGACAGCGTCGAGGCCCTGGCCCGCTGGCACCACCCGCAGCGTGGCCTGGTGATGCCCACCGAATTCATCCCGGTGGCCGAGGAAGCCGGTCTCATCGGCGCCCTGGGCGAGATGATCCTGGCCCACAGTTGCGAGGCCATCGCCGCCGGCAACACCGCCGATCTGAACTTCTCCGTCAATCTCTCCGCCCGCCAGCTGGCCGATGTACGGCTGGTGGACAGCGTGCGCAGCCTGCTGGAGCGTACCGGGCTGCAGCCCGCCCAGCTGGAGCTGGAGATCACCGAAAGCGTGGTCATGGAAGACGCCGAGCGCAACCTGCATGTGCTGCGGGCGCTGCGCGCACTCGGCGTGCGGCTGGCGATCGACGACTTCGGTACCGGCTATTCCTCGCTGGCCTATCTGCAGCGCCTGCCGGTGCAGAAGATCAAGATCGACAGCAGCTTCGTCCAGTCCCTGGGCCAGACGCCCGAGTCGGAAGCCATCATCACCGCCACCCTGGCCATGGCGCACAGCCTGCGGCTGCGGGTGGTGGCGGAAGGGGTGGAGACCCAGGCCCAGTCGCAGCGCCTGCTGGAGCTGGGCTGCACCCTGCAGCAGGGGTTTTATTTCTCGCACGCCCTGCCGCTGGACGAGCTGCGCAGCTGGATTCAGGCCGTCCCGCCGCTCAAGGCCTGAGCCGGCTCAGGGTTCCAGCCGTTCCAGCTGCCAGCCGGCGGCGGTGCGCCGATAGCGCAGGCGGTCGTGCAGGCGATTGCCACGCCCCTGCCAGAATTCCAGCGAGTCGGGCAGCAACCCGTAGCCGCCCCAGTGCTCGGGCAGCGGGATCTCGCGCCCGTCTTCCCAGTGCCGGAGATTGGCTTCCAGGCGCGCGTCCAGCTCGGCGCGGCTGCCCAGTACCCGCGACTGGTGCGAGGTCAGCGCCCCGACCTGCGAGCCGCGCGGCCGCGAATGGAAGTAGGCTGCCGAGACCGCGCGCGGCAGACGTTCCACGCGGCCCTCGATCCGCACCTGGCGTTCCAGGCGGTCCCACCAGAAGGTGAGCGCCGCGCGCGGGTTGGCGTCCAGCTCGCGGCCCTTGCGTCCGCGGTAGTCGGTGTAGAAGGTGAAGCGGCCCTCGTGAAAGCCCTTGAACAGTACGATGCGCGCGCTCGGCTGGCCGTCCGGGCTGGCGGTGGCCAGGGTCATCGCCGTGGGCTCGATCATCCCGGCGGCGGTCGCCGCGTCCAGCCAGCGCTGGAATTCCGCCAGCGGGTCGGGCAGCAGCGTGCTCTCCTCCAGCGGCGGATTTTTCAGGTATTGCTGGGTGGGCAGCGCCATGCTTTCACCATCGTCCGGTTTGATCTAAGGTGCGGATCCCATTCTGCCGCAAACCGACCATGACCACGTTCAAAGCCCTGCGCGTCCACCAGATCGAGAAAGCCACTCAGTCCCGCCTGGAATCCATCCGCCTGGAGGACCTCAACCCCGGCACCGTGGTGGTGCGCGTGGCCTGGTCCGGCATCAACTACAAGGACGCCCTGGCGGTGACCGGCAAGGGCCGCATCATGAAGGGCTTTCCCAAGGTCGCGGGGATCGATTTCTCCGGCGTGGTGGAAAGCAGCGAAGACCCCCGCTACGCGCCGGGCGACCGGGTGCTGGTCACCGGCTGCAACATCGGCGAGCTGCTCGACGGCGGCTTTGCCGAACGGGCCCGCGTACCCGCCGACATCCTGGTGCCGCTCCCGGCAGGGTTGAATCTGCGCGAGGCCATGGCCATCGGCACCGCCGGCTTCACCGCGGCGCTGGCGCTGCGGCGCATGCTGGAGAACCACCAGGCGCCGGAGCTGGGGCCGATCGCCGTCACCGGGCCCACCGGCGGGGTGGGCAGCATTGCCATCGACCTGTTCAAGCGCGCCGGCTTCAGCGTGCACGCCATCACTGGCAAGGCCGAGGCGCAGGAGGCTTATCTCAAGTCTCTGGGCGCCGACCAGATCATCAGCCGTCAGAGCCTGGAGATGGGCAGCAAGCCACTGGAAGCCGCCCAGTGGGGCGGGGCGGTGGACAACCTCGGCGGCGCCACGCTGGCCTGGCTGACGCGTACCGTCAAACCCTGGGGCAACATCGCCAGCATCGGTCTGGCGCAGGGCTTTGAGCTCAGCACCACGGTCATGCCCTTCATCCTGCGCGGGGTCTCGCTGCTCGGCATCCATTCGGTCGAATGCCCGCGTCCCTGGCGCGAGGCGCTGTGGCAGCGCCTGGCCACGGACTGGAAGCCGCGCCACCTGGATACCCTGGTGACCCGCACCGTGGGGCTGGACGAACTGCCACAGGCCTGCGAGGCGCTGATCGCCAGTCAGGTCACCGGCCGCACCCTGGTGCGACTCTCCGGCGCGCTGTAGCGGTGTACCTTGAGGGAATCCTTTACAAGGTCTTGCCTGATTCTCTGCTCAGCACAAAAGTACAGCGTCTAAAGAGCAGCGCAGCTGCGGCTTGGAAACGGTGCACACCCCACACATCAGCCGCGAATTTGCCGCAGTGACGCAAAGACAACGGCCGGATGTGATTTTAGTGCTCGATTCTAAATCTGATGGAGAAAACGCTTAAGGTCCGAAATCAATTGCGAATAATCTTCTGTGTTGGCAATAATCCATTGCCACTCCTGGAAAGTTTCGTTCCATCCGCCTCCCAGTACTTTGTCACTCCACTCCAGCCCGATTCTGCTCCACTGCTCAACACTTTTTGTGTCTCCGAGGAGTGCGGATGCGATAACGTTTGATCGGATTTTCAGTAATGTGCCGCCATCAACGTTGCCGGCCTTTATTGATGAGGTGATCAGAGCCGAATCTTCCTCCAAATTTTTTTTGAGAGCCTCATGCTTGAGACCGGAACTTGGAAAGTATCCTATTGCGTCGCCTAGAAGCTTTCCGACAATCTCTCCAAAATCAGCTTTTAGACCTGCTTCAAATGCTTTGTGAAACCTCATCATCGTTTCCATAAATAGACCCCATCAATTTTAAAGAGATAGCCGCTAACACCTATTAGAGAGATTAATCTTTTTCGATTGCAGACACTAGTACTGGCGCCAGAGCGATAAAGTTAATAGCCGCAGTTAACGCCACTAAGCCCCTGCCTAAGCTCAGGCGAGTTTATTCGCGCAGGCGCAGCTCGCTCACTTTCGCCGCCTGCACCTGCGCGGGCGTGAACGGGAAGCGGTGCCAGGCCTTGTCCGAGTAGTCGCGGGTGAAGTCGTTGAAGTGCGGGCTGGCCGGGTCGGTGGACTGCGAGTAGGTGACAAAGCCGTCCGCCACCGGCACGAAGCC
>JBKHXN010000003.1:0-44262 GCA_046565985.1 Gammaproteobacteria bacterium
GAGACGCTGAACTGCTTCTGCGGATGCGGCAGGCCCACGGTCACGGTGGTGCCGCCGCGACGGGTGGCGGCATAGGCCTGCGCCAGTACCTGCTCGCTGCCGACGGTTTCGATGCTGTACTGGGCGCCGCCCGCGCTGGCCTCGCGCACCTGTGCCACCGTGTCCGCTCCGGCAAGGAATGCATGGGTGGCGCCCAGGCGGCGCGCCAGTTCCAGCTTGGCCGGCAGCACATCCACCGCCACTACCGGGTAGGCGCCGCTGGCCACGGCGCCGAGCAGGGCCGCGAGCCCCACCCCGCCCAGCCCCCAGATGGCCACGCTCTCACCCGCTGCAACCCGCGCGGTATTGACCACCGCGCCCACCCCGGTCATCACCGCGCAGCCGAACAGGGCGGCAATCTCCGCCGGCAGATCGGCGTCCACGCGCACCGCCGAGCGCGCCGAGACCACTGTGTGTTCGGCAAAGCCGGAAACGCCCAGATGATGGTGCAGCCCGCCACCCCAGCGCCGCGCGCCCGACAACAGCGTGCCAGCGGTGTTGGCCTGGGCGCCCGGCTCGCACAGTGCGGCGCGGCCGCCGGCGCAGGGCGCGCAGTGCCCGCACACGGGCACGAAGGAAAACACCACCTGATCGCCCACCGCAAAGCCGGCGGTCCCGGGCCCGATTTCCTCGACGATGCCGGCCGCCTCATGGCCCAGCACCATCGGCATCACCCGCGGCCGCGAGCCGTCAATGACGGACAGATCGGAATGGCACAACCCCGCCGCGCGCACGCGCACCAGCAGCTCGCCGGGCCCGGGCGGCGCCAGTTCCAGTGTCTCGATGCGCAGCGGCTGTGAGCGTGCGTAGGGCGCGGGCAGGCCCATCTCCCGCAGCACGGCGGCACGCACTTTCATGACGCGGCTCCGCCCGTGTGCAGGGCGCCGAGCGCCGTGCGCAGGGCATCCGGCAGGGGCTGGCTGCGGCGGGTCTGGCGATCCACAAAAACATGGACAAACCAACCCTCCGCGGCCGGCTCCGGGTTCGCCTCGCCGTACAGGGCGATCTCGTAGCGCACGCTGGAGCGGCCCAGATGCGCCACCCGCAGCCCGGCACGCACGCGCTCAGGGAACGCCAGCGGCAGCAGGAAGCGGCAGTGCGATTCCGCGCACAGGCCGATCACCGGCCCGGCGTGGATATCCAGGCCGCCCTCGCGGATCAGGTAGCTGTTGATGACCGTGTCAAAGTAGCTGTAGTACTCGACATTGTTGACGTGACCGTACACGTCGTTGTCTTTCCAGCGGGTATTCAGGTCCAGCAGATAGGGGTAGGCGTCGCGCTGACTCACGGGGTTTCCTCGGCGGCTCAGGGCGCACTATAACCAAGCCCGGCGCGCGGCATAATGCGGCTGCCCGTGCGGGCATGCGGGAATTAAATCGTCCGCGCGCAGTCCATGAACGGCGTCCCCGCCTCCACCGATCCCCTGCCGAGCAAACTCCGCCGTGTGGCTCTCCGATACCTCCGTCAAGCGCCCCGTCTTTGCCACCGTGATCAACCTGCTGTTGATCGTGTTCGGCCTGTTTTCCCTGCTCTCCATGTCGGTACGCGAGTACCCCAACGTGGACCCGCCGGTGGTGTCGGTACGCACCAACTACCTGGGCGCCTCGGCCGCCGTGGTGGAGACCCAGATCACCCAGATCATCGAGGACCAGATCGCCGGCATCGAGGGCATCAAGAGCATCTCCAGCAGCTCGCGTGACGGCAGCTCCAACATCACCGTGGAATTCCAGCTGACACGGGATATCGACGCGGCGGCCAACGACATCCGTGACCGCGTCTCGCGGGTACTCAACAACCTGCCCGACCAGGCCGACCCGCCCGAGGTGGTCAAGGCCGATTCCGATGCCAACCCGATCATGTGGCTGGTGCTGACCTCGCCGCGCATGAACAACCTGGAGCTGTCGGATTACGCCGACCGCTACATTGCCGACCGCTTTGCCACCGTGGACGGGGTCTCGCAGATCCGCCTCGGCGGCGACCGCCGCTACGCCATGCGCATCTGGCTGGACCGCCTGCAGCTGGCCGCGCGCGGGCTGACGGTGGAGGACATCGAGACCGCACTCAACCAGCAGAACATCGAGCGCCCGGCCGGGCGGATCGAATCCGCCGAGCGGGAGTTTTCCCTGCGCACCACGCGGGCATTCCGCACGCCGGAAGATTTTGCCCAGCTGGTCCTGCGCCGCAGCAGTGATGGCTTTCCGGTCCGTCTGGGCGAGGTGGCGCGCATCGAGCTGGGCGCCGAGAATCCGCGCGGCAGCTTCCGCGCCAACGGCGTGCCCTCGCTGGGGCTGGGCATCATCAAGACCTCCACGGCCAACACCCTGGCCGTGGCCCAGGGCGTGCGTGCGGAAATGCAGCGCCTGCTGCCCGGACTGCCGGAAGGCATGAAGCTGGAACTCAACTACGACTCCTCGGAGTTCATTTCCTCGGCGCTGCAGGAAGTGGTCATGACCCTGCTCTATGCGGCGGTCTTCGTCATCGCGGTGATCTACCTTTTCCTGGGTAGCGCGCGCGCCACGCTGATCCCGGCGGTGACGGTGCCGATCTCGCTGCTGGCGTCCTTCATCTTCCTCTACGCCTTCGGATTTTCGGTCAACATCCTCACCCTGCTGGCGCTGGTGCTCGCCATTGGCCTGGTGGTGGACGATGCCATCGTCATGGTCGAGAACATCCACCGGCGCCTGGAACTGGGAGAACCGCCGCTGCTCGCCGCCTACCGCGGTGCGCGGGAGGTGGGCTTTGCCATCGTGGCCACCACCATCGTGCTGGTCGCGGTCTTCACTCCGCTGGCCTTTCTCGACGGCAACGTCGGGCGGCTGTTCCGGGAATTTGCCCTGGCGATGGCCGCCGCCGTGGCCTGCTCCTCGATCGTGGCCCTGACCCTGGCACCGGTGCTCGCCGCCTGGCTGCTGAAGAAGCACGACGGCCACAACCGTTTTTCCGGCTGGCTGGATCTGGCCTTCGACAGGCTGGAGCGGCGCTACCGCCGCAGCCTCGGCGCGGTGGTGGAACGTCCGGTCTTTTCCGCCCTGGCGCTGCTGGGTCTGGGCGCAGGCGTGGCGCTGCTGTTCCAGCAGATTGACAAGGAATTTGCCCCCTTCGAGGACCGTGGTGGATTCTTCGTGCGCCTCAACGCGCCCGAGGGCGCCAGCGTGGACTACACGCAGCGCCAGCTTGATCTGATCGAGCAGCCGCTGATGGCGCGCGTGGGTGAAGAAGTAGAGCGGGTGCTGCTGCGCCTGCCGGGCTTCGGTGGTGGCGACGACGTGAATACAGGCATCGCCATCGTCACGCTCAAGCACTGGTCGCAGCGCGAGCGCAACTCCGAGCAGGTGGCACAGGACATCTCGGCCGAGATCGGCGACCTGCCCGGTGCCCGTGCCTTCATCACCCAGCGCAGCGGCTTTGGCGTGCGCTTTGGACAGCCGGTGCAGGTGGCGATCGGCGGTGGCACCTATGAGGAGCTGGCGCAGTGGCGTGATCGTGTCATGGCCCGGGCGCAACAGAACCCTGGCCTGCAGCGCCTCGACTCGGACTACAGGGAAACCAAGCCGCAGATCGAGCTCAGCGTGGACATCAGCCGCGCGGCGGACCTGGGCGTGCCGGTCTCCAGCGTGGCGCGCGCGCTGGAAACCTTCATGGGTGGGCGTCGCGTCACCACTTTCCAGCAGCAGGGCGAGGAGTACGACATCATCATCCAGGCTCCGGACCGGGAGCGCCGCGCGCCGGATGACCTCTCGGACATCTACGTGCGCTCCGCCACCGACGGCGCGCTGATCCCGCTTTCCAACCTGATGACCCGCAACGAGAAGGCGGCGGCGGCCTCGCTCAACCGGCTCAACCGGCTGCGCACCATCACCATCAGCGCCAATCTCGCCCCGGGTTATACCCTGGGCGAGGCGCTGGAATTCATGGAGCGCGTGGTACGCGAGGAGCTGCCGGAGAACGCCCAGCTGAGCTACACCGGCGAGTCGCGGGAATTCAAGGAGTCGGGCCAGGCCCTGTTCCTCACCTTCGCGATGGCGCTGCTGATCGTTTACCTGGTGCTGGCCGCACAGTTCGAGAGCTTCGTGCACCCGCTGGCGATCATGACCACGGTCCCCCTCGCGGTGTTCGGCAGCCTGGGTGCCCTGTGGCTGCTGGGCATGACGCTGAACATCTATTCGCAGATCGGCGTGGTGATGCTGATCGGCCTGGCCGCCAAGAACGGCATCCTGATCGTGGAATTCGCCAACCAGCAGCGCGACGCCGGCAAGGAGTTTCTGGACGCCCTGCTCACCGCCAGCGCCATCCGTCTGCGGCCGATCCTGATGACCAGCATCTCCACCCTGGCCGGCGCCATGCCACTGATCCTCGCCAGCGGCGCAGGTTCGGAGGCGCGGCAGATCCTCGGCGTGGTGATTTTCTTCGGCGTGGCCTTTGCCACCCTGTTCACGCTGTATGTGGTGCCCTCGTTCTATGCGCTGATCTGCCGCCGCACACACTCGCCGGAACACGTCGCCCACCAGCTTGCAGACCTGCAGCAAACGGCGCCGGACCGGGCGGGCTGAGTCCATTCGCCGGCAGGTTCCGTACAATGGGCAGGCACAGGCACAGGCACATGCAAGAGGCACTATGAAACGCGGGTGGTGGGTTGCCGGGCTGTGGCTGTACAGCGCGCTGGTTGCGGCGACGCCGGTGCCGCTCAGCCTGCCCGCACCGGACGTGGCGGCCGTGCTCGAGGCCGACCGCCGTCCGGCGGGCGTGCCGCGCCCCTATCGCTTCGCCGTGACCCAGCCGGGCTTCAGCATGCCGCTGCTCGCCGCGGATGGGCGGATCGGGGCCGCGAGTGACGGCAGCCAGCACGAGACCCTGCCCGACGGGCGCCGCCGTCATCTGTGGGCGCTGCAGTCGCGTGATGCGCTCAATCTGAATTTCCACTTCGCCCCGTACCGCATGCCCGCCGGCGGTTCGCTACGCATCCTCGACGGCACGGGCCAGGCGCTGCTGGGGCCCTACACCGAAGCCCACAACACAGGGGGTGCACTCTGGACCCCGCTGGCAGCGACCGACACCGTGCAGATCGAGCTAATCCTGCCCGCCGGCAGTGAGGCGGGCGAGATCAGCCTGGCCGGGCTGCAGCACGGGTTCCGCAGCCTGGGCGACAAGCAGGAGGGCGTGCCCGCCAAATCGGGCAGCTGCAATATCGACGTGGTCTGCCCTGCCGGCGATGACTGGCGCCAGCAGATCCGCAGCGTGGCGCGCTACACCATTTCCGGGCAGTTTCTGTGCAGTGGCCAGATGCTCAACAATACGCGGCGCGATCTGAGCCCCTACTTCCTCACCGCCAGCCATTGCCTGAGCACCACCGCCGAGGCGCAGACCGTGGTGCTGTACTGGAACTACCAGACCAGCGTCTGCGGCGGCACGCCCAACGGCAGCCTGCGGCAGACCAGCCAGGGCGCGGTGGTGGCCGCCAGTTCCGGCAGCGGTACCGATGTGGGATCGGACTTCACGCTGCTGCGGCTCAATGAAGTCCCGCCGCTGTCCTACGGGGTGTACTACGCCGGCTGGGACAACCGCGATCTCGCCCCGTTCGGCGTGACCGGCATCCACCATCCCGCGGGGGATGAGAAGCGCATCAGTTTTTCCTTCCGCCAGACCGAGATCACCGCCTACGGGCAGAGCGCCGGCAGCCCCGCCTCACAGCTGTCTCGCAGCCACCTGCGCATCCCGCGCTGGGATCAGGGCACGACCGAGGGCGGCTCCTCGGGCTCGGCCATCTTCAATTCCAGCAAACGCGTCGTGGGGCAGCTCTCCGGAGGACTGGCGTCCTGTGACAACCCGACCGGCGCGGACTGGTACGGCCGCATGTACAGCAACTGGTTTGACCTGCCGAGTCCCGGCACCAGCGTCGCCCCCTGGCTGGACCCGGACGGCACCGGCGTGGCCACCCTGGACGGCGTGGACTCACTGGATTTCAATGCGCCACCGCCTCCCTCGTCGGCCCAGACGCCCCGCAGTGGCGGAGGTGGCGGTGCAGGCCTCGCGTGGCTGCTGTGGGTGGCGGTGCTGCGTCAGGTCTCGATCCGGTACTTGCGCAGCAGTCCGCGCAGCTGGTGGTAGCTGAGCCCGAGCAGTTCGGCCGCCTTCTTCTGGTTGTGCCGCGCCTGCTCCAGTGCCGCGTGCAGCAGGCGGGTTTCCAGATCGGCCACGGTCTCGCTGAAGGATAGCGGCCACTGGCTGAATGCATTGACCGCCGTGGGCGCGCTGGCGGCACGCCGGTCCAGCGGCCGGTAGGGCGAAGCAAAGGGGTCGAGCTCCAGGTTCTCCACGCTCTGGCTGGCGTTTTCCAGGCGGTATACCGCGCGCTCCACGGCATTGCGCAGCTCGCGCACGTTGCCCGGCCAGGCGTAGTCCTGCAGTTCGCGCTCGGCCCGCGGCGAGAAACCGGCAAAGTACTCACGCCCCAGCTCGCGGGCCATGCCTTCGGCAAATTTCTGCGCCAGCAGCAGGATGTCCTCACGCCGCTCGCGCAGCGGCGGCAGGGTGATCACGTCAAACGACAGCCGGTCAAGCAGGTCTTCTCGGAATTTTCCGGACTGCGCCAGCGCCGGCAGGTCCACGTTGGCCGCGCCGACCAGCCTCACGTTGATACGCTGTACGCGGCTGTCGCCGACCCGTTCGAATTCTCCGTACTCGACGACCCGCAGCAGCTTTTCCTGCAGGCGCAGGCTCATGCTCGCCAGCTCATCGAGAAACAGCGTACCCCCGTCCGCGAGCTCAAAACGCCCCACCCGCGCGCGCGTGGCGCCAGTATAGGCACCGGCCACATGGCCGAAGAGTTCGGACTCCAGCAGCTCGTCGTTGACCGCCGCGCAGTTGAACTTGATGAACGGCCGCTGCCAGCGCTCGGACAGATAATGCACGCGCGCGGCGATCAGCTCCTTGCCCGTGCCGCGCTCGCCGATGATGAGCACCGGCTTGCGCAGTGGCGCCACCCGCGAGATGCGCTCGAGCACCGCCAGAAAATTGTCCGCCTGGCCCAGCAGCGGATCGGGACTCGCCTCGGCATCGTTGGCATTCATTGTTATTCTCGCCAGAAAGTAGCTGTTTTTACCATTATTCCGGGTTCCCGTGTCCAGTTCGGACGGCGAATTTTATTTTTAATCTTTCATTATCAATGATTTATCAGAATGTCCGGAGTTGGCACGAAGCTGGCAATAGCAAGGGCACACCGCAACCGGAGTTCCACATGTCTGCCACTTTCCACCGCTCCCGCCTGCTCTGCCTGCTGCTGGCCGGGCTCGCCCTCGGCTCCAGCCTGACGGCCAGCGCGCAGGATCCACTGCTGACGCGCGCCGCCACCGGCGTGGGCAAGCTGATTGCCGCCCAGGGCAACGCTGCGCTGCTGGAAATCCGCGAGGAGCTGCGCAAGGACCTGCTCAACCGCCTGCGCCCCGCCGTTCCGGCACCGGATCCGGCCGCTTCGGATCTGCCGGCTCAGCCCCCCCGCTAAACCGAGATTCAACAGGAGTTTCCCATGGGTATTTTTTCGCGTCTGTCGGACGTCATCAATTCCAACATCCACGCCATGCTCGACAAGGCGGAGGATCCGGAGAAGATGGTCCGCCTCATCATCCAGGAAATGGAAGACACCCTGGTGGAAGTCCGCTCCACCGCGGTGCGCCAGCTGGCGCGCAAGAAGGAATTGCAGCGCAGCATCGAGCAGTTGCAGAGCGAGGCCGCCGACTGGCAGGGCAAGGCCGAACTGGCGCTGACCAAGCAGCGCGAGGACCTGGCCCGCGGTGCGCTGGGGGCCCGCCAGCGGGCGCTCGACCATCTTGCCGGCTGCGAGAAGGAGCTGGCCCACATCGGCGACGAGATCCTCAAGCTCGACGAG
Organism: Gammaproteobacteria bacterium; assembly: GCA_046565985.1. Classification (GTDB taxonomy): domain Bacteria; phylum Pseudomonadota; class Gammaproteobacteria; order Nevskiales; family Nevskiaceae; genus Polycyclovorans. The sequence continues at coordinate 7,922 of JBKHXN010000003.1, forward strand.
GATACCGCCAAACTCAAGGCCAAACTCACTGATGCCCGCCAGCGCCAGAAGAGCATCGTCCTGCGCCAGCACTCGGCCGCCTCGCGGCTCAAGGTCAAGGCGCAGATCAACGACCGCAAGATGACCGACACCCTGCTGCGGATGGAGCAGTACGAGGGCAAGATCGACCGCCTGGAGGCCGAGGTGGAAGCCTATGACCTGGGCAGCCGTTCGCTGCAGGATGAGTTCAGCACCCTGGCCGCCGCAGACAAGGTGGAAGCCGAACTGGCAGAATTGCGCAGCAAGCTGGCGGGCAAAGCACCGCCAGAGAACAAGAACTAAGCTGTCATCACACTGTTCGGGGGGATTCGGGTGGAAGTACTCATACCACTGTTTGCAATCGTGGCGACTTTCGCGACGCCGGTCCTGATCGTCTGGATCATCCTGCACTACGTGCACAAGAACAAGAAAGCGCGCGAGGCCACGGCCCCCGCGGGGCTGAGCAACGGTGAGCTGGCCCATCTGGCCGAGCGCATGGAACAGCGCATCGAGGCCCTGGAAGCCATACTGGATGCCGAGGCGCCCGGCTGGAGAAAGAAACATGAACACCGCTAGGCACGAGGGCCAGGAGGGATTCTTCGCCCGCCTCCACCGCGATCCGGAGAACGGCTGGGTGGCCGGTGTCTGCGCCGGCCTGGCCGCGTACTTTGACTGGAACGTCAAGCTGCTGCGTGTCATCACCGCACTCGCCCTGTTCTTCAGCGGCCTGTTCCCGGTGGGCGTGATCTACCTGGCCCTGTGGTATCTGATGGATCCGGCCGACGGCAGGCCCCTGCGCCCGGAACGCAGTGCCAGCCCCGCCCCGCCGGCGAGCGCCTCCGAGGTCAAGGCCCGCTTTGCCCGCCTGGAGCGCCGGCTGCAGGATCTGGAAGGCTGCGTCAGTTCCTCGGAATTCGAGCTGCGCCGCGAGCTGCGCAAGCTGGAGAGCTGAGCCGCGGGCAGTGGTAGGATCGCGCACCACTGACCGGTGCCCTTCCCGACCCGCATGCCGCGCAAACCCGCAAACCAGCAAGGCGACACGCTCAAGGCGATCCAGGATCAGGCCTTTGAGCTGTTTGGCCGCTATGGCTACGAGGGCGTCTCCATCGGCGACATCGCCAAGCGCAGCAAGCTGTCCAAGGGCGCGCTGTACTGGCATTTCCAGGGCAAGGAGGCGCTGTTCCTGGACTGTCTCGAGCGTCTGCATGCCGTGTTTGAGCATCACATCTTCGTGCCCATGCGCGCCCATGCGGAGCCCGCGCAGGCCATCTTTGCCCTGTTCCAGGGCCTGGAGCGCTTTCTCGCCGACCCGCTGGTACAGAGCGGCATCGCCGGCTACTGGCTGATCCCCTCCACGCCGGAAACCGCCGAGATCAGCACCGCCCAGCGCCGTTTCGAACAGGATGCGGTCGCCACCGTGCAGGCGGTGCTGCAGCGCGCCCAGCAGGTCGGTATGATCCAGCTCGGCGATGACATTGACGACATGTCACGCGCCATCATCTCGCTGGTGGAAGCGGTGGTATTGCCGCTGCGCCACCAGACGCAGGAAGAAGTGCACCGCCTGCTGCGGGTGCTGGCTCGCACCCTGTTCCGCGCCTACGCGGCGCCGGAGCTGCTCAAGCTCACGGAAAATTTCTGAGCACGAAGAACTCCGGTACGCTCCGCACTGTCTGTGGGGCGCAATTACCGCCCTCACTCCTTCTGCCCGGACCTGGAATGCTCCCTGCCCTGCGTCTCGCCCTGCTGGCAACGGCCCTCGCGCTGGTGGCCTGTGGCGACAACTCACCTGCGCCGGCGGCCAGCGCCGCGCCCGGCGCCGGTCCGCGCGCGGTCGAGGTCGAGGCCCGCGTGATCGAGCCCAGCGAACTCACGCGCGAGCTGACCGCCGTAGGCAGCCTGCGCTCGGAGGAATCCGTCACCCTGTCTTCCGAGATCGCCGGCCGGGTACTGCGCATCAATTTCACGGAAGGCCAGCCGGTCGCTGCCGGCCAGCTGCTGTTCGAGCTCGATGCTTCGATCTACCGCGCCGAGCTGGAGCAGGCACGCGCCAATCTGCAGCTCGCCCGGCGCAACAGTGAACGTGCCGATGAGCTGTTCAGCCAGAACCTGATCTCCACCGCCGACCGTGATACCGCAGCGGCCAATCTCGCGGTCAACCAGTCCGCGCTGAGCCTGGCACAGGCCCGCCATGACAAGACCCGGATCACCGCACCGTTTGCCGGTGTGGCCGGCCTGCGCACCGTCAGCCCCGGGGATTACGTCAACCCCGGCCAGCCGCTGGTGAACCTCGAAGCACTACAGAGTCTCAAGCTGGACCTGCGCGTGCCCGAGGCCGCCCTGCCGGTGCTGAGCGTTGGCCAGGCGCTGACCGTGGAACTCGACGCCTACCCCGGCGAGCGCTTCACCGGCACGCTGTACGCCATGGACCCGCGCATCTCCGACACCACGCGCTCCATTGCCCTGCGCGCGCGCCTGCCCAATCCGGACGGCAAGCTGCGGCCCGGCCTGTTTGCCCGCGTGCGGATCGCGGTGGAAACCAAGCAAGCGGCACTGATGGTGCCGGAAGAGGCCATCTTTCCGCGTGGCGAGCAGCTGTTCGTCTATGTGATCGAGGACGGCAAGGCGGCGATCCGCGAGGTGCGCGTGGGCCAGCGCCAGCCGGGTCGCGCCGAGGTGGTATCCGGCCTGCGCGCCGGCGAGACCGTGATCACCGTGGGTCTGCAGAAGATTGGCCCCGGGACCGCCGTGGTGGCGCGTCCCACGATCAGCGCCAGTTGATCTAGCCGCTCGCCGCCGGACTCACGGGCGGGCTCAGCCGCTCCGCCACCCACACCCCTGCCGACGCGCCCAGCAACTGCGCCAGGATGAACCCGCCCGCATCGGCGGGGGCAATGCCGGCGAAGGTATCGCTCAACGCGCGGGCCAGCGTCACCGCCGGGTTGGCAAACGAGGTGGAGGCGGTGAACCAGTACGCGCCGGTGATGTACAGCGCCACCAGCAGGGCCAGCTCGCGGCGCGCATGAACCAGCGCCATGCGGATGGTCAGCAGCAGGCCGAAGCTGGCCAGTCCCTCGCTGAACCACTGCGCCGGCCCGGTCCGCACGCGGCTGCCGACCTGCAGGATCTCCAGCTCGAACATGGCGTGCGCCGCCCAGACGCCCAGTACCGCTCCCGCGCACTGGGCCAGCAGATAGGTCGGCAGCTCGCGCCACGGGAGCAGGCCGCGGGCGGCCAGGCACAGGCTGACCGCCGGATTGAAGTGCGCGCCCGAGACCGGGATCAGCAGCGTGATCAGCACATACAGCGCCGCGCCGGTGGCCAGGCTGTTGGCGAGCAGGATCAGGGCGGCGTTACCCTCTGCCAGGCGCTCGCCCATGATGCCGCTGCCTGCCACTGCGACCAGCAGCAGGCCGGTCCCCAGGGCCTCTGCGCCCGCGCGCCGGCAGCGACTCATGCGTGGCCGATGTCGCGCAGCTTCGACGCCAGCGCCAGGTGTTCCAGCCTGTCGAGCGGCAGGCTCAGGAACAGCTCGATCCGCCGGCGCAGCACCGTGTAGGCCTGGACGAACGCATGACGCTTGTCCGCGTCACTGCCAGTGACGGCGGCCGGGTCAGGCACTCCCCAGTGCGCGGTGGCCGGGTGGCCGGGCCAGACCGGACAGGTCTCGCCGGCGGCGCTGTCGCAGACGGTGAAGATGAAATCCATCTTCGGCGCGCCGGGTGCTGCGAATTCATCCCAGCTCTTGCTGCGCAGCCCTTCGGTGGCGATGCCCTGCCGCTGCAGCAGCTCGATGGCAAAGGGATTGATCCGTCCCAGCGGCCGGCTGCCGGCGCTGTACGCCAGCACACGGCCCTGGCCCAGATGTTGCAGGGTGGCCTCGGCGAGCACCGAGCGGGCGGAGTTTCCGGTACACAGGAACAGCGCGCGGTAAGGGGGAGCAGACATGGCGGCCGACCCTAGGCGCAGGCGCTGCGGGCCGCGCCGGGCACGCAGCAGGCCGCCTTGTCAGGCTGCGCCTGGGGCTCCAGCTCGGCCTGGCCAAACACCGGAATGCGGCCGAGGCTGCGGAACGTCTCCCAGGGGATCCCCTGCGGATCGGTGACCCAGTGCTTGTCCGAGCGTGCATAGCAGCAGGCGGCGCCGTCTTCGACCAGGGTGCTGATGTCGGCCTGTTGCAGCTGGCCGCGCAGCTGGCCCAGCTCGGCCTCCTCCTCGACCTGCAGGCCCAGGTGGTTCAGGCCCGGGGTGGCGCCGCGGCTGGACAGCGCGAAGTTGATGCGCGGATCGTCGAGCATCCATTTGGCGTAATCGGCCTCCCGCACACTGGGCGGCACGCCGAACAGGGCCGAATAGAAACCGATGTTGCGGTCGAGATCCTCAACCGCGAGATGGACATGGAAACGTTTCATGAGCGGACTCCGGCAACGGGGGTGGGGGCGGCGCAGGAGGGCGCGCAGGCACGCCCCTGGCAGCAGTTTTCCAGCAGGTAATCGGTGAGCGTGCGCATGGCCTGGAAATCAGGCGCGTAATAGATGTGACGGCCTTCCGGGCGGGCACTGATCAGCCCGGCGCCGGCCAGTTCCTTGAGATGGAACGAGGCGGTCGCGGGCGCGAGTTTCAGGGTCTGGCTGATGTCACCCGCGCACTGACCCTCCGGCGCGTGGCGCACCAGCAGGCGAAAGATCCCCAGCCGGGTCTCATGGGCCAGCGCGGTGAGGCAGCGGACGGCGGCATTTGATTTCATGTTTCCAATAATATCGAAATATAAATGGCGCTGCAAACAGCTCCTGTTGGCGATTGCCCCCGCCTGCCCGCACAATCCGGGCGTGCCCCGGAACAACGACCGAGGAGAATACGTGGGGACCCGTCAAGAGCGCCTGCTCGGTGCCGCGATCCATCTGGTCTATGGCCGCCGCTGGTTGAGCTTTGGGCTGTTGCTGCTGCTGACACTGTGGCTGCTCGCACAGGCCCTGCAGCTGCGTCCGGACGCCGGCTTTGCCAAGCAGATTCCGCATGCCCACCCCTACATGCAGGTGTTCCGCCAGTACGAGCAGGCCTTTGGCGGCGCCAATCTGATCTCCGTGGCACTGATCCAGGACGAGGGCGAGATCTACAACGAGCGCTTCCTGGAGCGCCTGCGCCAGCTCACCGATGAGGTGTTCTTCCTGCCGGGCGTGGACCGCTCGCGCGTGCAGTCGCTGTTCACGCCCGGCGTGCGCTACATCGAGGTCGTGGAAAGCGGCTTTGCCGGGGGTGACGTGATCCCGCGCGACTACCAACCGGGTCCGGCGATGTTCGAGCGCATCCGTGACAACGTCGGCAAGGCGGGGCTGATCGGCCGTCTGGTGGCCAATGACCAGAGCGGTGCGCTGGTGGTGGCGGAGCTGCTGGAGCGCGATCCGGTGACCCAGGAGAAGCTCGACTATCGTCAGGTGGCCGCGCAACTGGAGGCCCTGCGCGACCGTTACAGCGATGCACACACACGCGTGCACATCATCGGCTTTGCCAAGGTGGTGGGCGATGTCACGGATGCCAGCGCCGAAGTCGTCGCTTTCTTCGCCATTGCGCTGCTGCTGACCATGCTGCTGCTGTGGGCGTTCTGCGGCTCGTTCCAGCTGTCACTGCTGCCGCTGTCTGCCGCGCTGGCGGCGGTGATCTGGGAGCTGGGGCTGCTGCGTCTCGCCGGTTTTGGCCTGGACCCATTCGCCATCCTGGTACCGTTTCTGATCCTCTCCATCGGCGTCTCGCACGGCGTGCAGTACATCAACGCCTGGGGCTACGAGGTGGCGGAAAACGGCCTGGACTCGCTGCAGGCGTCCATCGCCAGTTTCCGCCGTCTGTTCATCCCCGGCACGGTGGCGATCGTCACCGACGTGATCGGGTTCGCCACACTGGCGTTCATCCAGATCGAGATCGTGCAGGAAATGGCGCTCAATGCCGCGATGGGCATGGCGGCGGTGATCTTGACCAACAAGGTGATGCTGCCCATCGTGCTCTCCTGGGTCAGCCTGCCGGATGCGGAACGCTTTCGCGCCGCCAGCCGCGCCCGCAACCGCGCCGGTGACCAGCTGTGGGCGGTGCTGGCCGGTTTTGCCACGCCACGCCTGGCGCGTCCGGCCCTGGCGGGGGCGCTGATCCTGCTCGGCTGGGCGCTGTACCAGTACCCCCGGCTCACCGTGGGCGACCAGCAGCCCGGGGTGCCGGAACTGCGCCCCGACGGGCGCTACAACCGGGACGCCCTGACGATCGCGGCACACTTCTCCATCGGCGTGGATCTGCTCAAGGTCATTGCCGAGGCGGGCGAATACGGCTGCGTCAACGGCCGCGCCATGGAAACCCTGGACCGCTACGCCTGGCACATGCAGAACACGCCTGGTGTGGTCTCGGTACTGTCGCTGCCGCAGATCGCGCGCGGCATCAACAGCATGGTGCACGAGGGCGCGCCCCGCTGGCGGGTGTTGCCGCGCAACCAGGGCGCGCTGGCTCATCTGGTGGGCCCGGTGCCCAGCAGTGCCGGGCTGGCCAATCCCGACTGCTCCGCCATGCCGGTGCTGATCTTCACCGCGGATCACCGCGCCGAGACCATCGAGCGGGTACTGGAGGCCACCCGCGCCTTCAGCGCCGCCAATCCCGACGGCGGCGTGGCGCTGCGGCTGGCCTCCGGCAACCTGGGCGTGATGGCCGCGACCAACGAGGAGATCCGCGCACGCGAGATCCTGGTCATCGTCTGGGTCCACCTCACCCTGCTGCTGTTCGTCTGGCTGTCGTTCCGCAGCCTGGCGGGCGTGGTCTGCATCATCACCCCGCTGGTGCTGTGCTCGCTGCTCACCTACGGCGGCATGGCCTGGATCGGCATCGGCATGAAGGCGTCCACGCTGCCGGTTGCGGCCTTCGGCGTGGGGATCGGCGTGGACGACGGCATCTATCTCTGGAGCGTGCTGGCTGCCGGGCTGCGCCGCGGGATGGACCTGCGCAGCGCCTACTTCGAGGCCCTGCGCCATACCGGCAAGGCGGTGATCTTCACCTCGCTGTCGCTGATCGTCGCGGTCTTCACCTGGCTGTTCTCGGACCTGCAGTTCCAGGCCGACATGGGCCTGCTGCTGCTGTTCATGTTCACCACCAACCTGTTAGGTGCCATCCTGCTGCTGCCGGCGCTGGCCTGGCTGTGCCTGCGGAACCTGCCGCCGGCCCAGGCCTCCAAGTCTTGAGTGCCTCGTTCGAGGAGTACGCCATGTCTGTCCTGTTGCGCTGTGTTGGTGGTCTGCTGCTGTGCCTTCCTGCCCTGGCCACGGCCAAGGTCAGCGCCGAACAGGCCGCGCAGCTGGGGCGGAGCCTGACGCCCATCGGCGCCGAGCAGGCCGGCAACGCCGCCGGGACCATCCCGGCCTGGGAGGGCGGGCTGATCCAGGCCGAACTGCCGCGCGGCAGCAATCCCTTTGCCGACGACCGGCCGTTGTACGTCATCACCGCCCAGAACATGGCGCAGTACACGACACAGCTGACCGAAGGTCACCAGCAGCTGTTCAGGATCTTTCCGGACAGCTACCGCATGCCGGTCTACCCCACCCGACGCTCAGCCTCCTACCCGGAGTGGTTCTATGAAGCCACCCGCCGCAATGCGACGCAGGTGGAGCTGACCAACAACGGCTATGGCTTCTGCTGCGCGGCGCAGGGCTACCCCTTCCCCATCCCGCAGAACGGCACCGAGGTGATGTGGAATCACATCATGCGCTACAACACCAAGGGCTATAAGGGCTACATCAACGCCGCGGCCACCGGCAGCGACGGCTCCTACGTGGTGGAGCGCAGCTACCTGGAGCTGACCTACGTCTACAACAACGTGAAGTCCACGGTGGAATCGCTGGCCGGGATGAACCTCTATGCCTTCACCAAGGTCGTCTCGCCGCCCAACAAGGCGGGTGAATCTCACCTGCTGCACGTGCCGATAGACCGCATCGCCAACCAGACCGGCGTATGGGTGTACAACGACAGCGTCGGCCGAGCGCGCCGCATCGGCGAGGTGGGCTACGACAATCCGCTCTACGACGGACTGATGACCCACGACCAGCTCGACATGTTCAATGGGCCGCTGGACCGCTACACCATCAAGCTGCTGGGCAAGAAGGAAATGCTGGTGCCCTACAACAGCTACAGACTCTACGACGACAAGCTGAAGTACCGGGACATCCTCACCAGGGGACACATCAACCAGGATCTGACCCGCTACGAGCTGCACCGGGTCTGGGTGATCGAGGCCGAGGTGCGCAGCGGTTTCCGGCACCGCTACCAGAAGCGCCGTTTCTACCTGGACGAGGACTCATGGATCGTTCTGGCCCAGGACATGTACGACGAGCGCGGGCAGTTCTGGCGCACGGCAGAGAGTCATGCCATCACCTTTGCCAACGTCCCGGTCGTGGTCAACGGCGTTCAGGTGCACTATGACCTGCAATCCCGCCGCTACGTGGCGATCAACCTCACCAACGAGGAGCGCAAGCTCATCGAATACGACTGGGAAATGCAGCCCGGCTACTTCACCCCGGCGTCGCTGCGCCGCTTCGCCACCACCACGCAGAAATAGGCCACACAGTTCAGAGTGGATTCAGCTTGCGCGGGTACGCTGGCCCCAGCCTGAAATCAACAGGCATTGCCAGGAGACACCCATGAACAAGCTGATCCTGATCCCCATGCTCGCTGCCGGGCTGGCCGCCGCGCCGGTCTGGGCAGACCCGGGCCAGTCACGCGGCAAGAACCACGGCCCGGAATTTGCCCAGGTGGTGGAAAGCCGTCCGATCTACCGTCAGGTGCGCATCAACGAGCCGCGCCAGGAATGCTGGGATGAACGCGTGACCTACCGCGATCGCAGCGAGGTCTGGTTTGACGACGGCGCGGCCGGCACGGTGTTTGGCGCCATCGCCGGCGGCGTGGCCGGCCACCAGTTCGGCAAGGGTCGCGGCAAGGACGCGGCCACCGCGCTGGGGGCGATCATCGGTGCCGGCATCGGCCAGCGGGTGGCGCTGAGCAACAGCGCGCCGCGCCCGGAACGCGTGGCCTATGAACAGCGCTGCCAGCTGGTGGACAGCTACCGCTATGAAGAGCGCGTCGAAGCCTATGACGTGACCTACCGCTACCACGGCCGCCTGTACACCACCCGCCTGCCCTACGATCCGGGCCGGCGCATCGCGGTGGATGTCCGGGTTCAGCCGGTAGGCTACTGAAAGCCCCGGAGGCTACACTCGCACCATGCGCCTGATTCCTGCCCTCACCGCCCTGCTGCTCGGCGCCCTGCTCGTCCAGGGCGCTGCGGCCGATCCGCCGCGGCGCGAGCGGGAGTCGCAGGCCATCGCGCCGGGCCTGAGCCCGCAGCACAACGCCCAGCGCATGGGCCCCGGCGAGGCCGCGCGCATCGCGCAGCAGCGTCACGGCGGACGGGTACTGGCCGTGGACCCGGTGGAGAATGGCTACCGCGTCAAGCTGCTGGACGCCGGGGAAGTCCGCATGGTCTTCATCGCCCGGGACTGACATGCGCGCGCTCCTGATCGAAGACGAACCCCAGCTGCGCGAGCAGATCCGCAAGCTGCTCGAAGCCGCCGGCTTTGCCGTGGACGTGGCGGCCGACGGCGAGCAGGGCGCATATATCGCCGCCGAATATCCGGCGGATGTCGCCATCGTGGATCTCGGCCTGCCGAAAACCTCCGGCATCGAGATCATCCGCCAGGCACGCCAGGCCGGGCGCAGCTTTCCGGTGCTGATCCTCACCGCGCGCGACGGCTGGCAGAGCAAGGTCGAGGGACTGGAAGCCGGAGCCGACGACTACCTGGTCAAACCCTTTCACCCGGAAGAACTGATCGCCCGCATCCGCGCGCTGCTGCGGCGCTCCGGCGGCTGGGCGCAGTCCACGCTGGAATCCGGACCCTACCGGGTGGACCCCGCCGCGCGCAGCGTGCTGGCCGCTGGCAATCCGGTGGAGCTCACCAGTTTTGAATTCCGGGTCCTGGAATACCTGCTCACCCACGCCGGCAAGGTGATCTCCAAATCCGAGCTGACCGAACACCTCTACGCCGAGGAAGACGAGCGGGACAGCAACGTGATCGAAGTCTTCATCCGCCGCCTGCGCAGCAAGCTCGACCCGCAGGGCCAGATCAACCCCATCACCACCCTGCGCGGCGCGGGTTACCGCTGGACGCTGCCGCGCGCGTAAGCGCCCGCCTGCGGGGATAATGGCGCATGCCGTCCCTGCGTACCCGTCTGCTGCTCGCCGCCTCGCTGGTGCTGGCCGCCTTCGTGCTGGCCTGCGGGCTGGCGCTGGACCGCGCCTTTGAGGCGAGCGCATTGCGCGCGCAGGAGGAGCGCCTGCAGGGGCTGGCCTACGCCCTGCTGGGCGCGGTGGAGCCGACGGCCCGCGGCGGGCTCACCCTGTCCAGCCAGCGTCTGCCCGATCCGCGCCTGGAAGCCCCGCAATCCGGGCTGGAGGCGGCCCTGGTGGACGCGCGCGGCGCGCTGGTCTGGGGCTCGCCCAGCCTGGGAGACGGGTTGGCATTTCCGGAACAGGCCGAAGTGGGGCAATGGCGCTTCCTGCGCGAGGAAACCCGGTTTCACCTCAGCTTTGGCCTGCGCTGGCTGGACGCCTTCGAGGAACCGCAGCGCTATACCCTGCTGGTGGTCGAGGACCAGGCGGCCTTCGCCCGGCAGATGCGCATCTACCGGCGCACGCTGTGGGCCTGGCTGCTGGCCGCAGCGCTGGGGCTGCTGTGGGTGCAGGGGCTGGTGCTGGCCTGGGGGCTGGCGCCGCTCAGGCGTCTGCGCGGGGAGCTCCAGCGGGTGGAGGCGGGCCGTCAGTCGGCCATCCAGTCCGCCTATCCGCGTGAGCTGGCGCCGGTGACCGCGGCGATCAACGCCATGATCCGTGCCGGTTATGCCCAGTTGGAGCGCCAGCGCCACAGCCTGGCCGACCTTGCCCACAGCCTGAAGACCCCGCTCGCGGTCCTGCGTGGACTGGGACACGAGAACGCATTGCCACCGTCCCAGCGCGAGACCCTGGACGAACAGCTCGTCCGCATGCAGCACATCGTGGACCACCAGCTACGCCGCGCCGCGGCGGCGGGCAGCCGTGCGCTCAGCGAGCCGGTGGCCCTGCATCCGCTCTGCCAGAAACTGGCCGCGGCGCTGGGCAAGGTCTATGCCGGAAAAGCGCCGCGGATCGAGCTCGACTTTGCCGAGACACTCAAGGTGCGGATCGACCAGGGCGACCTCTACGAACTGCTGGGCAACCTGCTGGAGAACGCCGTCAAGTACGGTCGCGGCCGGGCCCGGATTGGCGCGGCGCTGATGCCGGGCGCGCTGAGGCTGGACATTGACGATGACGGCGGCGGCTTTCCGGACCATCCGGAATCGCTGCTGGAACGGGGGGTGCGGGCTGATACGCGCGTGCCGGGCCAGGGCATCGGGCTCGCTGCGGTGGCGGAACTGGTGCGGGCCTACGGCGGCACGCTGCAGCTGGAGCGGGCGCCGGAACTGGGCGGCGCCCGGGTGCGGATCAGCCTACCGCAATAGGGTCCGGGCAGCGGATGAAGTGGGTGCGGTAATAGCGCAGTTCGTTGACCGAGTCACGGATGTCGTCCAGCGCCAGATGGCTGGACTGCTTGCTGAACCCGGCAGCGATCTCCGGCGCCCAGCGCTGGCAGAGTTCCTTGAGCGTGGAGACGTCGAGGTTGCGGTAGTGGAAATGGCGCTCCAGGGCCGGCATCCAGCGCGCCAGGAAGCGCCGGTCCTGGCAGATGGAATTGCCGCACATCGGCGACTTGCCCGGCGGCACCCACTGCGCCAGGAAAGCCAGCGTCTGCTGCTCGGCCTCGGCCTCGCTCACGCGGCTGTCCCGCACCCGCCGGGTGAGTCCGGAGCCGCCGTGCTGGCGGGTATTCCATTCATCCATGGCCGCCAGTTCCGCCTCCGGCTGGTGGACGGCGATGACCGGCCCCTCGGCCAGCAGGTTGAGCTGCGAATCGGTCACCAGGGTGGCGATCTCGATGATGCGATGGGTTTCCGGCACCAGCCCGGTCATTTCCAGGTCGATCCAGATCAGATTGTGTTCGCTGCTGTTCATGCAGCAAGCCTAACAAGATCGGCGAGCCGCTACACTAGGTGACCCACCCACCCGAGACGACTCCATGACCGAACTTGCCGACAAGCGCTGCGTCCCCTGCGAGGGCGGCGTGCCGCCGCTGGATCTCGCCGCCGCCGTCAAGATGCGCGAATCCCTGCGTCCGCAGTGGAAGATCATCAACGAGGGCAAGGGGCTGGAAGCCACGTTCGAGTTCCGCAACTACTGGCGCACCACGGCCTTCGTCAACGCCGTCGCCTGGATCGCGCACAGCGAGGATCACCACCCGGACATCAGCTTCGGCTTCAACCGCTGCACCGTGCGCTACTGGACGCACAGCATCAACGGTCTGTCGGAAAACGATTTCATCTGCGCCGCCAAGATCGACGCGCTGCTGCCGAAGGATGCCGGACAGCCCTAGACCGGCAAGCGGCCGCTGAAGGCGTGGCTGAGCGTACCGCCGTCCACATACTCCAGCTCGCCGCCCATCGGCACGCCGTGGGCGATGCGCGTGACCTTGAGCCCCTGCCCGCGCGCCATCTGCGCCAGGTAGTGGGCGGTGGCCTCGCCTTCCACGGTGGGATTGGTGGCGATGATGACCTCCTGCACCCCGTCGCGCAGCGTGGCGTCCAGCGCGTCCAGACCCAGTTCCTCGGGCCCGATCCCGTCCAGCGGTGACAGGCGCCCCATGAGGACGAAATAGCGGCCGCGATAGGCGGTTCCCGCCTCGATCGCCATAAGGTCCGCCGGACCCTCGACGATGCACAGCTGGCCGTTCTCGCGGCGCGGGGGCGCGCAGTAGCGGCAGGCGGATTCCTCGCAGAACATGCGGCAGGCGGGACAGCGGCTGATGCCTTCCAGCGACTCGGCCAGCGAGCGCGCCAGGAACTCTGCCCCGCCGCGGTCCCGCTCCAGCAGGTGGAAGGCCATGCGCTGGGCCGATTTGGGGCCGACGCCCGGCAGCCGGCGCAGGGCTTCGATCAGGCGTGAGAGTCTGGGTGAATACTGAGTCAAATCAATTACTCAAAGCCCAAAGTTCATGCCCGGCGGCAGCTGCATGCCGCCGGTGACGGCGGCCATCTTGTCGCGCGTGGCGGCTTCCACTTTCTGCGCCGCGTCGTTGATGGCGGCGGCCACGAGGTCTTCCAGGAATTCACGGTCCTCGCCCAGCGCCTCGGGGCTGATCTGCACCTTGCGCGCCTGGTAGCGGCCGGTGAGGGTAACGCGCACCAGTCCCGCGCCGGATTCGCCGGTGACTTCCATGCGGGCGATTTCGTCCTGCACGCGTTTCATGTTTTCCTGCATGGCCTGGGCCTGGCGCATGATCTGACCAAGGGCAGCTTTCATCTGAATCTCCTGATGCCGTGCGCGGCACCGCCGGCACCGCGCTTACGTGGGAAGGGTTTAGTGCAAGGACTGGATCGAGCCGGGGCGGATGCTGGCGCCGAACAGGTCCTGGATGGCCTGGACGCCCCGATCCTCGACCACCGCGCGCTCGGCGCTCTGCTGGCGGGCTTGGTCGGCCTGTGCGTCCAGCCGTGCGGGCGTCGGCAGACCGGCTTCCGGCGCCAGCTCGATATGAACCCGCAACGCGGCGCCGGCCTGTGCGGCGAGCGCCTGTTCCAGCGCCTGGCGGCGTTCCTCGGTCAGCAGGTGTCGGGCCTTGGCGTCGAGCTGCAGGCGAAGCTCGCCCCCGGCCTCGGCCAGCCACACGCAGTTGCGCGCCAGCGCCTTGGTGAAGGCCTCCAGCCCCAGGGCGTCCACCCGCGCACCCCAGCCGGCAGCGCCAGAGCTGGGGCTCGGCGGTGTTGCCGAAGCAACGGTGCCGGGCGCGTGGCGGGCGCCATGCGTCGCGGCGGCCGGCGGGGCCAGGCGGCTGCCATCCGCCTCCTCCGGCCTGAAGGCAAACATGCGCAGCAGGGTCATCTCGAAACCCAGGCGGGGCGCGGGGGCCCAGGGCAGGTCACGGCGGCCGAGCACGGCAATCTGGTAGTACAGCTGCACATCCTCCGGCGCCAGGCGCGCCGCCAGGGCGAGCAGCGCCGGATCGTCGTCGGCGGTCTGCGCCGCCGGCAGCAACTGCAGCACGGCAATCCGCTGCAGCGTGGCGCTGAGATCATTGATCAGCGCGGCATAGTCCGGAGCCAGCATCTCGAGCTGCCGGAAACTTTCCGTCAGCCCCTGCGCATCACCGGCGGCCAGCTGTTCGAGCAGCGCCGCCAGCACGCGCCGGCCGCTGGTGCCGAGCATCTCCTCGGCCTGCGCGGCGCTGAGGCTGCCGCCGCCGGCAAACGCAATGGCCTGATCCAGCAGCGACAGGGCGTCGCGCATGGATCCGTCGGCCGCGCGGGCGATCTCCTGCAGGGCGGCGGGCTCGGCCTGGATCTTTTCCTGTTCGAGGATTTTCTCCATCTGCTCGCGGATCACCGCCACCGGCAGGCGCTTGAGATTGAACTGCAGACAGCGCGACAGCACCGTGACCGGCAGCTTCTGCGGGTCCGTGGTGGCGAGAATGAACTTGACGTGCGGCGGCGGCTCTTCGAGCGTCTTGAGCAGGGCGTTGAAAGCCCCCTTGGACAGCATGTGGACTTCGTCCACCAGGTACACCTTGTAGCGGCTGCGCGCGGGCGCGTACTGGCTGTTCTCGATGATCTCGCGGATGTTCTCCACGCCGGTGTTGCTGGCGGCGTCGATTTCGAGCATGTCCACGCTGCGGCCCTCGTCCACCTCGCGGCAGGCGCTGCAACTGCCGCAGGGCGTGGCGCTCACGCCGGTCTCGCAGTTGAGCCCCTTGGCGACGATGCGCGCCAGCGTGGTCTTGCCCACGCCGCGGGTGCCGGTGAGCAGGATGGCCGGGTGGAGCTTGTCGCCCGACAGGGCGTGCTCCAGGGCCTTGACCACGTGGCCCTGCCCCATCACGTCGGCAAAGCTGGGCGGGCGCCACTTGCGCGCCAGGGCGAGGTAACTCATCGCTGACACGCTCCGCGCGGGGACGGGAACACCGCCATGACGGCAGCGCACAGGGGATTCGGCAAGAGATCGGTCACTCGTCTGGCGGTCTTGAGGTTGTTCAGGGGTCCGCGCCAGCTGGCCCCGGCACCCGGCTGCACCGCTACCGTTGCTCCCTTCCGGGCCTGGCGGGGTTCACGGATCACCGTTGCGGAGGGCCGACGCGGACCGGCGTGCAGTGTGCCTGATCAGGCCCGAAAGCGGTAGCGTGACGGCTTGCCGAAAGGCTCGGAACGTGCCCCAAGATATACTTTAAATATAATTTTTAATTATTTGTTTTTATTTGACATTTTTTGTTCTATCAAATTCAGCGCCACCTTGTTGCGCAGATATACCGGCTGCAGGCTGCGCAGGTCCTGGGTCTGGCCGCTGCGGAAGGCCGGCAGTGCCAATTCCAGCGCCTGCGCGGCGTGCGGCAGTGCCTCGGGCGTGAGGCTCTGCGGGCGTCCCAGCCGCGCTTCGAGCAGCTCCGGGTAGGCGCCCCAGCCGCTGCCGGTGGCGTGCCAGTCGCGCAGCACCGCCGGCAGGCTCGCCTGCCCGGGCGCACAGACGCGCTCGGGGCCCAGCGCCTGCATCAGGCCCGTGGCGTCACGCTGGTAACAGCCCAGGTAGATCTCGCCCATGCGGGCGTCCAGCGCGGCGACTACCTGGGCCTGCCCGCTGCCCTGCGCCAGCGTGGCCAGGGTAGAGACGCCCTGCACCGGCAGCTCACGCGCCAGCGCCAGGCCCTGGATGAATCCCAGCGCGATACGGACCCCGGCGAAACTGCCGGGCCCGATGCCGCAGACCAGACCGTCGAGCTGGCTGAACCCGACTCCGGCGCTGGCCAGCAGCTCCAGCACCATGGGCGGCAGCCGCTGGGTATGGCCGCGGCCCACCTGCTCGTAGCGTTCCAGCACCCGGCCCTCGTCCCACAGCGCGCAGGAGCAGGCCTCGGTGGCGGTTTCCACGGCGAGCAGCTTCATAGCGTGCGCACCCAGGCCTGGGCCTCGTCCGCGGCGGTGAGCACCGGCATCTGCGGCAGGCTGGCGAGAATCTGCCGTCCGTAGCTCTTGCCGCGCAGCCGCGGGTCGCAGAGCATCAGCAGACCCCGGTCGCCGGGGTCGCGGATCAGCCGGCCCACGCCCTGGCGCAGGGTCATGATCGCCTGCGGCAGCTGGTGCTCGCCAAACGGCGAGCCGCCGCGGCGGCGGATGGTATCCAGCCGGGCCTCGAATACCGGATCGCCGGGTGCGGCGAAGGGAATGCGGTCGATGATCACCACCCGCAGGCTGCGGCCTTTCACGTCCACGCCTTCCCAGAAACTGCTGGTCCCCACCAGCACGCCGTTGCCGTCGGCGCTGAAGGCCTGCAGCAGGCTGTTGCGGTCATCGTCCCCCTGAACGAACACGCGCAGCCGCAGACGTGCGCGCAACAGTTCGGCGATGCGCTGCAGCGCGCGATGGCTGGTGCAGAGCACGAAGGCCCCGCCGCCGCTGGCCTCGATCACCGGCACCGCCGCCTCGGCCACCGCCTGGCTGTAGTCGGCAGCGTTGGGGTCGGGCAGGCCCTGTGGCAGGTACAGACGCGCCTGCTCGCGATAGTCAAAGGGGCTGTCCAGCTGCAGCGCACTGTCGGCGTCCAGGCCCATCTGTCCGCAGAAATGCTGGAAGCTGCGCCCGGCCGCCAGCGTGGCGGAGGTCAGCACCCAGCTGCCGGGATAGGTGTCGCGCATGCGGGCAAAGCCTTCGGCCACGGCGATGGGTGTTGCGTGGAAGCTGCCGCCGCGTTGCGCAGGCTCCACCCAGCACACCCGCTCCTCGGCCGAGGGTTCGAGGATCTGCCGCCAGCGGGTTTCCAGTGCCAGGGTGCGCTCCACGCAGGCTGCGAGTTCGGCGTTGCGTTCTTCGAAGGGCTTGAGCTGGGCGGCCAGACCGTCGAGCGCCGTACGGCTGTCTTCGACCAGGCGCTGCGTCATCCCGCGCTCCAGAAACCCGCTCAGCAGCAGGCGGTTGTTGAGGCTGGCAAAGGCCGCCTCCAGCGGCGCGCAGCTGGCGGCCAGCGCCTCGGCGCTTTCCTTGACACCGTCCATGTCACCCAGGCTCTCGGTTTCGGCCACCACGTCGCGCGCCAGCTCGCGCAGCTGGCGGGTGGAGACACGCAGGCCGAAGAAGCTGGCAGCCAGCTCCGGCAGCTGGTGTGCTTCGTCGAGCACCACCGCCTCGACACCGGCGAGGATCTGGCCGAAGCCCTCCTCCTTGAGCACGAAGTCGGCGAACAACAGGTGATGGTTGACCACCACCAGTTCCGCCGCCTGCGCCTGACGGCGGGCCTTGGCGACGAAGCACTGGTTGAAGTCCGCGCACTTGCTGCCCAGGCAATTGTCGGCGGTGGACGTGATCTGGCGTGCCAGGGCTTCGTCATCCGCGAGCCGTCCCAGCTCGGCGATCTCGCCGCTGGTGGTGGCGCGCGACCAGGCATCCACCTCGCGCAGACGCTCCAGCCAGGGGCGCGCTGCCGGCTGGCCGGCGGCGCGCTTCATCCGGTACAGGCAGAGATAATTGGCGCGACCCTTGAGCAGCGCGGTCCTGACCGGCACGCCCAGCGCCTCGCGCACCCGTGGCAGGTCGCGGGTATAGAGCTGGTCCTGCAGGTTCTTGGTGCCGGTGGAGATCACCACGCGCTTGCCCGACATCAGCGCCGGCACCAGATAGGCGAAGGTCTTGCCGGTGCCGGTGCCCGCTTCCACGACCAGGGTGTCTTCCGCCTCGACCGCGGCGGCGACCGCCACGGCCATCTGCTGCTGCGGCGCGCGCGGCACGAAGCCGGGCAGATGGTGTGCCAGCGGGCCGTCGGGCCCCAGCAGATCGACGAGGCCGGTCACGGACTCAGGGCGAGACGGCCTGCAGCCGCGCCTCCAGCGCCTGCGCCCGATCCTGTGCCTGCAGTGCGCCGATGGCGTCGCCCCGCCCGCTGCGCGCGGCGGCGATCACCCGCCAGTTCTCCAGCTCCACGTAGGGATTGCCGCGCGCCAGGCTGTTGGCCTTCTGCGCCACGCTCTCGGCCTGTTCGTAGTTGGCGCGCTTGAGCTGCGTCTGGGCCAGCAGCGACCAGACGAAAGCGTTGCGCGGCTCGATCCGCAGGGCCCGCTCCAGGGTGGCGGCGGCCTGGTCGAGGCGCTCGGTGGCCAGCAGCTCGCGTGCCTGGGTGACCAGCGAGGTGACCGCCGCGCCGCTGATGTCCTCGGCAGCGCGCGGGTAGCTGCTCAGATCCACCTCCCCCGGCTGCGGCGGGAGGGTCTGCGGCTGTCCGTAGGGCGGGATCTCACGCTGCCCCGGCTCGCGCGGCGCGGGCTGCGGGTACGGCCAGGATTCGCGGGTCCCGGTACGGGTCTGGCAGGCGGTGATGAACAGGCAGAACAGCAGGACCGCAAGGCAGGAACGGGACATGGACGGGGTCGCAGGCAAAACGGAGTTCATTGTAACGGCTTGGCCGCGATGGCGCGGGCAGGCAGCGATCAGTCGAAGATGCCCTTGAGCCATTCCAGCGGCGAGCGCGATGCCCCCTTCGCGCAGGGGGCAAAGGTGGTGGGCGCGTAGCCGGCCAGATAGGGCACCGCGAGCTGCGCGCTGCAGCCCTCGTCGGCGCGCAGGCCGCTGTCCGGGTCCACCAGCACCATTTCCACGCCGGCCGGCGGCGTCTGATCCAGGCTGCGGACCTGGATATCCCGCATCACCCCGGCCCAGATCGGCAGCGCGGCGCTGGATCCGGAGAGGTTGATCGGCTGGTTGTCGTCGCGCCCCACCCAGATCACCGCCACACGGTCGGCGCCAAAGCCGGCGAACCAGGCGTCGCGGTACTCATCCGTGGTCCCGGTCTTGCCGGCCAGCACCACCGAAGCGGGCAGCGTGCTGTAGGCCGAGCGTCCCGTGCCGAAGAGCATGACCTGCTCCAGGGCCCAGTTGATGAGATAGACCGGCGCCTCCGGCAGCGCGCGGGTCACTTTCAGCGGGTAGCGGTTGAGCGGCTGGCCTTCCTTGGTCAGCACCTCGCGGATCGCGGTGAGCGGGGCCTGATAGCCGTTGGCTGCCAGCGTGGCGTACATCTGCGCCACTTCCACCGGAGAGGCATCCACCGCACCGAGGAAGATCGAAGGCAGCGGCGGCGTCTGGCCGGTATAGCCGGCCGCCCGCATGGTGTCGCGCACCGCCCGCTCGCCCACCTGCAGGCCCACATGGACGGTGGGCAGGTTGTAGGACTGCGCCAGGGCCACGTACAGCGGCTGCGGGCCGTGCAGCTGCCTGTCGTAGTTCTGCGGGGTCCAGACCGGCCCGTGCGGCATGCTCAGCGCCACCGCCTCATCGGGGAGGATGCTGTGCAGGTTGAACTGCTCCGGACGCATCAGGGCGGTGAGATAGACGAAGGGCTTGGCCAGCGAGCCGATGGAGCGCTGTGCGTCCAGCGCACGGTTAAAGCCCGGGTAGCGCACGTCGCGCCCGCCCACCACGGCGAGCACCTCCCCGCCGTCCACGCTGGTGATGACCCCGGCGGCCTGCAGGGTGTCGGGTTTGATCTTCCGTGCCTTCTCGATCTGCGGCAGGGTGCCGGCGATCCGGTCCTCCAGCGCCTCCTGGGCACGCGGGTCGAGCGTGGTGAAGATCCGCAGCCCCTCGTTGGTGAGATCGGCCTCGGCGTACTGTCCCTTGAGCTGGCGCTTGACCAGGTCCACGAAGGCCGGATGACGCTCCACGCCGGTCTGCTGGCTGCCGGCGAGCTGCAGGGGGGTGGCGATCGCCTGCTGGTAATCGGCCTCGCTGATCAGGCCATCGTCGGCAAAGATGCGCAACACCAGGTCGCGGCGCGCCAGGGCGCGCTCCGGATTGCGCCGCGGGTTGTAGTACGAAGGCCCCTTGACCAGACCCACCAGCAGCGCCGTCTCGTGCGGCTTGAGCTCCGACAGCGGCTTGTTGAAGTAGAACTGCGCCCCCAGACCGAAGCCGTGCACCGCGCGGCTGCCGTCCTGCCCCAGGTGCACTTCGTTGAGATAGGCCTCGAGGATCTCGTCCTTGTCGAAGTGCAGTTCCAGCAGCAGCGCCATGAAGGCTTCATTGATCTTGCGCGACAGGCTCTGGCGGCTGGTGAGGAAGAAATTCTTGACCAGCTGCTGGGTCAGGGTACTGCCGCCCTGCACCACCCGGCCGGCGCGCAGGTTGGCCCAGCTGGCGCGCAGGATGCCCTTGAGACTGACGCCTGCATGATCGTAGAACTCGCGGTCCTCCACCGCCATCAGGCCTTGCGGCAGCAGCCCCGGTACCTCGTCCAGGCGCACCAGGACGCGATCCTCGCCGTGCTGCGGATAGATGCTGCCGATCAGCAGCGGGTCCAGGCGCACGATCTCGCGGTTCTGGTTGCTGCCCATGTCGCGCATCTCGCGGATCTGGGCGCCGGCAAAATAGACCTTGATCTGCATTTCCGGCTGGGCGCCGTCCCAGAACAGGAAGGGCCGCGTCTGCAGGCTGATCTCACCGCTGCCGGTGCGGAAGGTGCCCGGCCCGTCGAGCCGGGGGCTTTCCCGGTAGCCGATCCGCAGCAGCTCGCGCTTGAGCGTGGCGGCGCTGAAATCCAGCCCGGTGTAGAGCTCCAGCGGGGCAGCGAACACCTGTGCCGGCAGGGCCCAGCGCACCCCGGCGAA
This sequence comes from Gammaproteobacteria bacterium, assembly GCA_046565985.1. GTDB lineage: Bacteria > Pseudomonadota > Gammaproteobacteria > Nevskiales > Nevskiaceae > Polycyclovorans. Next base: position 28,717 of record JBKHXN010000003.1, read on the forward strand.
GCGGTCGCGAACCTGTTTGTCCAGCCCGATGAGATAGGCGCCGAAGAGGATCAGGCCCAGGCTGCCGAGCACGATCAGCAGGCCGCGCAGGGCAATTCCCAGCTGCTGCGGACGGGTGGCGGCGCGTTTGCGGCCGGGCTTGGAACGACGCGATGGCATAGGCGCGCGAGTGTAGTGGATTTACGCCGGCCCACACAGCAGAAAGCCCCCGGATCCGGGGGCTTTGGCGCACCGCGTCACAGTCCTACTCGCCCTTGACCTCGCGCTCCATGGCCTCGATGGACACGTGGCGCACGTCCTTGCCCTTGACGAAATAGATCACGTATTCGGCGATGTTCTTGGCGTGGTCACCGATGCGCTCCAGGGCGCGCACCGACCAGATGATGTCCATGACCCGGCGGATGGTGCGCGGGTCTTCCATCATGAAGGTGATGCACTGGCGCAGGATGGCCTCGTATTCGCGGTCAATGTGCGCGTCCTCGCGGGCTACCGCCAGCGCCGCGTCGGCGTCCATGCGCGCGAAGGCGTCGAGCGCGTCATGCACCATCTGCGAGACATGGCGCGACAGGTGCTGCACCTCCACCATGCCGTGCGAGAGTCGCTCCTGCGGAGACAGGTCGCGCGCCATGTGGGCGATCTTCTCGGCCTCGTCGCCGATGCGCTCGAGATCGGTGATGGTCTTGATCACCGCCACTACCAGGCGCAGGTCGCTGGCGGTGGGCTGGCGGCGCGCCAGTACCCGCGAGCATTCCTCGTCGATGTACACCTCGAGCTGGTTGACCTTGTAATCGGTGTCGATCACTTCGCGCGCCAGAACGCCGTCCAGCTCCACCAGCGAGCGGGTGGCGTCCACGATCTGCTGCTCCACCAGACCACCCATGGCCAGCACGCGCTGGCGGATGTCCTCCAGCTCGGCATTGAACTGGCTGGAGATGTGCTGCTTGTAACCGGTGCTGTTCATGCGGGGTCCCTGGAAACTGCGGCTTAGCCGTAACGGCCGGTGATGTAGTCTTCGGTCTGCTTCCGGGCCGGCTTGGTAAACAGCTGGTCGGTGTTGCCGTACTCCACCAGATCACCCACGTACATGAAGGCGGTGTAGTCGGAGACACGCGCCGCCTGCTGCATGTTGTGGGTGACGATGACGATGGTGTACTGCTCCTTGAGCCCGGTGATCAGCTCTTCCACCTTGAGGGTGGAGATCGGGTCGAGCGCCGAGCAGGGCTCGTCGAGCAGGATCACGTCCGGCTGGATGGCGATGGCGCGGGCAATGACCAGGCGCTGCTGCTGGCCGCCGGACAGTCCCAGCGCGGATTCATCCAGGCGATCCTTGACCTCGTCCCACAGCGCCGCGCCCTTGAGCGCCCACTCCACCGTCTCATCGAGCAGGCGCTTCTTGTTGATGCCGGCCAGGCGCAAGCCATAGGCCACGTTCTCGTAGATCGACTTGGGGAACGGGTTGGGCTTCTGGAACACCATGCCGACGCGACGGCGCAGCATGGCCACGTCCACGTCACGGTCGAAGATGTTCTTGCCGTCGAGCCGGATCTGGCCCTCGATGCGGCAGCCGTCGATCAGGTCGTTCATGCGGTTGAAGCAGCGCAGCAGCGTGGATTTGCCGCAGCCGGAGGGGCCAATGAAGGCGGTCACCTTCTTCTGCGGGATCCTGAGACTGATGCGGTTGAGCGCCTGCTTCTCGCCGTAGTAGAGATTGAGGTTGTCCACCTCGATCGCCACCGTCTCGTCTTCCATGCGCATGGCGTTCTGGCTGCGGCTGAGCGCATCCATGTCGATACCACGCCCGATGGGCGTCTTGTTCTGTACACCGGTCATTGAGGTCGGTTCCATTATGGGCTCGGGCGCGGATCAGGCTTAATGATCCAGTGCCTTGTAGCGTTCCCGCAACTGATTGCGGATACGGATGGCAAAAAGGTTCAGTGAAAGGATCACCAGAACCAGCAGAAAGGCGGTGGCATAGACCAGCGGGCGGGCGGCCTCCACGTTGGGCGACTGGAAGCCCACGTCGTAGATGTGAAAGCCCAGATGCATGAACTTGCGTTCCAGGTGCAGGAACGGGAAGTTGCCGTCCAGCGGCAGCGTGGGCGCCAGTTTCACCACACCGACCAGCATCAGCGGCGCCACTTCGCCGGCGGCCCGGGCAATGGCCAGGATCAGCCCGGTCATCATCGCCGGAGAGGCCATCGGCAGCACCACCCGCCACAGGGTCTCGGCCTTGGTGGCGCCCAGCGACAGCGAGGCCTCGCGCAGCGAGCGCGGGATGCGCGCCAGCCCTTCCTCGGTGGCCACGATCACCACCGGCAGCGTCAGCAGCGCCAGCGTCAGAGAGGCCCAGAGGATGCCCGGCGTGCCAAAGACCGGCGCAGGCGAGGCTTCGGGGTAGAACAGCCGGTCGATGTTGCCGCCGACGATATAGACGAAGAACCCCAGGCCGAACATGCCGAAGACGATGGACGGCACGCCGGCCAGATTGTTCACCGCGATGCGGATCGCCTGCGTAAGCGCGCCCTGGCGGGCATATTCGCGCAGGTAGAGCGCGGCGAGGATGCCGAACGGGGTCACGATCACCGACATGATCATCACCATCAGCACCGTGCCGAAGATGGCGGGGAAGATGCCGCCCTCGGTATTGGCCTCGCGCGGCTCGTCGCTGACGAACTCCCAGACCTTGCCGAAGAAGTGGCCGATCTTGGCCAGCAGCCCCATGCGGTTGGGCTGGTAGCCGTGCACGATCTTGGACAGGGGGATCTCCACCTCCCGGCCTTCCACGGTACGCACCACGATGGCGTCGCGCGCCAGCCCGGCGTTGAGTGCGTTGAGCTCCTGCAGCAGTGTCTGGTAGATCTGGTCCTGCTGCCCGCGCCGGGCGTCGATCTGGGCAAACTCGTCCGGGTGGGAGTCGCGCGACTTGCCGGCCAGCTCCAGGCGGCGCTGGTCCAGGCGGATCTGTTCGAGTGCAAAATTGGTATCGCCGATCCGGCCTTTCTGGATGGCCCGCACCTGCGCGCGCAGATCGTTGGCACGATCCTGCAGGGGCGTGTAAACCTCCCAGGCCTCGCGGCCGCTGGCGACGATCTCGCCGTTCTGCTTCACGCTGACGATGAAGCCGTGGAAATTGCCCCACTCCAGGCGTTCGAACACCGCCGCGTCCTCGGGCCTGCTGCGCTCCACCAGCCAGTCGGACAGCACGTAGCGGAAGTCCGCGCCGTACAGATCACGGTTACCGAGCTTGATCAGCAGGCGTTCATAGATCGGCTGGTCCTCGGACACCTGCAGGCCGGCATTGACCAGGCGCGCCGCCGTCACTTCCTCGGCTGAGCGCAGCTCCGCCAGGAACGGGATGGGCGGCTGCTCCGGCTGCTGGTACTGCGCCTGCACCAGATCCTGCGGCCAGAAATGCGGCAGGCCGCGCGCCGCGGTCAGGAACAGCAGCGCCACGGTGATGATGAACGCCACCGAGATGGCGGCAGCCGTGGTCCAGACGTAGGGCGCACCGGACTCCACGTAGGCCCGCACGCCCTCGGCTTTCGGGGCGCTGAGGTCACGGGTACCGGCGGCGAGTTCTTGAGGTTTTTCCATGGGATCGGCGGTCTTCAGATATTGCTGTAGCGCTGCCGCAGCCGCTGCCGGACGACTTCCGCCACCGTGTTGAGGGCAAAGGTGAAGATGAACAGCACCAGGCCGGCCAGGAACAGCATGCGGAAGTGGGTGCTGCCGACCTCGGATTCAGGCATTTCCACCGCGATGTTGGCGGAGAAGGTGCGCATGCCGCTGAACAGGCTGAAGTCGGTCACCGGCGTGTTGCCGGTGGCCATCAGCACGATCATGGTCTCGCCCACCGCGCGGCCCATGCCGATCATCACCGCGGAAAAGATGCCGGGCGAGGCGGTGGGCAGCACCACGCCCATGAGCGTCTGCCAGTTGGTGGCACCCAGCGCCAGCGAGCCCAGGGTGAGCTGCTTGGGCACCGAGAAAATGGCGTCCTCGGCAATGGAGAAGATCACCGGAATCACCGCCACCCCCATGGCAATGCCCACCACCAGCGCATTGCGCTGGTCGTAGCCGATGCCGAGCACGCGATCCATCCAGGCCTGCATGTTGCCGCCAAAGGCCAGTGCCTCCACCGGCTTGGCCAGCACGAAACAGGCCCAGACCACCACGGCGATGACCGGAATCAGGATCGCCGCCTCCCAGCCCGGCGGGATGCGCAGGCGCAGATCCTTGGGCAGGCGCAGCCACAGATAGCCAAAAATGGGAATCGACAGCGGCAGCAGCAATAGCACCAGGAACATGCCCGGCAGATTGGTCTCCACGAACGGGGCCAGCCACAGGCCCGCCAGAAAGCCCAGGATCACCGAAGGCAGGGCCGCCAGCACTTCCACCGCCGGCTTGACCACCTGGCGCATCTCCGGTGACATGAAATTGGCGGTGAAGATGGCGCCGAGGATGGCGATGGGCATGGCGAACAGCATGGCGTAGAACGCGGCCTTGAGCGTGCCGGCCGCCAGCGGCGTCATGCTGAACTTGGGTTCAAAGTCCGAGGACGCGGAGGACGACTGCCACAGCCAGCGCTCGTCGTCATAGCTCTCGTACCAGACCTTGTCCCACAGCGCGCCCATGGAAACCTCGGGGTGCTCGTTGTGGACCTTGTAGCCGATGAAACGGCCATCCTGCCCCACGGCCATGAGGTAGTTGGCGCGGCTGTTGAACACCAGCTGTTCCACCGGGCCATCGAGCATCTGCTCCTCGTGGATCAGGCGCCGCGAGGTGGCGTAGTACACCGCCACCCTGCCACTGGCATCACCGGTCATGAAGCCGCGGCGGCGCATTTCCGTGCCCAGGCTGGTCAGTGGCGCCTCGCCGGGCATGTCGAAATCCCGCACCCGTGCCAGGTAGGGCTGACCCTGCGCATCCCGCGCGGGGAACCATTGGCTGATCACACCATTGGCCTGCGCCACCACGATGGAGATGCCGCCGGCCAGATAGCGCGCGTCCTGGATGCCGGCGCCCAGCTCGTACACGCCGATCAGCTCCGGCTCCTGCGCGCCGCGCAGACGGTAGAAGGCGAGCTTGCCCTGCTGGTGATCCAGCACGTGCAGCCAGCTCAACAGCGGCTCCAGCAGCAGCTGGTCGGGCTTGACCGCCGGGGTGAAGCTCAGCTCGCCGGCAACCTCCAGCGTGGAATCCCCGCCGAACAGGCTCTCCTGCTTTTCCCACACCTTCAGACTCACCTCGCCACTGGCACGGGCGGCGGCCAGCAGCAGCTGGCCACGCTCCTCGCGGACGGCGAGGTTCACCGGCGCCTCGGGCAGGAAGGCCATCGGCGTCTCGCCGTAGGGGAATTCCAGCTGCGGCGTGATCAGACGGCGGTCGCCCGGATAGGTGACCTTGTACTGGTGGCTGAAGATCAGCACCGAGCCGTCGGACAGGCCCGCCGCCAGCAGGCCGGCCTCCGGCTGCATCTCGCGGATGCGCACCACGCTGCGCTCGCCCACCGGCAGGCGCCGCTGGTCGCGCAGGCTGCCGTCAAACAAGTCAAAGAAGCTGACCTCGCCGCTGGCGGAGACCCGCATCCCCACCTCACCCTGCTCTTCGGCCGCCACGTAGAGGGTCTGCTCTTGGTCGCCCGGCAGGCTCAGGACCTGGCGGGGCTCGAAGTGGGCCGGGGCAAACAGGGGAATGACTTCGGACAGCAGGTACACGAAGATCAGCAGCAGCGCGCCGATCACCCCCAGGCCGCCCACCCAGACCACCCAGCGGGCCAGCCCGTCCTTGATGTAGCGCGGCTGGAATCCATCGCGCCCCCCCACGATCGACCGGCTGATCTTGATATCGGGCGCCGCGGCAGCGGTTTCGCTCATGATGGATTCCGCAGTAAGGGTTCAGGCGGCGGGAAGATAAAGAGTAGCAGCTCTTTGCGCAACGCTTGACAGGCCAGCGCTGTGCAAAAAGCCCGGCGCGGGCAGGACCCGCGCCGGGGACTGCAGACGACTCAGAAGCTGAACTGCGTACGGGCCGTGACGACCTTGGGCTCATCGGCGCCCAGACCGGCCTTGGTTTCGGCGCTGATGTATTCCAGCATGAAGCGCACGTTGGGGTTCACGTACCAGTTGGCGCCCACGGTGAAGGCTTCCACCTCGGCGTCCACGCGGTCCTTGTTCTCGGCGAACTCATAGCGCGCCTTGAGCTCGACCGCGCCGCCGGCCTTGGCCGGCTTCACGCTCTTGAACACGCCGCTCTTGTACGGCTTGGACTCACCCGTGACGTGCCAGCTGGCCTGCACGTAGTAGGCCGCGGTGTCCTGCGAGGGGTTGCCGGCGAGGAAGTCCGCCTTGCCCAGCGCGTACTCGGCCTGCAGGTAGAACGGGCCCTGCACCGTGGCGGCTTCCAGGCCGACGAAGGTCGCTTCGTTGTAGTTGTTCAGCAGCGATACCGAACCCACGCTGCGGCCGGCGTACTGGATGTTGATCGCCCCGCCGGTGTCGCCAGCACTTACCGGAGGATTCCCGGTGAAACGCTCGGTATTGATATTCTCGTTAGCGTAGGACAGACCCAGGTGCACCACCGAGGCGTCCGCCAGCAGCGGTGCATAGGTCAGGCGCGCGCTGGTGTAGAGATCCTCGTTGCTGTTGTTGCCATCACCATCTACCTTGCTGTTCTGCACGGAAAAGGCGTAGGTGCCGGCCTTGCCGATGCCGCCCTTGTAGCCCAGGCCCATGCCGAACTGCTGGTTGCCGAAGAAGTTGGCCTGCACGTATGGGCGCTCCATGAAGGTGATCTCGTTGGACGAGGTCATTTCTTCCATGCCGTTGTAGTGCTTGAACTGACCCAGATACACCTTGCCGGGGCCAAACTTGGTGGCGATGTACAGGTCGCGCTCGCTGGGCGCTCCGCCGGCGAAATCCTGCTCGAACTTGTATTCCCAACCGTAGGCCTTGCCCGAGAGGGTCAGGCGCGCGCGGCGGAAGAAGACGTCGCTGATGTCAGCATCGGAACGGCCGTTCTCGTCGCCGTCGATCAGGTTGCCGTCGAAGTGGATACGGCCGCCCAGCTTGCCCTCAAACCGGCCATCTTCGGTCTTGATGGTCAGGCCGTCCTTGGTTTCCGCCGTATCCGCCATGGCCGCACCGGAGAAGCCCACCAGGGCCGCCAGCGCGCCATATTTCAGAAAGTTGTTCATTTACAGATCTCCCAGAGAGTTGAAATGCACCACATCAAAAAACCCGGCACGCTGTGCACATGCCGGGCTGAATTGCTTACTTGAGCTTCGCCAGTTCCTTGGCGGCCATGGCGGCGGGCAGCGGCATGTAGCCGTCCTTCACCACCACTTCCTGGCCGATCCTGGAAAGCACCATGGTGAAGAACTCGCGCTCCATCGGGGCCAGCGGGCGGTTGGGCGCCTTGTTGACGTACACGTAGAGCACGCGGGCCAGCGGATACTTGCCGGCAAAGGCGTTTTCTTCGCTGGCTTCGTAGAAAGTCTCGCCGTCCTTCTTGGCGAGCGGCAGCGCGCGCACGCCGGAGGTGCTGTAGCCGATACCGGAATAGCCGATGGCGTTGAGGCCGGTGGACACCGACTGCACCACCGAGGCCGAACCGGGCTGCTCGTTGACGTTGTTCTTGAAATCACCCTTGCACAGGGCGTTTTCCTTGAAGTAGCCGTAGGTGCCGGACACCGAGTTGCGGCCGTAGAGCTGGATGGGCTTGTTGACCCAGTCGCCGGTCAGACCCACATCGCCCCAGCGGGTGACATCCCGGGCCGCACCGCACTTGCGGGTGGCGGAGAAGATGGCGTCCACCTGGGGCACGGACAGGCCCTTGATCGGGTTGTCCTTGTTGACGAACACCGCGAGGGCGTCAACCGCCACGCCGATGGCGGTGGGCTTGTAGCCGTACTTGGCTTCGAAAGCCTGGATTTCCTGGTCCTTCATGGCGCGCGACATGGGGCCGAAGTTGGCCGTGCCCTCGGTCAGCGCCGGCGGCGCGGTGGAGGAACCGGCGCCCTGGATCTGGATGTTGACGTTGGGATAGAGGCGCTTGAATTCCTCGGCCCAGAGGGTCATGAGGTTGTTCAGCGTGTCGGAGCCGACGCTGGAGAAGTTGCCGGAAACGCCGGAAGCCGGGCGGTAATCGGGCAGATTCGGGTCGACCTTGGCCGATACGCTGACGGCGGCAAGCCCCATCCCCACGGCCACTGCGGCTGCAAATGCTTTGAGTTTCATCATGATTCCTCGGGTTGGATCAAAAACGGACGCGGCACTATCGGCCGGCGGCGTGTAGACCTTATGAAGGAAACGTGAAACTTTCATGACAGCCGTCCGCCCCGCGCCAGGGCGACTCAGCTGCTGCGGGTGGAGTCCGCCTGGGGCACCCGCGGCAGCTGCAGCCGGTGGCCGGGGAATTCACAGATGAACGTGCTGCCCACCCCGAGCTCGCTCTCGATGCGCAACTGGGCGTCGTGGTGCTCCAGTGCGTGCTTGACGATGGACAGCCCCAGCCCGGTGCCGCCGCTGGCACGCGAACGGCCCACGTCCACGCGGTAAAAGCGCTCGGTCAGGCGCGGGATGTCGTCCTGGGCGATGCCGATGCCGGTATCCGCCACTATCAGCTCGGCACCGTCGCTGCGGTCCTGCCAGCTGATGCGGATCACCCCACCCTCCGGGGTGTAGCGCACGGCGTTGGAGACCAGATTGGTGGCCAGGCTCAACAGCTCGTTCTGGGAGCCGCGCAGGCGCTGCCGGCCGGTGGCCTGCACCTCGAAGCGGTGCTGGCCGGCGGACAGCATCCGCCCCTCCTCGGCCACGCGCTGGACCAGCGCGTTCATGTCCACCAGCTCCTCGTTGGGCTGGGGCTCGGCCTCCAGCCGCGCGAGCTTGAGCATGTCGTTGATCAGCGCCTCCATGCGCAGGGCCTGGCTTTTCATCTCCGACAGGGGCTGGCGCCATTCCGCCAGCACGCCGCCGGCCACGGTTTCCATTTCCATCATGTCCACATAGCCGCGCAGCACGGTCAGCGGCGTGCGCAGCTCGTGTGAGGCGTTGGCCACGAAATCGCGCCGCGCCGATTCGAGCCGCCGCAGGTCGGAGACATCGCGCGCGATCAGCAGGCGCTGGCCCTGGCCGTAGGGGATGATGCGGATGGACAGCGCCCGGGTCCGGTTGACGGGCGACGGGGCCTCGATCTCCCGCGCGTAGTCACCCTGGGTGAAGTAGGCGGTGAACGCGGGATGACGGATCAGGTTGGGGATGCGCAGGCCCAGGTCCTGGCTGCGCAGCCCCAGCAGGGTCTGCGCGGCGATGTTGAAGCGCATGATCTCGCCGCGCTCGCCCAGCACCACGGCCCCGTCCGGCAGGGCGGCGGTGGAGGCCTGGAATTCCGCCACGATGGCGGCGAGACGCTTCTTCTTCTTGCGGTTGCGCCGCTGCAGGTCGAGCAGACGGTCATAGACCTCGCCCCACAGGCCGCCGGGCTCGGGCAGATCGAAGCGCTTGGGCTGCTGCAGCCAGGCCAGCAGTGCGGCCAGGTACTTGATATGCGCCGCCAGGTAGACCGCCAGCACCAGGCACAGGCCCAGTGCCGGTTGGCCAAACAGCAGGCCGGTGAGCGCGCCCAGCAGCGCGATCAGCGTGAGCTTGCCCAGCTCCTGGCGCCACATCTGGCGCATGCGGGGCTGTTCCGGCGCTGCGGCCGGAACCCGGGACGGCCCCGCCGGGGTGTTCAGGCTTTCTCCGAGAACCGGTAACCCGTCCCGCGCACGGTCTGGATCATGTCGGCGAATCCGTGCGGTTCCAGCGCCTTGCGCAGGCGGCGGATGTGCACGTCCACTGTGCGTTCCTCCACGTAGACGTTCTGGCCCCAGACACGATCCAGCACCTGTTCGCGCGTGTAGACGCGCTCCGGGTGGCTGACGAAGAAATGCAGCAGGCGGTATTCCGTGGGGCCGAGCCGCACCGGCTGGCCCTTGGCGGTCACGCGCTGGCTGGCGGCATCCACCTCCAGACCGTTGACTGCCACGCGCTCTTCCTCGCCGCCCGGCAGGGTACGGCGCAGCACCGCCTGGATGCGTGCGATCAGCTCCGGGAACGAGAAGGGCTTGGCCAGGTAATCATCGCAGCCCAGGTTGAGGCCGCGGACCTTGTCCTCTTCCTCGGCACGGGCCGTGAGCATGATGATGGGGATGTCGCGGGTGGTCGGCGCCGCCTTGATCTCGCGGGTCAGTTCGATGCCGGTCACGCCCGGCATCATCCAGTCCATGAGGATCAGGTCCGGACGCTCGTCGGCCATTCTCAGGCGCGCATCCTGCGCATTGGCGGCCTCCGCCACGCGAAAATCCGCACGGGCCAGCGCGAAACGGATCATCTCGCGGATGGAGGTTTCGTCTTCGACAATCAGGATCAATTTGTTCTGCATGCCCATGCGCTTGATTAAACGTCATTAATCAGGCTATTAGCAATAGATTGCAGAAATGTTACGAAATGGCGGCGCTTGCGGGACGTCTGTGATGTCCCACACGCATCAGCGGCGCGGCAGCATGTTGGGCGGCAGGCGCCCGGCCAGCCCGCGCATCATCTTGGCCATGCCGCCGCCCGCCATCTTCTTCATCATGTCGCGCGTGGTCTCGAACTGGCGCAGCAGACGGTTGACCTCCTGCACCTCCACACCGCTGCCTGCGGCGATGCGGCGCTTGCGGCTGGCCTTGATCAGATCCGGGAAACGGCGCTCCTGGACGGTCATGGAACTGATGATGGCCACGCTGCGGCGGATCTGCCGGCCGGTATCCACGTTCTTCATCTGCGCCCGCATCTGCGCGCCGCCCGGCAGTTTGTCGAGCAGGCTCTCCACGCTGCCGAAGTTTTCCATCTGCGCCATCTGGCTGCGGAAGTCCTCCAGGTCAAAGCCCTTGTTTTTCCTGAGCTTGTCGGCCAGCTTGCGCGCCTGCTCCTGATCCACCTTGCGGCCGGTTTCCTCGATCAGGCCAAGCACGTCGCCCTGGCCGAGGATGCGGCTGGCGATGCGTTCCGGATGAAAGGCCTCCAGCCGGTCGGATTTCTCGCCCACGCCCATGAACTTGATCGGGCAGCCGGTGACCTGGCGCACCGAGAGCGCCGCGCCGCCGCGTGCGTCGCCATCCACCTTGGTGAGCACCACGCCCGTCAGCGGCAGCACGTCGGCGAAGGCGCGTGCGGTGCGGGCGGCGTCCTGGCCGGTCATGCTGTCCACCACGAACAGGGTTTCCACCGGGGTCAGCACCGCGTGCAGGGCACGGATCTCGGTCATCATCTGCTCATCCACCGTGGTGCGGCCGGCGGTGTCCACGATCAGCACATCGGCGTACTGGAGACGCGCGTGGGCCAGCGCGTCACGGGCAATCTGTTCCGGCTCCTGCCCCACCGCCGAGGGAAAACACTCCACGCCCACGCCACTGGCGACCAGGCGCAGCTGCTCGATGGCCGCCGGACGGTATACGTCGCAGGAGACCACGATGACGGTCTTTTTCTCCTGCTCCTTGAGCAGCCGCGCCAGCTTGGCGGTGGTGGTGGTCTTGCCGGAGCCCTGCAGGCCGGCCATCAGGATCACCGCCGGCGGCTGGGCACGCAGGTTGAGCGGCTCGGCGCTGCCGCCGAGGGTCTCAGTGAGCGTCTGCTGGACGATCTTCAGGAACTGCTGGCCGGGCGAGAGGCTCTGGCTGATCTCGCTGCCCACCGCGCGGGCCTTGATCTTCTCGATGAACTCGCGCACCACTGGCAGGGCGACGTCGGCTTCGAGCAGGGCCATGCGCAATTCGCGGCTGGCGCTGCCGACCTGCTCGTCGGTCAGGCGGCCCTGGCCGCGCAGGGTGTCGAGTACGGAAGCAAGGCGCTGGCTGAGATTTTCAAACACGGTATGGACCCGGCAAGGCGTGATGGAGGGGCAGGATTCTAGAGCGTGATCAGATCGCCGGTGCGCAGGTGGCGGTAGGCCCAGCCGTCCAGCGCGGTGCGGCATTCCTCGGCGATGCGCTCCTCCGCGCCGGGCTTGTGATGGGTCAGCAGCAGCTGTGGCCGGTGCCGCAGCTTGCGCAGCTCCGTGCCCAGCAGTGCCGGCGTGAAGTGGCGCGCCAGGCGACCCAGCCCGGCGTCTTCGTCGGCAAAGGCGATCTCGATCATCAGCAGGTCCAGCCGCGGCAGGGCGTTGAGCGCATTCCACAGGCTGTCGTCGCTGATGGTGTCGCCGCTGAAGGCAAACGTGCCTCGTGCCGATTGCACCGCATAGCCCACGCTGGGCACGGTATGCAGCACGCGGAAAGCATGGATGCGCAGCCCGCCCGGCAGGTCGCGCGGCTGGTCCGGCGCCAGTGATGCAAAGCGCAGCACCGGGCGGGCCGGCGGCGGCAGCGCCGAGAAATCGGGCCAGATCTGCCAATTGAAGATATGCGTACGCAGCGCCGTGAGTGTCTCGTCCGTGGCGTGTACGGTGAGCGGCTCGTCGATCTGGCAGAACAGGTTGTCGGCCAGGAACGCCAGGCCGCAGACGTGATCCAGATGGCTATGGGTGAGAAAGATCTGGCGGACGCGCGCCTGCTCGTCGAGCGTCAGATCACCGACGCCGGTGCCGGCGTCGATGAGGATCCCGTCATCCAGCAGCAGGCTGGTGGTGCGCAGGCCCGGACCGATGCCGCCGCTGCAGCCGAGAACTCTAATGCGCATGATCGGGGAAGGTTCCTGAACAGGGAGGCCAAGGTTGATGGCGCCAATGGTACGCTTTGCCGCCATGACACTCACCTTCGCCCTGTTCGCTGCCTTGCTGTACTCGGCCAGCGCCGCCTGCACCTGGCGCCGCCCGGGCCCGGCCGAAGTCTGGCTGGCGCTGGGCGCCCTGCTGCTGCACAGCGCGGCGCTGGGCGGCCAGATCTTTCAGCTGGGCGGGCTCAGCATCGGCCTCAACGAGGCGCTGTCCCTGTTCGCCTGGCAGTCCGCACTGCTGCTCTGGGCCTTCTCGTTCCGTCTGGCGCTGCGCCCCCTGGGGCTGGCCATCTATCCGCTGGCGGGGCTGTTTGCGCTGATCGCGGCCCTGGTCCCCACCCCGCTGCGCGAGGCCACGGGCGACTGGAAGGTGCACTCGCACATCCTGCTGTCGCTGCTCTCGGCCGGACTGCTGACCCTGGCGGCGGTACAGGCCCTGCTGCTGGCTGCACAGGAACGCTGGCTGCACCAGCATGAATCTCCCCGGCTGATGCGCGCCCTGCCGCCGCTACAGACCATGGAGCAGCTGCTGTTCCAGCTGGTGGCGGTCGGCTTTTTCCTGCTCTCGGCCGCGCTGCTGTCCGGCCTGTGGTTTGTGCAGGACTGGCTGGCCCAGCACCTGGTCCACAAGACCGTGCTGTCGGTCACCGCCTGGCTGATGTTCGGGGTGCTGCTGTGGGGCCGCTGGCGTCATGGCTGGCGCGGCCGCCAGGCCCTGCGCTGGGCGCTGACCAGCTACGCTATGCTCCTGCTGGCCTACTTCGGCAGCAAACTGGTTTTGGAAATTATTCTTCATAAACATTGGGCTACATAATATTCTTAATGTGAGCCTTGTTGACAGCCGCCGCCGTCCTTCCTTAACTAGCCGCTTACTCCGGCCACCCCAGACCGCGCTTCTTGAATAACCTCTCCCTGACGGCACTGTTTTCACTGCTGTTTTTGCTGCTGGCGCTCTCCGCTTTCTTCTCCAGCGCCGAAACCGGCCTGATGACCCTCAACCGCTACCGCCTGCGGCATCGCGCCCGCCAGGGCGAGCGCGGCGCACGGCTGGCCCAGAGCCTGCTGGACCGTCCCGACCGGCTGATCGGCACCATCCTGCTGGGCAACAACTTCGTCAATGTGCTGGCGGCGGCGGTGGCGACGGTGATCGGTCTGCGCCTGTTCGGTGACGAGGGCATCGCCTACGCCACCGGCGCGCTGACCTTCCTGCTGCTGATCTTCGGTGAGGTCACCCCCAAGACCATGGCGGCGCTGCACCCGGAGAAGATCGGCCTGCCCGCCGCCTACGTGCTGTGGCCCATGCTGCGGCTGTTCTATCCGCTGGTGTATGCGGTCAACCTGCTGTCCAACGGCATCCTGCGCCTGTTCGGCGTCACCCCGGAGGATGCCGCGCAGCACAGCATCAGCTCAGAGGAGCTGCGCAGCATCGTGACCGAGGCCGGGGCCATGATCCCGCAACGCCACCAGGCCATGCTGCTGTCGATCCTGGATCTGGAAAAGGCCACGGTGGAAGACATCATGGTGCCGCGCAACGAGATCAGCGGCATCGACATCTCCGAGCCCTGGGACGTGATCCTGGAGACCATCGTCAACAGCCAGCACACCCGGCTGCCAGTGTTCGACGGCTCCATCGAGCAGCTCAAGGGCGTGGTGCACCTGCGCCGCGTGGTGCGCCTGGCGGCGGAAAACCAGCTGGACGCCAAGAGCCTGCTGGACCTGGCGCGCGAGCCCTACTACATCCCCGAGGGCACGCCGCTGAACCAGCAGCTGCTGAACTTCCAGAACCAGAAGCGGCGCATCGGCTTCGTGGTGGACGAGTACGGCGACATCCAGGGCCTGGTGACGCTGGAGGACATCCTCGAGGAAGTGGTCGGCGAGTTCACCTCCGACCCGGCCACGCGGCTGAAGAACGTGTACGCCGACAACGACGGCAGCTACCGCATCTCCGGCAGCGTGACCCTGCGCAACCTGAACAAGAATCTGGGGTGGAAGCTGCCGCTGGATGGCCCCAAGACGCTCAACGGCCTGCTGCTGGAAAAGCTGGAGAGCATCCCGCAATCCGGCAAGAAAATGACCATCGGCCAGTACGAGTTCGAGATCATCGAGGCCCGTTCCAACGCCATCAAGGCGGTCCGCGTGCGGCGCCTGGGCAAGGACCGCGAGGCCGAGGCCGCAGCCGCCGCCCACCACAGCGGCTGAGGTCCGGCTACAGCAACAGCCGGTAAGCGCCGCCCAGCAGGGCACAGACCGCGATCAGCGGCACCATGCCCAGCCAGTTGCGGTACAGCGCCCACAGCGCGCCCAGCGCCAGCGCCATGGCCACACCGTCCACGCCGCCGGCTGCGCCGCCCGGCCAGAAGCAGTGCCAGGCAAAGAAGACTGCCAGATAGAGAATGGCGCCGACCACGGCCGCGGTGATGGCGGTCAGCGGGCCGTGGAATCGCTCCAGGCCGCGGCTGCGCTCCACCAGCGGCCCGCTCGCCAGGATGAAGATGAAGGAAGGCAGAAAGGTGAAGAAGGTCGCGATGAGGGCGCCCGCCACGCCCGCCAGCAGCAGCGCCTGCGGCCCCAGCAGCTGCTCGCCCCATCCGGCGATGAAGCCGATGTAGGCCACCACCATGATCAGCGGCCCCGGCGTGCTCTCGCCCAGCGCCAGGCCATCCATCATCTGCGCGGGGCTGAGCCAGGCGTAGGCTTCCACCGCGTTCTGGAAGACGTAGGGCATCACCGCATAGGCCCCGCCAAAGGTCACCAGCGCCGCCTGGGTAAAGAACGTGGCCATGCGCTGCGCAGTGCCCTGCCCCGCCTC
>JBKHXN010000004.1:0-20248 GCA_046565985.1 Gammaproteobacteria bacterium
CCCCCCTGCGCAAGCCGGCGTGGATCCGCGCCAAGTCCACCGCCACCCCGGAAGTGGCGCGCATCAAGCAGGCGCTGCGCGCCAACAAGCTGCATACCGTCTGCGAGGAAGCCAACTGCCCCAACCTCGGCGAATGCTTCGGCAAGGGGACCGCCACCTTCATGATCATGGGCGCCATCTGCACCCGGCGCTGCCCGTTCTGCGACGTGGCCCACGGCCGGCCGCTGCCGCTGGATGCGGATGAACCGCACAACCTCGCCCGCACGATCCGCGACATGGGCCTGCGCTACGTGGTCATCACCAGCGTGGACCGTGACGACCTGCCCGACGGCGGCGCGGCCCACTTCGCCGCCTGCATCCGCGAGGCCCGGGCGCTGATGCCGGCGCTGACCATCGAGGTACTGGTGCCCGATTTCCGTGGCCGCATGGACCCGGCGCTGCGCATCTTCCGCGACGCACCGCCGGATGTCTTCAACCACAATCTGGAAACCGTGCCGCGCCTGTACCGGCAGGCACGGCCCGGCTCCGACTACGACTGGAGTCTGGACCTGCTCGAACGCTTCAAGGCCCTGCACCCGGAGGTCCCCACCAAGTCCGGCCTGATGCTGGGCTTGGGCGAGGAGATTGCCGAGATCGAGCAGGTGATGCGCGACCTGCGCGCGCACCAGGTGGACATGCTCACCCTCGGGCAGTACCTGCAGCCGAGCCGCCATCACCTGCCCGTGGCGCGCTACGTGGAGCCGGCCGAATTCGACCGCCTGCGGATCATCGGCGAGCAGATGGGTTTCTCGCACGTCGCCAGCGGGCCGATGGTGCGTTCCAGCTACCACGCCGACCAGCAGGCGCACGGCGTACTCCACGCCTGAGCCGCAAGCCACCGTGAGTGTCCGCATCGAACCCAGCCAAATCAGCAAGTTCGCCGCCGTGTACGCGGAGGCGGTACTGACCTATCTCGATGCCCGCGAGGCGCAGTGGATCACCTGGGACGGGGTCTCGCACCGCTTCGACTTCATCTCCACGGAGATGGACACGCCCAACATGCTGATCCTGATGACGGTGGACGAGCGCTGGGCCAGCCACTGCGGCGACGTGGACGAGCTCAGCGACCCCGAGCACCCGCACTTTGACCCCGAGGCCCTGCGCGGCGCCATCGAGCACCAGCTGGTCGAGGAAGGCATCGGCGAGCGCATCCTCAAGACCTTTCTGCAGCGCCTGGACGCGCTGCAGGAGGCGGAGGCCGAGGAAGCCGAAGACCGCGCGCGGGACGAAGAGCCCGACGAGCAGTAAGCCCGGTCTCCGGCTCAGCCTTCGAGCACCGTCTCCACGCTGATCTGCTTGTGCAGCAGCCGGTGGATGGGGCATTTGTTGGCGATGCCCAGCAGGTATTCACGCTGTTCGCCGCTGAGGCTGCCCACCAGCTCCACCTGTCGGTGCAGCCGATATTCGCCATCCGTCTCGGTGTGGGTGATGCTGACCCGCACGTCCTCCAGCGGCCACTGCTTGCGCTGTGCGACCAGCGATACCGTCAACGCGGTGCAGGCACCCAGCGCGGCGTCGAACAGATCGTGCGGCTCCGGGCCGCTGCCCTCGCCGCCCAGGGCGGCGGGCACATCGGCAAACCAGGTGTTGGCGCCGGCGCTGATGGCCTGGCGCAGCTTGCCCGCCTGGGCCTTACGAACCTTGACCATGACGTTGTTTCTCCAGTCTGAGCAGGCGCTCGGGGGTGCCCACGTCGGACCATGGCCCGGTGAACAGTTCGGCGGTGACGGCGCCTTGCGTCACCGCCCGGCGCAGCAGCGGCGCCAGCTTGAAGGCCCCGCCGCGCTGGCCCGCGAACAGCTCGGGATGCAGCAGGGAAATCCCGCTGAAGGTATAGCTGGCCCCGGCCTCCACCACCCGCGAGGCGACCAGGCCGAAGTCTCCCTTGAGGTTGTGCGGCGGATTGGGCACCAGGATCAGGTGCGCGAGGTCACCGCGCGCCAGGCTGCGCCGCGCCCAGCTGCGCCAGTCGGCTTCCACGTAGACATCGCCGTTGACCACCAGAAAGGGCTCGGGCCCGAGCAGCGGCAGGGCCTTGAAAATGCCGCCTCCGGTTTCCAGCGCCGGCCAGCCCTCGTGCGAATACTGCAGCCGCAGGCGCCAGCGCTTGCCATCGCCCAGCGCGGCCTCGATCTGCTCGCCCAGCCAGCCGGTGTTGATGACGACCTCGCGCACCCCGGCCTGCGCCAGATGTTCCAGGTGATAACCGATCAGCGGCTTGCCGCGCAGCAGCAGCAGGGGCTTGGGCGTGGTGTCGGTGAGCGGCCGCATGCGGTCGCCCCGGCCGGCGGCGAGGATCATGGCCTTCATTCCGGCAGTCCCAGTTCATCGAACAGCGCCGTGAGCGCCGCCAGCTCGGGGTAGCGCGCCGCGGTATGGCGCACGTAGCCGATGAAGCGTGGCGCATCGTCCAGGTAGTGCGGCTTGCCGTCGCGGTAGCGGATGCGCGCGAAGATACCCAGTACCTTGAGATGGCGCTGCAGGCCCATCCAGTCGGCCGCGCGCAGGAATTCCCCGGTCTCTGGCACCGGCAGGCCAGCGCGGCGTGCCCGCGCGGCGTAGTCGCGCAGCCAGCCCTGTACCCGGTCTTCGGGCCAGCTCAGAAAGGCGTCCTTGAACAGCGAGATCACGTCGTAACTGATCGGGCCATGGACCGCATCCTGGTAATCCAGCACACCGGGGTTGGGTTCGGAGACCATGAGATTGCGCGGCATGAAGTCGCGGTGCACGAAGACCTGCGGCTGGGCCAGGGCGCTGGTCACCAGGTGCTCGCAGACCGCCGACCACGCCGCCTGCTGGGCACGGCTGAAGCTGCGCTGCAGGTGGCGGGCGACGAACCAGTCCGGGAACAGCGCCAGCTCCCGCTGCAGCAGGGCGCGGTCATAGGCCGGCAGCACGCCGGGGCGGCTCGCCAGCTGCCAGCGCAGGAGCGCCTCCAGCGCCTGGCCGAACCACTCGTCGGCATGAGCCGGCGTGAGCGCCTGCAGCCAGGTCTGCCGGCCGAGATCGGACAGCAGCAGAAAGCCCTGCGCCAGATCCTGGGCGTGAATCTGCGGCACGTGCACGCCGGCGGCCTGCATGAGCCCGGTGACGTGGATGAAGGGCCGGCAATCCTCGCGCTCCGGCGGGGCGTCCATCAGCACCCAGCTGCGTCCGTCGCCGTGGATGCGGAAATAGCGGCGGAAGCTGGCGTCGGCAGAGGCCGGGGTCATCCGGGCGTCGGGCAGGCGCAGCGCCGCCAGTGCCCAGCGGTGCGCCGCCGCGGCGCGGGGATCTGGAAGTGGGTTCATAGGCCGGCGAGCTTACCCAAAATCCTGCATTGCGCGCTGGCAGGCGAGCGCCGATACTGCGCGCTTTGGCGCTTTTTCCGAGCCTCGTGTCCCCTGTCTCCAGCCGTCTGGCCCTATTGTGTCTCTGCCTGCTGCCACTGGGCCTGCGCGCCCAGCCGGCGGTCTGCCCGCAGCTGGACATGGAGTACGACCTGTCGCTGATCAGCCCCGATCCGCAGGTGGTGCTCACCGCCGACGACGTGTCGCTGGAACAGGACGGCATCTCCAAGCTGCGCGGCAACGTGCGGCTGAGCCAGGACGGCAAGGAATTTCTCGCCGAGGATCTGGACTACGACGACGACGCGCGCAGGATCCGCGTCAACGGCGAGCTGATCTACCGCAGCCGCGAGCTGGTGATCCGCAGCCAGGGCAGTGACTTTGACCTGGGCGCGCAGAGCGGACGCTTCGACCAGGCCCGCTATACCCTGCCCTCACGCGCGGCGCGCGGCAGCGCCGAGACGGTGACGATCTCCCGCGATGACGGCGCCAGACTGGAACGGGTGGACTACACCACCTGCGCACCGGGCTCCAGCGCCTGGCTGCTGCAGGCGCAGCGGGTACACCTGGACCACGAAAACGGGCTGGGCACGGCGCGCCACGCACGCATCCGCTTCGGCGGGGTGCCGATCCTCTACATTCCCTACTTCCAGTTTCCCATCGACGACCGCCGCCGCACCGGCCTGCTGTTTCCCACAATGGGTGAATCGGACCGCACCGGTTTTGACATCCGCTGGCCGGTGTACCTCAACCTGGGGCCGAACTACGACGCCACCTTCACCCCCCGGCAGATGAGCAAGCGCGGCCTGCAGCTCAACAATGACTTCCGCTACCTGCTGGGCAGCGCCGAAGGCAACGCCCACTACGAATACCTGGACCGCGACCAGGTGACCGAGACCCAGCGCAGCTACTTCAGCGCCCTGCACCAGGGTCTGGTCAACCGCCGTCTGTCGCTGGAGGCGCGCTATGCCGAGGCCAGCGACAACCGCTACTTCGAGGACCTGGGCGGCAACGTGGACCTGGCCGCCATCACCCACCTGGAACGCAGCGCCCGGCTGGTGTACCAGGCCCCGGCGGCCTATCGCCTGCAGGCCCTGGTGCAGGATTACCAGACCATCGCCAGCAACGTGGCCCCGGTGGACGAGCCCTACCGTCGGCTGCCGCAGCTGCGTGCCAGCGCGCTGACGCGCAACCCCTGGCTGGGCACGCGCGCCGGGCTGGAGGCGGAGTACGTCAACTTCGTGCGCAAGGACTCGATCGGTGGCCAGCGCGTGAATCTCAAGCCGTATCTGCGCTACGAGTACGACCGTGCCGCAGCCTACGTCAGCGCCGAGGCCGACTACCGCTACACCGGCTACCAGCTGAGCAACGGACTGCCCGGCGAGGAACGCCAGCCGGAACGCCAGCTGCCCAGCCTCAGCGCCGAAACCGGCCTGCGCTTCGAGCGCGTGACCCGGCGCGGCGGACTGCAGACCCTGGAACCGAAGATGCTGTACCTCTACGTGCCCTTCGAGGACCAGTCCATGCTGCCGCTGTTTGACAGCGGCGAGCCGGACTTCGACTTCACCCAGCTGTTCGCCCGCAACCGTTTTGCCGGCGAGGACCGGATCTCCGACGCCAACCACGTGGCGATGGCCGCCACCTCGCGTCTGCTCGACCCGGAGACCGGCCTGGCGCGCTGGTCGGCGAGCGTGGGGCAGATCTACCGCTTCCACACCCCACGCGTGGAGCTGCCGGGCTTCGCCATCCCCGACCGGGGCGCCACGGAATTCATCGCCAGTCTCGACTACCGGCTGTCGCGCCGCTGGCTGGGCAGCTTTTCCACCCAGTGGTCCCCGGACAGCAACCAGTTCCAGCGCGTGGCCAGCACCCTGCGCTACCGCGGCAGCCGCACGCGCATGGATCTGGCCTACCGCTACCGCGAGGCCCTGCTGGAACAGGCCGACGCCGCCGTCTCCTTCCCGCTGTTCGGCGGCTATCGTGCGGCCAGCCGAGTGCGCTACTCGCTGGATGACCACCGCAGTCTGGACACCTACAGCGGGCTGGAATACGAAACCTGCTGCTGGGCGGTGCGCGCGTCCTACCGCCGCTACATCGCCAACACCGCCGGCGAGTACGACAGCGGCGCCTACCTGCAGCTTGAGCTCAAGGGCCTGACACGGATCGGCAATACGCTGAGCGGCCTGCTGCCGCTGCAGGCCTCGGACGAGGCGGCACCGTGATACCCTTCGCGGGTTTCCCCTGCCCTGCCGATCACCCGCCATGACCTGTCCGCTGTCGCGCGCGCTGAGCGCCCTGTTCCTCCTGGTGTCCCTGTCCGTATCCGGTGTTGCGGCCGCCCAGCCGCTGGACCGCATCATCGCCGTGGTCAATGACGGCGTGGTCCTGCAGAGCGAGCTCGATCAGGCGATGGAACTCGCCCAGCAGCAGATCCGTGCCCGCGGGCTGGCCATGCCGCCGGAATCGGCACTGCGCCCGCAGGTGCTGGAGCGCCTGCTGCTGGTGCGCCTGCAGACCCAGCGCGCCGCCCAGGCCGGCATCCGGGTGGACGACCGCGAGCTCAACGAGGTGCTGACCAATATCGCCCGCCAGAACGGCATGAGCCTCGCCCAGTTCGCCGAGGAGCTGCGCCGCGACGGCACTGACTTTCTCACCGTGCGCGAACAGGTACGCGACGAGGTGCTGATCACGCGCATCCGCCAGCGCGAGGTGGAGAGCCGCGTGATCGTCACCGAACAGGACATTGACCTGTTCCTGGCCAGCCAGCCGGTGAATCCGGACCTGGAATACCGGCTGTCGCATATCCTGGTGGCGCTGCCCGACGGCGCCACCGCCGAGCAGCGCGCCGCCGCACGCAAGCGCATCGAGCAGCTGCGCCGGCGGATCGTGGACGATGGCCAGGATTTTGCCCAGGTGGCGATCGCCAGCTCCGACGGCCAGCAGGCCCTGTCCGGCGGTGATCTCGACTGGCGCCGCGCCGACGCCCTGCCCACGCTGTTCGCCAACGCCGCGGCCAAGCTCGCCGAGGGCGCGGTCAGCCCGGTGCTGGAGGCCAGCAGCGGCTATCACCTGATCCGTCTCGCCGGCGTGCGTGGCGGCGATCCGCGCCAGCAGGTCACCGAGACCCGTGCCCGGCATCTGCTGATCCAGACCAATGCGGTTCGTAACGAAGACCAGGCCCGGTTGCTGGCGCGCGACCTGCATGCCCGGCTGCTCAAGGGCGAGAAGATCGAAACCCTGGCCGCTCAGTATTCCGACGATCCGGGCTCCAAGAACAACGGTGGCGATCTCGGCTTCCAGCCGCCCGGAGTCTTCGTCCCCGAATTCCAGATGCAGCTCGACGCGCTCGACCCAGGCGAGATCAGCGCGCCGTTCCGCAGCCAGTTCGGCTGGCACATTGCCCAGCTGCTGGAACGGCGCACGCGCGACGTGACCGTGGAGGCGCGCCGGGCCCGGGCCCAGGCGGCGATCCAGAACCGCAAGGCCACCGAGGAATACGAGGTCTGGCTGCGCCGGCTGCGCGACGAGGCCTACATTGAATACCGTCTCCAGGCCGATTCCGACGCAGCCCAGGGCTGAATCGCGCGGGACCACCCGGCCGCGCGCCGGAACCCTGCGCCTGCTGATCACCCCCGGCGAGCCGGCGGGCGTCGGCCCTGACCTGCTGATCGGCCTGGCCCAGCAGACCTGGCCCGCCGAGCTGGTGGCGGTCTGCGACCCGACACTGCTGGAGGCCCGCGCACGGCAGCTCGGCTTGCCGCTGCGGATCATCGAGGCGGACCTGGACGCGCCCGTGGCCGCTCACCGGCCCGGTCATCTGGGCGTGCTGCCGGTGGCGCTGGCGCAGCACGCAACACCCGGACGGCTCGACCCGCGCAACGCCGGCTACGTGCTGCAGACCCTGCGCCTGGCCGCCCGCGCCTGTCTGGACGGCCGCGCACAGGCGCTGGTCACCGGCCCGGTGCAGAAGAGTGTCATCAACGACGCCGGCATCGCTTTCAGCGGCCATACCGAGTTCCTTGCCGAGCTGTGCGCCGCGCCCACGCCGGTGATGATGCTGCTGGCCGGACGGCTGCGCGTGGCGCTGGCCACCACCCACCTGCCGCTGGCCGCAGTCCCACAGGCACTCAGCGCCCCGCACCTGGACGCCGTGCTGCGGGTGCTGGACGCTGACCTGCGCCGGCGCTTCGGGCTGGCCGCGCCCCACATCCTGGTCTGCGGACTCAACCCGCACGCCGGAGAGGGCGGTCACCTGGGGCGCGAGGAACTGGACATCATCCAGCCCGTTTGCGAGGCACTGCGGGCCCAGGGCCTGCGTCTGAGCGGCCCCCTGCCGGCCGATACCCTGTTCCTGCCGCAACGCCTGGAAGGCGCCGACGCCGTGCTCGCCATGTACCACGACCAGGGCCTGCCGGTGCTCAAGTACGCCGGCTTCGGCGAGGCGGTGAATCTCACCCTGGGCCTGCCCATCCTGCGCACCTCGGTGGATCACGGTACGGCGCTGGAGCTGGCCGGCAGCGGCCGGGCGCAAGCCGGCAGCCTGCGCGCCGCGCTGCAGCTGGCGCTGGACCTGGGCGGGCGATGACGGCCCACCAGGCGAAGAAACGCTTCGGCCAGAACTTCCTGCACGATGCCCAGGTCATCGCCCGCATCCTGCGCGCGGTGGCGCCACGGCCGGGCGAGAACCTGGTGGAGATCGGGCCCGGCCTGGGCGCGCTCACCGTGCCCCTGCTGGCCGCGGCCGGCGAGCTCGACGTGGTGGAGATCGACCGTGACGTGATCCCGCTGCTGCTCAAGGCCTGCGGCGAGGCGCCGGGCCTGCGCATCACCCAGGCCGACGCGCTGACGCTGGACTATGGCCGGTTTCTGCGCCACCCCGGGCCGCTGCGCCTGATCGGCAACCTGCCCTACAACATCTCGACGCCGCTGCTGTTCCATCTGCTCGGCTTTGCCGGGCAGATTCGCGACATGCACTTCATGCTGCAGAAAGAAGTCGTGGAGCGCATCTGCGCCGGACCGGGCGAGGACGCCTACGGGCGCCTGAGCGTGGCGATCGCGGCGCGCGCCGAGGCGGTGAGCCTGTTCGCCGTCGGCGCCGGCGCCTTTCGCCCCGCTCCGCAGGTCACCTCGGCAGTAGTCCGGCTGCGGCCGCGCACGCCGGATTTCACGGTGCACGACTGGGGTGATTTCGACCGGCTGGTCGCAGCGGCTTTCTCGCAGCGGCGCAAGCGCCTGTCCAATGCGCTCAAGCCACTGCTCAGCGCGGCCCAGATCGCCGCCTGCGATGTGGACCCGGGCGCGCGTGCCGAGGTGGTGCCCCCGGCGGCCTTTGCGCGGCTGGCACTGGCCTGGTCACGCACACGGCCAGAACAAGGCTAGAACAGCGGCACTGCCTTGTGCCTGGCCAGCCAGCGGCGGGCCTCGGTCAGCGGCAGGCCCTCGGCAAACAGCTCGCCCGACATCAGGCTGCACCCCAGCGCGGCCAGGGCTTTCTGCTGTTCGGGCGTGACCACCCCGCGGGCGATCAGCGGCATGCCCTGTTTCTGCGCCTGGGCAAACTGGCGGCGCAGGCCCTCACGGATCTCCTCTTCACCCAGCTGCTCGGCGAATGCCGGGCTGAGCAGCACGGCGTGGATCGGTATGGGGCCGCTGGCCTCCGGCAGACTGGCGTCCAGCGGCAGGTCACGCAGCGCAAAGCGCACGCCCAGACGCTTGAGGGTGTTCAGCGTCTCCGCTGGCGCGCCCTGTGCCTCGCCCAGGCCGTCACGCCCCAGCACCATCACCAGACGCGCCGGTGGCACCTTGAAGCGCTCCAGCAGGTGCAGCAGATACGCGGCGAATTCGGCGTCGCGCAACTGCCATCCCGAGACATCGGCAAACACCGGCAGCACCGGAATCTTGTTGTTCTGGGCGTGGCGGATCTGCGAACACACGGCCGCGATCTGCCAGAGCTCGATATCGCCCAGCATGCCGGTACGGGTGGCGGCGCTGAGCACCTCCGGCGCCTCCACCCGGCCGTGGCGCAGGTGCTCCCACCAGATGCTGGCCAGCCCGGCGCAGGCCTGGCCGGTCGGGACGTTCATCACCGGGCTGAGCAGCAGGTTGAACTGGTTGAGTGCCACCGCGGCGTGCAGCTCGCGCTCCAGTTCGAGCTTGCGCTGGCGCTCGGGCGAGATCTCGGAACTGAACAGGCGGTATTGGCCGCGTCCGGACTGCTTGGCCTGGTACATCGCGCCGTCGGCGTGGCGGATGAGATTCTCCGGATTGCTCTCGTCCAGCGGATAGACCGCGATGCCGATGCTGGGGGAGATCACGATATCCAGCCCCGGCAGGTCCAGTGCCTCGCGGAAGCGCTCTAGGATCTTGTCGGCGAGGATCTCGGCGTCCTCCACGCCGCGCAGGCCCGGGGCGATGATCACGAACTCATCACCACCCAGGCGCGCGACCGTGTCGGTGGCACGCAGCATGTCCTGCAGCCGATTGGCGACGCGCTGCAGCACCTGGTCACCTACTTCGTGGCCGTGCTGGTCATTGATCTTCTTGAAGCCGTCAAGGTCGATGAACAGCACCGCCACCTGACGGCCGTTGCGCACGGCCACCGCCAGGGCCTGGCGCAGCCGGTCGAACAGCATGGAACGGTTGGGCAGGCCGGTCAGCGGGTCGCGGTGCGCCAGACGCTCGAGATTCTCCTCTGCGGCGAGCCGCTCGGTGATATCCACGACCATGGCCATGAAAACCGGCGGCTCCTCGTCACGCGAATAGTTCAGGCGGACTTCCACCGGGTATTCGGTACCATCCGCACGCCGATGCTGCGCCCGATAGCTGAGATGATCGACCTGACCGTTGCGCAATTGGTTGAGCAGCGCCTGGAACTGCTCGGCGGTGATGCCGCTGCTGATCGACAGCGGGGTCATCCTCCGCAGCTGCTCTTCGCTGTAGCCCAGGTTGCGGCGCGCCCCGCGGTTGATCTCGAGGAACTGCAGCGTCTGTGCGTTGAAGATGTAGACCTCTTCCACGGCACTGTCGAGCAGCCGGCCCAGACGGGAGGCGAGACTCTCCCCCGCCAGGCGCTCGCTGATGTCCCGTATGAGCACCACCAGGCCGTTCTCGCCGTCCACGGACATGGGCTGTACGTTCAGCTCCACCGGGAAGGTGGTGGCATCCTTGCGCCAGCCCACGACCTTGGGCAGCCCGCTGGCGCGGCGCGCCCCGGAGTAATCGGACAGGCGCAGACCTGGCGTATTCAGGAAGGGCGCCGGCATGAGGCGGGTAACGCTGGTGCCGACCAGCTCTTCGCGGGTGTAGCCGAACATGTGCTGGGCGCGGCTGTTGGCAAAGCGGATGACACCGGCGGGATCAGTGGTCAGCAGGCCCTCGTCCAGGTGGTCCACCACCGCCTGGGAGGCGCGCGACTGCCGGGCAAGCTGCTGCAGGTAGGTCTGCTGCTCACTGGTGTCGCGGAAGATCATCGCCGCACCGTCCGGCCCGATCTCGGCGCTGGGCATCAGGCAGGCCATCATCTCGATCGGACGCAGACCCCCGT
This sequence comes from Gammaproteobacteria bacterium, assembly GCA_046565985.1. GTDB lineage: Bacteria > Pseudomonadota > Gammaproteobacteria > Nevskiales > Nevskiaceae > Polycyclovorans. The sequence goes on from JBKHXN010000004.1 coordinate 10,909, forward strand.
CGCGGGCCTTGAGCTGGCAATCCACGGGCAGTACCTGGGTGCCGCTGGCCAGCACCTGCTCGGCAGCGGTGATGCGTGCCTCGCCCTGCGCATCCTCGGCGTGGAAAACGCTGTAAACCACGCGCTGGTGGGCATCGGCGAGCTTCCAGCCGGTGAGCCGTTCGGCGGTCTGGTTCATGAATTGCACCCGTGCCTCGCGGTCGGTGAGAATCAGGCCGTACTGGAGCTGGTCCAGCGCGGTGCCTACCCGCTGGCGCAGGGCCAGCAGCAGGGTTTCGCGCGGCATCTCGGGATCCTGCAGCGCGGTGTAATCGAAGCCGGGCGGCCGGATGGCCGGAGGGTCCAGGCGCTCGACCCAGCGCTCGCTTGCCACCAGCGGGCCCCGCAGCCGCCACAGCAGCACCATCAGCAACAGCAGCACCAGGGTAGCGGCGAGGCCCAGCCAGCCGGACTGGCGCAGCCGCGCGACCGCCGCGTCCTGCACCTCCGCGCGCAGCGTGGTGCTGATGGCGTAGTCGAAGCTGCCCAGCAGCTGATCCTCGTGCAGCACGCGGCCGCGGCCGGTGACGCCACTGAGCCGGTAGAGCCACTGCTGAATGGCCTGGTCCGCGTCGGCGGGCAGCAGCGGCAGATCGAGCGTCTGCCACTGGCCGATCTCCGCCAGCACTACCCCGCTGCGGTCGCGCACCCGCAGATAGCGGATGCCCAGACTGCGACGGCCGTAGAGCTCGCGCACCGCCTCGCGCAGCGCGGGCAGGTGCTGCTCACGCAGCGCGGGCAGGAGCTGCCGCTGGGCATGACCGAGCGTGTTTTCCAGGTCCAGCCGCCCCTGCAGACGCTGGGCGGTGAGCAGATTGCCGGTGGCGGCATAGCCCAGCGCCAGCAGGCAGACCAGCGCAAGACCCAGCGTCAGGCGACGCAACTGCCAGCGCTCCCTCCAGCCGGTGGTCATCCGATCAGCGCGTGAACAGTCGCGGCGGGGAGGCGAGAACGCTGTGGACCGTTATATCGGCACCGCCCAGGGTGAGGCCCAGCGGCGAGGCCGCATTGAGCACCGCATCCATGCGGGACGGGAACTGGCTGTTGATGGCATCGGTCAGAGCCTGGTCAACAGCCGCTTCCAGCTCGGCGATCTCTTCGTCTACCAAGGGCTGAAGCAGCGGGTCCAGAGGACCGATCACGGTGGCCTCTACATCCACTTCCAGATCGCTCAGCGCCTCGGCCATGCCGGCGGCGATGGCGCTGGGCGGCGGCGTACCCAGGCGCTGGGTATCGTCCACGCCATCAAAGGGGCCTTCGTAGATCAGTTCCTGGTTCTGGTTGCTGCCCAGATTGCCATAGCCCGATCCGGTCGCCACCACCCGCACCGGCACGGTGACTTCCACACCCAGGGCGTTGGTGACGGTCACGGTGCTGTTGGTATCGAGAATCGTCGAGGGCTGCGGCGAGGGGTTGGGCGCGTTGGGGTTGTCAAACTCCCCCACGCCGAAGCGGGTGATGCTGGAACGCGCGCCGACGGTGACGATGTCGTTCTCCTGGCCACGCCGCGCGCAGGCGATGTCATCCACCTCGGCCGTGGCCTGTGCGCCCTGGACGAAGAAGGGCAGCTGCACCGAGGTCAGGCCCAGCACATTGACCGTGAGCGGTGCCTGCCCCTCCACCACGACCTGGGTATTGCGGGCAAAGTTTTCGTCGCCGGGCGACATGGGCCCACCCGGGGTGAGCACGGCGGACCGCGAGGGCTCGCGGATGTTGACCTGGGCGGTCGCGTCCGGCAGCGGCGGTGGCAGGGCAATGGGGAGATTGAGCACCCCCGTGGCCACCGCCTGCGCGGCGGCATTGATGATCTGCCCCACGTTCACCAGCGCCTGGGTGGCCGGGTCCTCAAACCCTTCCTCGATGCCGAGAATCTCGGCGGGCACTAGGGTCAGGGCGGTATCCGCACCGTCGGCCAGCGCATCGGCCGCGGCGGCGGCGGCGCTGTTGCCGGCCGCGCCCAGAGCATCGGCGATGGCGCGCAGGAAGCCCGGCACGGTGATCGTGTCACGCAGCACTTCACCGGCACTGCCGCCACTGACCTGGGCATCGACGAAATCGCCGATGCGGATCTCGGCGTTGAACAGGTTCTGGTAGGTGATTGCGTCCAGGTTCACGCCGTCACCGTCGTTGAAGGCCTGGTCAAAGAAATTGTTGAGCAGCAGCGGATCAAAGGATGCCATGCCAGTGCCCACCGAGACGCTGGCCTGAGGGCGGGATTCCGCCGCGGCCACCGCAATGAGCTGGCCACTGCCGGTGCCACCGGGCAGCGGGATCAGGCGCGTGGGCATGGGGCGTTGCAGGCGCACCTGCACGGCGCTGTGCTTGACCCCGCCGGTGGTGGCTTCAAAGTAGCGGATACCGTCCACCACCGTGCGCCGGCCGATCTGCACGTTCTCCGAGAGCACCCAGCTGGCGTCGCCGCCGTTGCGCTCGACGGCGTCACGCGCTTCGTTGAAAGCGGTCTGCTGCGGATCCACCGGCAGCGCGAGACAGCCGCCGGTGACGCGCGCGGCGTCCAGTGCGGCAAGATTGGTCATGCGCTGCAGCGAGCGCTGCGTGTAGTACAGCCGGCCCAGATCCAGGGCAAAGCCCAGCGCGGCGATCCCGGCCACGATGCCACCGGCCGCAAACACCGCGGCCACGCCACGCTGAGGGCGCGGCGGCGCGATCAGCCGCTTACTGGCCGCCGCCACCGCCACCTCCACCACTGCCGGCACCAAAACTCTCGCGCTCGAAATCCTCGGGCACCGGACGCGTGAAGCTCTCCAGATAGCGGCGATACACCTGGTCCGCCACTTCACCGGTCATGGGGCGCGGTGCGCCCAGGCTGGCGTTACCGCTCTTCTGCAGCTGCAGCCAGGCGCGGGTTTCCTCGCCATTGGGCGGCAGGCCGGCCGGATTGGCGGCCGAAGCCACACCAACTCCCGCGCCGAAGCAGAAGGCCAGCAGCATTGCGACAGATCGTTGGCAGCGCATGGATACTCCGTTGTATCAGGGGGAGGCCGGCACCGTCGCCAGCCCCCGGGATAGACTTTGCGCCTGTGCGCGCAAGCCGGCAAGTGTCGCGGCGTTCAGGCCACTGTCGCGGGCCATCTGGGTGGCACGGGCCTCGTCGCCGGTCACCAGCAGCAGCAGGATCAGATTATTGCGGCTGCGGTTGCCGTCCGGGTCCAGTTCCACCGCCGTGGCAAGCTGGGTCAGCGCCTCCGGATAACGGCCTGCAATCATCAGCGCATAGCCCAGGTCGTTACGGAATTCCACCTCGGTGGGCCGCAGCCGCACCGCCTGCTGCAGGTGCTGCACGGCGGGCCCCAGCTGCTGGTTACCGGCATAGACCAGCCCCAGCCCGTGGTGCGCGGGCGCGGCCTCGGAACTGCGCAGCAGACTGGTGTAGAGCGCCGCCGCCTCGGCGTTCTGCCCGAGCTTGCGCCGCGCCTCGGCCTCCAGCAGGCGCAGGCCGGGCGAAACCGGCTGTGCCCCCTTCTGTGCTTCCACATGGGCCAGCGCGGCGTAGTACTGGCCCTGCGCCAGCATGCTGCGGATCAGGTCGGTGTGGATGACATCGGTTTCCGCACGGGCGGCCTGCACCTCAGGACTGGCCGGCACGGCGGCCTCGGGCGCGGCCAGCTTCTCGCGCGGCGGACGCGGCGGGCCGTCCAGGCGCGCGGGCACGGCACAGGCACTGCCCAGGAGGATCAGCAGCCATCCAATAATATGTGATTTTTTATTAAAATAAATCACTTTATTGTTTAACTACCCACATTGCCCAGAGCCCTGATGATCGACATGAAAGCCGGGCCGGCGACGAAGATCAGCAGCGCGGGAAAGAAGAACAGCACCATCACCACGGTCATGCGGCCGGACATGAGATTGACCCGCTCACGCAGATCCAGGCTGCGCCGCTCTTCGAGCACGGCCAGGGTTTCGAGCAGCGGCTGGCGGATCTCACCGCCGTAGCGCTCGATCTGGCGCAGCACCGCGAGGACCGAGCTGAGATCCTCCACCTCCATCACATCGGCCAGATTCTTCAGCACCTCGCCGGTATCGGCGCCCGCCTCCAGGCTGCGCAGCAGGATGGCGATCTCCCGCCCCAGTTGGGGCAGCACGTCCCCACCCTCGCGGACCAGGCTGCTCAATGCCTGTCGCGTGGAAAGACCCGCCTCGAACAGCAGGATCAGCAGGTGGATGAACAGTGGGACTTCCTGCTTGATCGCCGTGCGTCGTGAGCCGGCAATGTTGCGCAGCAGCCAGCGCGGCACCAGCACCGAGACGGCGAGCAGGATGAACAGCAGCATGGGAATCATCAGCCACTGGCCGTCGGCGCCGCCGGAGAGCCAGAACAGCAGGATCGCCACGCCACCCAGCAGCGGGATGCTGAACTGGAAGGCGTACCACATCAGATGCGCCTCGGCGGAACGCCAGCCGGCCTGCACGAGCAGACGCTGGCTTTCGTTCTCCGGGTCCACCCAGCCCTCGATGCGCTTGCCGCCGCGCGCCAGGTTGAGCAGCAGCGGCCGGTCCTGCAGCGCGGCGAATTCGTCGGACTCCATCTGGCCGGGGATCAGGCGGTTCTGGATCTTCTCCACGTTGCGCCCCTGCTGCACCACCTTGAAGATCAGCCACAACGCCACGCCGGCGGTGATCAGGGTGGCCGCCAGCAGCACGGCAAACAGCGCCGCACTCATGGTGCCTCTCCGGTGGAGCGCATCATCTTGATCAGCACCAGAATGCCGAGGATCTGCATGCTCAGCGAAACCAGCAGCATGGTCTTGCCGGTCGGATCGGCGATGATCTCGGTGTAATAACCGGGGTTCTGCAGGTAAACGTAGATCGACAGCCCGACCGGCAGGATGGACAGGATGATGGCCGAGAAACGCGTCTCGGCGGTGAGCGCACGCAGCTCGCGGGCGGCAACGTCGCGGGCGCGGATCGCCTGGATCAGGCTCTTGAGAATATTGCGCATGCTGCCGCCGTACTTGCGGTTGATGGAGGCCGCAAGCGCCATGACCTTGATATCGCGAATCTGGTGGATCTCGCCGGTTTCCATCAGCACCAGCTCCACCGGCGCGCCCAGACGGACCTGACGGCCCACACTGAGCATCAGCGGCTGCAGGGGCTCTGGACTTTCCTGCGCGGTGGCGACGATGGATTCCTCCAGCGTATTGCCGGCGGTGAGCACCCGCATCATGCCTTCCAGAAACGCAGGCAGCTGTTCCATGATCAGTGTGCGTCGCGCAGCGGCGCGGCGGCTCAGAATGGCCCAGAACAGCACCGCGCCGATGCCGATGACCCCCAGCCCGGCCACCGAGCCCAGCACCAGGATCAGGACCGGGACTAGCAGGATCGCCAGCCAGAGAAAGCGGCTGACCACCGACGGCTCGGCGTCCACCCCGCTGCGCCAGAGCAGCTGGCAGACGGCGGCCAATAGTGGATTGCGGATCTGCTGGCGCGGACTGCGGTAGGCGCCGGGCTCCAGCGACTCGTCGGCGCCGGCCGCGCGCAGGCGAACCTGGATTTCCTCGTCGTGCTCCCGCGCGCCGGCGCGCAGGAACAGGATGACCGCCACCACCGCCAGCAGCGCCGACAGGCCGATGACGATCATCAGCGGGTTCATGTCACCCCTCGCAGATCCAGATGCTGGCCGCTGGGCAGGTCATAGATGAACAGGTCCTTCATCAGCAGTTCCGAGCCCTTGAGCCCCTGCACCTCGGTCACCGTGGTCACGCGGCGCTCGCCGGTCGGCAGGCGGCTGACCTGCACCATCAGATGGATGGCGCTGGCGATCTGGCCACGGAACGTCACCTCGCTGCCGCTGTAACCGGCGAAGCCGGCGAGCAGTTCGAGACGATGCAGGGCATCGCGCGTCGAGTTGGCGTGCAGGGTGGTCATGGAGCCGTCATGACCGGTATTCATGGCCTGGAGCATGTCCAGCACCTCGTCGCCACGCACCTCGCCGACGATGATGCGATCCGGGCGCATGCGCAGAGCGTTGCGCACCAGGTCGCGCGCGGTGACGGCATTGCCGCCTTCCAGATTGGGCGGGCGCGATTCCAGCCGCACCACGTGGCCATGCTCGAAACGCAGCTCCGCCGCATCCTCCACGGTGATCAGGCGCTCACCCTGCGGCACCCACTGCGAGAGCAGATTCAGAAAGGTGGTCTTGCCCGAGCCCGTTCCGCCCACCACGATCAGGTTGGTGCGCTGCTCCACCCGCTGGCGCAGGTAGTCGAGCATGGGCTGGGTGACGCTGCCGCTGCGCACCAGGTCGGCGGCGGTCAGCGCGTGCTTGCGGAACTTGCGGATCGACAGGCAGGGCCCGTCCAGCGCGATCGGTGGGATGATGGCATTGACACGCGAGCCGTCGGGCAGACGCGCGTCCACCATGGGGGTGGACTCGTCCACGCGGCGGCCCAGTGGCGCGAGGATGCGCTGTATCACGCGGATCACGTGGGCGTCGTTGAAGAAGCGTACCGGGGCGGTCTCCAGCCGGCCCGCGCGCTCGATGAACACCGCGTTGGGCCCGTTGACGACGATGTCGTTGACGCCTTCATCCTCCACCAGGCTCTGGATGGGGCCATAGCCCATCAGCTCGTCACGCGCGTCCTTGGCCAGCGCCTCGGACTCGCGCTGGTTCACCGGCAGACGATTGTCCACCACGTAGCGCCGGATCTCCTCGGAAACGAAGCGTTCGGTACGCGGGGCGTCCCACTGCAGCAGGTCGATGTGCCGCTCTTCGATCTGCTGGATCAGATGGCGATGGAAATTGTTCTTGAGCTGCTGATACTGATCAGACAGGCGGAAGCGGGCAATCTGGCCGTCCTGCGTATTCATGAGCGCGCGGCCCCGCCCGCTCAGCTGAACAGCCGGGCAAAGAAGCCCTGCTTGGGCTTGGGCATGTGCGCCTCGCTGGCCATCAGCGTCTGCGCCAGCTGGGTGATCTGGGTGCAGTAGGGATCGGTCGGCGCCACCACGAACATCGGTTCGCCCGAGTTCATGGCCTGCACGCGGTTGATCACCTTGCTGGAGAGCGTGCCGATCAGCGGCAGGTCCAGGCGCTCGGCCATCCCCTCCGGCTCCAGCCCGCGACGCTTGTGGTAGTCGTCCACGATCAGCGCGGTGCGGTCCAGCTCGCAATTGTCCAGCCGCAGGGCGCGCATCAGGTACTTGCTCTGACGCGATCGCATGATGGACTGGTCGGTGGTCAGCAGCGTGCGGTCAGCCTTGCCGATCACGCCCGTGAGTACCGGGATCGGCAGATGACCGTCCATGGATACCACGATGACCGCGAACAGCCCCATCAGTACCTCGATGAGCTTGAGGAATTCATCCGGATCGAACTGGCCGGGGCCGATCAGGTCCTCGGGCAGGCTCAGCACGTACAGGCCCGAGCTGTGCTTGGAGAAGGCGGTCTCCACCAGTGTCTGGTCGCAGCGGTCCGCATCGTTGACGGCATCAAAGACACTGTAGGTCTGGTTGATGTTGAGAAAGATCGGCCCGGCTCCGGCAGGCGTGGCGGCATCGAGCAGCAGCACGCGCTCACCCGGGCGCTTGAGATTGCTCAGGCAGGCAAGCGCCAGGTGCACGGCCATGAAAGCGATGCTCTGCTGCGGATGGGCGGCGACCACCGAATAAAGCTTGCCCAGCGCACCCGCCACCCCGGCATGCCCGGCCTGGGCACTGCGGCGCAGGAGCTTGTTGAGCGCCGGCGCGACGTTGGCCTCGTCGCGGCGCAGGATGAAGAAATCCCGCGCGCCGGCGCGCATGGCGCCCAGCACCAGCTCCGGCGCCGGATCCGGACCGATCGCCACCGCGAGGATGTCCGGCATGCGATCCACGAAGCGCTCGATCATCCGGGTGCGGTCCTCGGCCTGGCCGGGATCAAACTGGAAGAACACCACATCGGTCCGCTCCAGCGCCTGGACGTGGCGGATCAGCTCATCACCATCCTGCGCCGCCTGTTGCACCAGGCTGGCGCCCGGCAGGGCATTCTGCAACCAGTTGAGATAGACGGGGTCTTCGCTGACAACAACGGCCTGTATTTTCATCTGTCCTCAGCGCCCGAAGCCGGTGTTGAAATTGCCGCTTTCCAGGAAAATGGTCTCCGCCATGTTGGGATCGCGTTCGTCCAGACGCTGGCCGGGCACTGGCGGCAGGCGCGCCTCGCGCGCCAGCGGCTTCACCAGGTAGGGCGTGACCACCATGATCAGCTCGCGCTCTTCCTTGCTGCGCACCGCGCTGCGGAAGAAAGCACCGAGTACCGGGATATCGCCCAGCCAGGGAACCTTGTTCACCGCGTCGTTGCTCTGGCTGCTGACCAGGCCGGAGATGACGAAGCTCTCGCCGTCGCCGAGCTCCACCGTGGTGTCGGTACGACGCACCGCCAGTGCCGGAACCGCAACCCCGCCGATCTGGATACCGGCGCTGAAGTCCAGGTCGCTGACCTCGGGCGCCACCTTGAGGGCGATGCGGTCGCGCGACAGGATGGTGGGCGAGATGCCCAGGCGCACGCCGAATTCCTTGTACTCCACGGTGATGCCGCCGCCGGAACGGCCGCCCTGACTGACCGGCACCGGGAACTCACCGCCCACCAGATAGGTGGCCGTCTGGCCGCTGGTAGCGAGCAGCGTGGGCTCGGCGAGAGTGCGCGCCAGACCTTTCTGTTCCAGCAGGCTGAGAATGCCCAGAATGCCGCGCGAGGGATCTCCCACCACCACGTTGTAGGCGTTCTGCAGCGGCGCCTGCACGGCGTTGCCGGCAAAGGTGCCGGGCGTGGAGATCCCGGCGATGGTGCTCGCCGAGCTCTTCAGGGCGTTGAGGCCAAACTGCTGCAGGGTGCTGCGCCGGACCTCGGCGATCTTGACCTCGGTGAGCACCTGGGTTTCGAGCGTGATCTGACTGGTATCGGCCACCGGGCCGCTGGCGCCGGCCTGGGCCGCGATCTTGGCGCGGCGGTGCGCGAGCAGATTGGGCAGCCGGCCTTCGAGGCTGGTGCCCGGATCCACCACGGCGCTCGCCAGATCCGGATCGGGCTGGGCGCTGCGCATGGGATCCCTGACCGCGCTGACCCGCACCCGGTACTCGCGTGGCGGCGCGTTGCGGTCCTGCCACACCAGCAGGCTGGTGACGCCCAGGTCCTTGCCGGTGATAAGCATTTCGCGGCGATTGAGAATCCGCACGTCGGCGATACTGGCGTCGCCGATGGCGACGCGCTCCACCCGCTCACCTTCGCGGAACAGGCGGTGCGTACCCTTTTCCACCAGCACCACATTCTCATCCGCGATCTGCGCGGAGGCCGGCGCGG
>JBKHXN010000005.1:0-9130 GCA_046565985.1 Gammaproteobacteria bacterium
ATCCCCAGCGTCTTTGATCCGCATGTGGCCGCCGATGTTGCCTCCGCAGTTGCCGCTGCCGCCCACGCTGCAAACGTGGCAACTTCAGCGGAACCGGACACTGCGGCTCCCGTTGCCGCCCTGGCCAGCGCCTGATTCACCGCCTGACTCCAGCACAAGGAAAGGACCAGAAATGGCCATCACTGTCACAGACCCCCGGCCCATCGACCGCGCGGAGGAAATCCTCACCCCCAAGGCCCTTGCCTTCGTGGAGGAACTGCACAACCGCTTCGCCGGCACGCGCAACGAACTCCTGCAGGCCCGCGCCGCCAAGCGGCAGCGCGTCGCGGAGACCGGCAAGCTGGACTTCCTGCCGGAGACCAAGGACGTGCGCGACGGCGACTGGAAGGTTGCGCCCGCCCCGGCCGCCTTGCAGGACCGCAGGGTCGAGATGACCGGGCCGGCCTCGCCGGCGAAGATGGCCATCAATGCACTGAACTCCGGCGCCAAGGTGTGGCTCGCGGACCTCGAGGATGCCAGCACCCCCACCTGGGGCAACGTCATCGACGCCATCCTGAACCTCCGCGACGCCGCCCAAGGCACCCTCAGCTACACCTCGAACGAGGGCAAGGAGTACCGGCTCCGCACGGACGCGCCGCTCGCCGTCGTGGTGGCCCGCCCCCGTGGCTGGCACATGCAGGAAAAGCACCTGCTGGTCAACGGCGAACCGGCCGTCGGTGCGCTGGTGGACTTCGGCCTGCACTTCTTCCATGTTGCCAAGCAGCTGGTGCTCAATGGGCAGGGACCGTACTACTACCTGCCCAAGATGGAAAGCCACCTCGAAGCCCGTCTCTGGAACGATGTGTTCGTCTTCGCGCAGGACTACCTGGGACTGGGCCAGGGCACCGTCAGGGCCACTGTGCTGATCGAGACCATCCCGGCAGCCTTCGAGATGGACGAGATCCTCTACGAACTGCGCGACCACGCCTCGGGCCTGAACGCCGGCCGCTGGGACTACCTGTTCAGCATCATTAAGTACTTCCGCGACGCCGGCGGGGAGTTTGTCCTGCCGGACCGCGCCTCCGTTGCCATGACCGCACCGTTCATGCGGGCGTACACGGAACTGCTGGTCAAGACCTGCCACAAGCGCGGCGCCTTCGCCATGGGCGGCATGGCCGCGTTCATCCCCACCAAGGATCCGGCAAAGAACGAAGAGATCTTCGCCAAGGTCGCCGCCGACAAGCTGCGCGAGGTCAAGAATGGTCATGACGGCACCTGGGTGGCGCATCCGGGCCTGGTGCCGGTGGCCATGAAGGTCTTCGACACCCACATGCCCACGCCCAACCAGGTGCACAAGCAGTTCAACTACGGCATCAAGGCCGCCGACCTGCTGAAGAAGCCGGAGGGCCAGATCACCGAGGCCGGCCTGCGCAACAACATCAACGTGGGCGTGCAGTACACCGAGGCCTGGATCAACGGCAACGGCTGCGTGCCCCTGCACAACCTCATGGAAGATGCTGCCACCGCCGAGATCAGCCGCACCCAGGTCTGGCAGTGGCAGCACTACGGCACCCGGCTGGCGGACGGCCGCACCGTGACGCCCGCCCTGATCCTGCAGATTCTGGACGAGGAACTGGCCGGCATCCGCAAGCAGATGGGTGACGCGCGCTACTACGCCAGCCGCATGATCGAGGCCGCCGGCCTGATGGCGCGCATGTCCACGGCGCCGACCTGCGAGGACTTCCTGACCTTGCCCGGCTACCGTTACCTGAACTGAGCACCCTTTTAGTACTTCTTTGTCATTTACCCCGAGAGGAACCGCTGCAATGACCCGCGAAGAGCAAATCAAGGCCCTTGAGAAAGACTGGGCGACCAATCCCCGCTGGAAGAGCGTCAAGCGCGCCTATTCCGCCGCCGACGTCGTGCGTCTGCGTGGCAGCGTCCAGATCGAGCACACACTCGCCAAGCGCGGCGCGGAAAAGCTCTGGAAGCTGGTCAACGGCGAGGCCAAGAAGGGCTATGTCAACGCCTTTGGCGCCATCACCGCGGGCCAGGCCATGCAGCAGGCCAAGGCCGGTCTGGAAGCCGTGTACCTGTCCGGCTGGCAGGTCGCGGCTGATGGCAACACCTCCGAAACCATGTACCCTGACCAGTCGCTGTACGCGTATGACTCGGTACCGACCATGGTCCGCCGCATCAACAACACTTTCAAGCGCGCCGACGAGATTCAGTGGTCGCGCGGCATCGAGCCGGGCTCCAAGGAATACGTGGACTTTTTCCTGCCGGTCGTGGCGGATGCCGAAGCCGGTTTCGGCGGCGTGCTCAACGCCTTCGAGCTGATGAAGAACATGATCACCGCCGGCGCCGCCGGGGTGCACTTCGAAGACCAGCTCGCGGCCGTGAAGAAGTGCGGCCACATGGGTGGCAAGGTGCTGGTGCCGACGCAGGAAGCGATCGAGAAGCTCACTGCCGCACGCTTCGCCGCCGACGTCATGGGCGTGCCGACCATCGTGCTCGCCCGTACCGACGCCGAGGCCGCCAACCTGCTGACCTCCGATCACGATGCCAACGACAAGCCCTTTGTCACCGGCGAGCGCACCTCGGAAGGTTTCTACCGCGTCAAGAACGGCCTCGAGCAGGCCATCTCCCGCGGTGTGGCCTACGCGCCCTACGCCGACCTGGTGTGGTGCGAGACCGGCACGCCGGACCTGGGCTTTGCGCGCGAATTCGCGCAGGCCGTGCACAAGGCCTGCCCGGGCAAGCTGCTGTCCTACAACTGCTCGCCCAGCTTCAACTGGAAGAAGAACCTGGACGACAAGACCATCGCCAAGTTCCAGGACGAGCTGTCGGCGCTGGGCTACAAGTACCAGTTCATCACGCTGGCCGGCATCCACATCAACTGGTACAACACCTTCCAGTTTGCCCATGCCTACGCCCGCGGCGAAGGCATGAAGCACTACACGGAAATGGTGCAGGAGCCGGAGTTCAAGGCCCGCGAGAAGGGCTACACCTTCGTGTCCCACCAGCAGGAAGTGGGCGCCGGCTACTTCGACGACGTAACCACCGTGATCCAGGGCGGCAGCTCCAGCGTGAAGGCGCTGAGCGGCTCCACGGAAGAAGAGCAGTTCCACTGAGCGTATCCGCAGCATCCAGAACCCCCGGCCCGTCCGGGGGTTCTTTTTTGTTGCAGGCGTTCCCGTTGCCCGGCGCGCACCTTAAGATGCCGGCATAACCATCATCGGGAGCCAACATGCAGCGTGTACTCAAATATCTGGTGCTGGGGACCGCCCTGCTGGCGCTGGCCTTGCTGGGGCTGGGGTTTGCGCTGCCGGACACCGCGCGCATCACGCGCAGCACCGAGATCCAGGCCCCGCCGGAAACGGTCTTTGCCCTGTTGAACGGCTTCTCCCGCTTCAACGAATGGTCGCCGTGGGCTCAGCTGGACCCGGGCACGCGCTACCGGATCGAAGGTCCGGAGAGCGGGGAGGGAGCCCGTCATCTGTGGGAGAGCGACAACCCCAGCGTCGGCAGCGGGTCACAGGAAATCATCGAGAGCCAGCTGCCCCGGCGCATCGTCATCCAGCTGATCTTCAGCGGTTTTGACAGCGACAACCTGTCCATCTACGAGCTGGAGCCCCTGGCCGACGGCCAGGCCACACGCCTGCACTGGATCTATGAAACCGACGTCAAGGGCAGCCTCATGGGCCGCTACTTCCTGCTGGCGCTGGACGGCCTGATCGGCGCCGATTACGAGCGCGGCCTGGCCCGGCTCAAGGCCCTGCTGGAGCGCCCGCCGGGCTGATCCCAGGCGGCGTTACAGGAAAGCCCGCAGTCGCCTGCGGGCTTTTTGTTGCTGCAGCGGGCTTCAGACGCCGATCTCGCCGCCGTCGTCACGGGTGATGACGATGGTGGCCGAGCGCGGCCGCGCCGTCGGGCTGGTGTTGACCACGGTGGCATCGGCCCCGTTGCTGCCCACCGGCCAGTGGCTCTGGAAGCTGGTCAGGTTGCCGCGTTCGCCCGGGTGCTGCACGTTGACGAACATGGTGCGGTTGTCCGGTGTCATGTCCACGCCGGTGATCTCGCAGCCCGGCGTACCCACCAGGAAGCGCGCCAGCTGATCCGTGCCCAGCACCTTGCCCACCGGGGCATTCACCGTCTTGCTGTTGGTGCCCACGGTGGAGGTGATGGACTTGACCTCGCCGTCAGAGACCGTACCGGGGATGGCGGCCAGCATCATGCAGTTGCTGACATCGGTGAAGGCGCCATCGTCGGTCTGGATCCACAGGATGCCGCGGCTGTCGGCCCAGAGTCCGTCCGGCGAGGAGAAATCATTCTCCGCAGTGAGCTGCGAGACGTTGACGTTGCTGGTGTCAGCGCCCGCCTCGGCGCCGAACAGGAAGATATCCCAGCTGAAGCTGCGCGCATCACCACGGCCGCCGGCTTCGCGCCAGCGGATGATGTGGCCATTCGGGTTGCCGGTCTGCGTGGCGGCACTGATGAAGCTGCCCTGGGCGCTGCGCGTATCGGTGTAGGCGCGGGGGTTGGCGGCGTCCACGGCCGAAACCGGGCGGTTGCTCAGTACATTGTTGGTGAGGGTCAGGAAGACCTCGCCGGTGATCGGGCTGACCGTGCCCCATTCCGGGCGATCCATGCGGGTGGCGCCCAGGGCGTCGGCCGCCTGACGGGTATAAACCGCGATCTCGGCGGCCGAGAAGTCGAACAGCAGCGGGTTGGTGGTGCTCAGTTCCAGCCACTCGCCGCTGCTGTCGTCATTGAACTTCGCCACGTAGAGGGTGCCGCGGTCCAGATACTTGTCGCCGATCTCCAGCCCGCCGCTGGCGTCCGCGGGGTTCCAGTTTTCGGCCGAGACGAACTTGTAGATGTATTCGCCGCGGGCGTCGTCGCCCATGTATACCACCAGCGGCTGGCCCGAGACCGCTGGCGCAAACCAGGCGCCCTCGTGCGAGAAGCGGCCCAGGGCAGTGCGCTTCTTGGGTGTGACGCTGGGGTCGTAGGGGTCGATCTCCACGCAGTAGCCGAAGTGGTTGGGCTCGTTGCGGAAGTCCTCTGCGGCGCTGGCGCCGGTACGGGAGGCATTGAAGCGTTTCTGCAGGTTGCCACCGTCGGTTGGCGTATCCCAGCCGCGGTAGTTGAAGCCGGTGCGGGTGGAAACGATGCCATAGCGTGTCAGCTCGGGGCTATCGCTGGCGCTGTCGTCGAGCTTGAAGTAGGCAAACCAGTTTTCCTCGCCCGACAGATACGTGCCCCAGGGCGTATAGCCGTGGCCGCAATTGTTGAGCGTGCCAAAGCTCACGTCACCCATCGGCGAGAGCTGGGTGGTCAGCAGGGCCGAGCCACGGGCCGGGCCGCTGATCTGCATCTCGCTGTTCACATGCCAGCGCTTGTTCTGGCTGGCGCTGCGGTCCACGCTCCAGACGCCGCCCTCCTGCCGGACCTTGATGACGGCCACGCCGTGGGCAAACTGTTCCTTGACGACCTCCGCCAGGGGCCGCACGCCGGCGGTATCGGTGGGCCCGGCCACGTGCAGATAATCATCGGTCAGCGCCTCATGGTTGATGGCCAGCAGGCCTTCGCTGGAACTGCCGCTGCCCTTGGGGAAGGGGTAATAGGCCATGGCGTCGTGGTGATCGCCGGCGCGCCGGTCCCAGTTGCCGTCGTCGGAGCCGTCGTTGGCGTATTCGGCGATGCCGTCCACCAGCGGGTCGCCCAGGGCAAACAGCACGCGCGCCGAATAGCCGGCGGGCAGGGTGACGCGATCTTCCAGGCTCTTGGCAACCGCTTCAAACCCCAGCCTGGCGGGCAGCATCACGCCGCTGCCGGTGAGCGGGTTGCTGTCGCTGCTGCTGCAGCCGCTGCCGAGCAGGCTCAGGCCCGTTGCGGCGCTCAGGGTGGCAACGGTGGCGCCGCTGCGCAGTACGCTGCGGCGGCTCACCAGGGTATCGAGTACGGACTGGAAACTGGGATTGCTGGAAGTGTTGCTGTCTTCTACGGGATGATGGCTCACGGTGGACTCCCCAATCAGGTGGTGGCTGAAAAAATCACCCACGCACCGTAGAGAGCCCAGATGAAACTACCGCGATACTTTGATGAAAAACATGACAGGCCCGTGCCGCAGGTACGCGCAGGTCTTACACTTCCTGCCCGCTCACTGCTGACTGTGCCCTGATCCTGCCCGGCCATGCCCGTCGCCGAACACTTTGATTCACGCAGCTTCCTGCAGCAGCTCACCACGCAGCCCGGGGTGTACCGCATGTTTGGTGGTGCGGGCGAGCTGCTGTACGTGGGCAAGGCGCGCAACCTGCGCAAGCGGGTGGGGCAGTACTTCCTGCGCGCCAGCGGTGATGCGCGCATCGAGAGCATGGTCAGCCAGATCCGGCGCATCGAGGTCACGGTCACCCACACCGAGGACGAAGCGCTGATCCTGGAATCCACGCTCATCAAGGAACAGAACCCGCGCTACAACATCATCTACCGCGACGACAAGAGCTATCCCTATATCCGCTTCACCGCCCACGCGTTTCCGCGCATCGGTTACTACCGCGGCGAGAAGCGGGGCGCGGACCGCTACTTCGGGCCGTTTCCCAGCGCCACCAGCGTGCGCGAGACGGTCTATACCCTGCAGAAACTGTTCCGCCTGCGGCCTTGCCGCGATACCTTCTTTGCGCACCGTGACCGGCCCTGCCTGCAGTACCAGATCAAGCGCTGCACGGCGCCCTGTGTGGGGCTGATCGGCGAGGCGGACTACGCCCGCGACGTCGGCAATGCCATGCGCCTGCTGGAAGGCCGCGGTGACGAGCTGGCCCGCGAACTGGGCTCGGAGATGGAGCGCGCCGCCGAGGCCCTGGAATTCGAGCGGGCCGCGCGCCTGCGCGACCAGATCAGCGCGCTCAAGCGGGTCAGCGAGAGCCGCGCCATGACCGGCGGCGCGCGCGACCTGGACGTGCTCGCGGTGGCTCCGCACGCGGCACGCTCCTGTGTGGTGGTGATGAGCGTGCGCGACGGCATGAACCTGGGCCATCAGAGCTTCTTCCCCCGGCATCCCCCGCATGCGCGGCCCGAGGAGCTGCTGGAAAGTTTCCTGGGCCAGCACTACCTGGGCCAGCCGGCGCCGCCGGAAATCCTGCTCAGCCACCGGCCGGAGGAAATGGACTGGCTGGCGCAGGGGCTGTCGGCCCGCGCGGGGCGGCGGGTCACACTCAGCCAGCCCCTGCGCGGCGCCAAGCAGCGCCTGCTGGCCATGGCACTGAGCACGGCCGGGCAGGCGCTTTCCGCCCACCTGAGCGAGGTGGCGAGCATGGACGAGCGCCTGCTGGAACTGCAGCAGGTGCTGGATCTGGAGCGCCCCCCGACGCGCATGGAGTGCTTCGACATCTCGCACACCGGCGGCGAGAAGGCGGTGGCCTCCTGCGTGGTCTTCAATGAGGCTGGCCCGCTCAAGACGGCCTACCGCAAGTTCAACATCGAGAACATCACGCCCGGCGATGACTACGCCGCCATCCGCCAGGCCGTGCTGCGCCGCTTTGCCCGGATCAAGGGAGGCGAGGTGCAGGCGCCCGACCTGCTGTTCATTGACGGAGGGCAGGGCCAGCTGGGTGCCGCGCTGGAGGCCCTGGACGAGCTGGACTTTCACCCCGTGCGCGTCGTGGCCATCGCCAAGGGACCCACGCGCAAGGCAGGGATGGAGGAGCTGATCCTGCCGGAACGCGAGCAGCCGCTGAAGCTGGCGCCCGATTCGCCCGCCCTGCACCTGATCCAGCGCATCCGCGACGAGGCGCACCGCTTTGCCATCACCGGCCACCGTGGCCGGCGCGACAAGGCAAGGCTCACCTCCGGCCTGGAAGCCGTGGAGGGGCTGGGCCCGGCCCGGCGGCGGGCGCTGCTAAAGGCCTTCGGGGGGCTGGCGCAGCTGCGCCGCGCGGCGGTGGATGACCTGGCGCGCGTGGACGGCATTTCCCGCGTGCTGGCCGAGCGCATCTACGCGCATTTCCACTAGACTGCTTGCATGCAAATGACGCTGCCGCTGTTTCTCACCCTGATGCGGGTCGCCGCGATCCCGGTGGTGCTCGCCATGTTCTATCTGCCGGTTCCGTACGCCCGCCAGATCGCCACCGTGCTGTACACGGCAGCCTGCCTTACCGACTGGCTGGACGGCTGGCTGGCCCGGCGCTGGGGGCAGACCAGCCAGTTTGGCGCCTTTCTCGACCCGGTGGCCGACAAGCTGCTGGTGGCGGTCTGCCTGGTCATGCTGCTGCATACAGATACCAGCCCGCTGCGCTGGCTGCTGGCGCTGATCGTCGCCGTCATCATCGGCCGCGAGATCACCATTTCCGCCCTGCGTGAGTGGATGGCCGAGCTGGGCAAGCGCGCCAGCGTGGCGGTGAGCTGGATCGGCAAGCTCAAGACCATCTTCCAGATGACCGCCATCGGCATGATGATCTGGCAGGCGCCCACGTTCGGCGTGGCCTGGTACCAGCTGGGGTATGTGCTGCTGTTCGTCTCGGCGCTGCTCACGCTATGGAGCATGGTGGTCTATCTGCGCGCCGCCTGGCCGCTGATGCACGGCCAGCCTCGGGAAGATGACTTTAAGAATCTTCCCTAACAATTTGATTTTACGTATTAATGGTGCCCGCGCCCGGACTTGAACCGGGACGGCGTAAGCCGGGGGATTTTAAGTCCCCTGCGTCTACCGATTCCGCCACGCGGGCAGTGCGTCAAATGGAGGCTGGGGTCGGAATTGAACCGGCGTACGCGGATTTGCAGTCCGCTGCATGACCACTCTGCCACCCAGCCCTGAACTTGAAAGACGGCCTCGAAGACTAAAAAACCCCGTGGTGCAACCGCCGGGGTCTATGAACTTTGGAGCGGGTAACGGGGCTCGAACCCGTGACCTCGACCTTGGCAAGGTCGCGCTCTACCAACTGAGCTACACCCGCAATGGTGTGGCGGGCATTTTAGCCGTGGAGCCGCCCAAGTCAAGGACTTTATCTGCGCCGCACACAAAAGAACCGGCCGCATGGGCCGGTTCTTTTGAGGCGCATGAGGCGCGGACTCAGCGATCGCGGAACTGGGCCTCCACGCGTTCGTCCTGCCCCTTGATATCCACGCATACCGTGGCCGTGGGGCGGGCGAG
>JBKHXN010000006.1:0-5010 GCA_046565985.1 Gammaproteobacteria bacterium
GAAACTTGCGCCGCACCGGGGTGTTGAAGAACAGATCCCGCACCTCGACGCTGGTGCCCACGGGATGCGCCACCGGCTGCGGCTCGCCGTCATCCAGCGCGCCGCTGCCGCCCAGGCGCCAGCCGTGCGTGTCCTCGGCGGTGCGTGAAACCAGGCTCAGGCGCGAGACCGACAGGATGCTCGGCAGCGCCTCGCCGCGGAAACCCTGGGTGCGCACGGTCTCCAGGTCGTCGAGACTGCGGATCTTGCTGGTGGCGTGCCGTGCCAGCGCCAGCGCCAGCTGGTCGCGGGCGATGCCGCCGCCGTCATCGCGCACCAGGATGCGGCCCAGCCCGCCCTGCTCGGCCTCGATGGCAATGCGTTGCGCACCGGCGTCCAGCGCGTTCTCCAGCAGCTCCTTGGCCACCGCCGCCGGGCGCTCGACCACCTCCCCGGCCTTGATCTGGTTGACCAGTGCGTCTGGCAGCAGGCGGATCAGGGCCATGACGGTACCTGGCGGCGGCCGGGGGTCCATGGCAGGCGGGGAATCATCCAGAGGGGCTCGCGACGTGGGGGCCGGGTTGCAGCCGGCCGGCTTTGCTAGACTGGAATTGCATCACACTTCCACCGACATTATCCATGAACCGGCGCACCTGCTCCCTGCGTTTGATCCTGTCTGCCGCCCTCGCGCTGGGCCTGTCGTCAGCGCCGGCCGGCGCGGCGGATCCGGGCGAGACCCAAACGCGGCTGGACGACGAGGTGCAGGCGCTCAAGCGCGCAGTGCTGCAGATGGAATCCGAGATGCAGGCGGTGGAAACGGCGCTGCTGCATCCGCCACAGACGCGGGTCACGCTGTTTCTGGGGGTGCAGATCAACCACCTGCTGCTGGAAACACTGAGCCTGCAGATCGACGACCAGCCCGCCGTGATCCATACCTACACCGAACAGCAGGCCAAGAACCTGCTCAAGAGCAAGGGCCTGCAGCGGCTGCCGCCGCTGACGGCCGCGCCCGGCCCGCACCGCCTGCGGGTGGCCTACACCGGCCGCTACGCCGATGTCCCGCCCGAGCGCGCCGCGACCAGCGGGGTGTTCGAGTCCATCTTCGACAAGCCTCTGGATGCGCTGGAACTGGAACTGCGCCTGACCCGCATCGGCCGCCGCCCGGAACCCGACATGACCCTGACGCCCTGGCAGGCCGCCCGATGAGAACGGCCTGGCTGCTGCTGTGCCTTGTGCCCGGCCTCGCGGCGGCGGACCGCTATGTCCCGGGCAGCCTTGAGGATCCCTATCTGGGCAGTGCCCGCTTCATGGCCGACGACGAACGCTATTACTCGGCACTGGCGGAACTGCTCGCCATCCCGGGCCTGCTCCAGAGCGGCGCCGATACCAGCGCGCAGCGCCTGCTGCTGGCGGAATCCTATCTGCGCTACGGCCTGCCCGCCGAGGCCGAGGCCCTGCTGCCGGCCCTGCAGGACGCCGATCCGCAGGGGCGGGCCAAGCTGCAGCTAGCGCTGGCCGCCCAGGCCTACGAGCGGGGCGATCTGCCTGCCGCGGCCGCCCGCCTGGACACGCTGCAGGCCAGCCTCCCCAAGCCCCTGCAGCCGCGCGCGCTGGACCTGCGCAGCCGCATCCATCTGGTGCAGGGGCAGTACGAGGAGGCGATCGCCCTGCTGCGGACCCTGGTGCGCAACGACGAACAGAACGCCTACGCACGCTTCAACCTGGGCGTGGCGCTGATCAGCAGCGGCCGCGCGCGGGACGGGCGCGAATGGCTGGACCGGCTCGGCCAGATCCGCAGCATCAGCCTGGAGGAGGCGGCGCTGCGCGACAAGGCCAACCTCGCGCTGGGCTGGCACTACCTCAACGAAGACCTCGGCAGCCAGGCACGCGAGGCCTTCGAGCGCATCCGCGTGGATGGCCCGTTTTCCAACCGCGCCCTGCTGGGTCTGGGCTGGGCCGAACTGGCCAGCCAGCGGGCGCCGCAGAACCCCCTGCAGCCCGGCACCGGCCCGGCGAGCAGCCTGTCCAATCTCGGCGCCCTGCTCAAGCCCGGTTTCTTCGAGCGCGAACAGCAGCGACGGCGCCCGCGCTCCGGCGACCTGCCCCCCGGCGCGCTGCCGCCGGCACAGCAGGCCGCCTTCAACCGCGCGCTCAACGCCTGGTCGGTACTCATCGAGCGCGATCCGGTGGACCCCGCCGTACAGGAGGCCTCGCTGGCCGTGGCCTATGCGCTGGACCAGCTCGGCGGTGGCGAGCAGGCCCGCGGCTATTACCAGCGCGCCATCCAGGAGCTGGAACGCAACCGCAACCGCATGGATGCCGCCATGGCCTCCATCCGCAGCGGGCGGATGCTGGAAACCATCGTCCGGCGCAGCGCCGACAGCGAGGCCGGCCGCGCCTGGACGCTGCGCGAGCTGCCCGACGCGCCGGAGACCTATTACCTGCAGGGCCTGATCGCCGAACACCGCTTTCAGGAAGTCCTCAAGGATTACCGCGATACCCGGCACCTGCTGCGCCGGGTGGAGGACTGGCAGCAGCGGCTCGCACGGCTGCGGCTCTGGGAGCCGGAACTGGAGCGCGAGCAGGCCACACAGGTGGGCCTGACACTCGCCAGCACGCGGGCCCGCCGGCCCGTGGCGGCATGGGACTTGCGTGAAGGATTGCGGCTTGCAACCCGCCTGCAAGGCCCGCCGCCGCGCGGCACGCAATCCGCGCGCGAGCCGGGCTCGCCGCTCCAGCTCCAGCCATCACCCATGCCGACACGTTTCAACGGACCCTTGCAGACCCTCGCCGAACGGCTGCCCGGGCTGGAGACCCTGCACGCCAGTCTGAGTACTGCGCACCGCCAGCAGCGCCGCCTGCTGGAACAGGCCAGCCTGGAAGAACTGGCGCGGCAGAAGCAGCAGGTGGAGCAATACCTGGTGGAAGCGCGCTTTGCGCTGGCGCGCCTGCACGACCGCCAGTCCCGAGGGCGCGAGTGAATCCACGGCTGCTGCCGATGCTGCTGGCGCTGCCGGGCCTGCTGCTGGCCGCCTGCGCGGCCCGCGACCCGGAGGTGGGCAACACCCCGCGCATCGGCGATACCGTGACCGTGCGCAACACGCCCGACCCGGCGCGTCTGCCGCTGCCGCAGCAAGCCCAGCCGGCGCCGGCCGACCCGGACGCAGCTATCGAGAACTACCGCGCCCTGCTGGCGCTGGAGCCGGAGGGTGACAAGCGCACCGAGTCCATGCGCCGCCTCGCCGATCTGCAGGTACAGCAGGAAGACATCCGCGGCAACGACCAGGGCAGCGAGGCCGCCCTGCGCGAATCGGTGCGCCTGTACCGCGAACTGCTCGAGGCCCGCCCGCGCGATCCCAAGCACGACCAGGTGTATTACCAGCTCGCCCGCGCCTACCAGAACCTGGGCGAGACCGCCGCCGCCGTGGATACCCTGGCCGAGCTGGTGCGCCGCCATCCGGATTCGCCGCTGGCTGGCGACGCCCGCTTCCGCCGCGCCGAGCTGCTGTTCTTCCTCAACCGCCACGCCGAGGCGCTCGATGAATACCGGCGGGTGATGGCGCTGGGCATGGGCGGCCCCTTCTTCGACGCCTCCGAGTACAAGTCGGGCTGGGCGCACTACAAGCTGGGGCAGTACGAGGAGGCGATCGGCGTCTTCTTCACCCTGCTGGCGCGCGATCTGCCGGACGGCGAGCTGTTTGCCGTGGACACGGCGATTGCCGGCGTCAGCCGCCAGCGCGCGGATTTCGTGCGCGAGGCCCTGCGCGTCACCAGCCTGAGCTTTACCCGCCTGGGCGGCGGCCGGGCGATCAACCGCTACCTGCAGCGCCGCGGTGATCCACGTTTCCATGCGCTGCTCTACAACGCGCTGGGCGAGCAGCTGCGGGAACAGGGCCGCCACGCCGAGGCGGCCGAGGTCTATGCCGCCTACGTGAGCCGCTACCCGCGCCAGCCGCGCGCCGCGCAGATGCAGGATCAGGTGATCGCCGCCTACCAGGCTGCCGGCGAGGCGCAGGCCGTGATCCGCGAGAAGGAGCGTTACGCGCAGAGCTTTGCCCCTGGCAGCGGCTACTGGGGCGGACAGACAGCCAGCGCGGCGGTGCTGGAACGGCTGCGCGTGCATCTGGACGATCTGGCCCGCCACTTCCTGGCCCGCGCGCAGCGCGCCGAGGGGGCGTCTGCCCAGGCCGATTTCACCGCGGCCAGCCTCTGGTACCAGCGCCTTCTGGAGTTCTATCCGCAGGATCCACGCGCGGCCGAGACCCACTTCCTGCTCGCCGAAGCGCTGGCCGGCGCCGGGCGCTCCGAAGCCGCTGCCGAGGCCTACACGCGCACGGCCTATGACTACCCGGCGCACCCGCGCGCCGCCGACGCGGCCTATGCCGCGCTGCTGATCGAACAGGGTCTGGCCGAGGCCAGGCCCGGGGCCGACGCCCTGCGGGTACCGGTGGACGCCGGCAAGCGCTTTGCCGCGCGCTTTCCGGCGCACCCGCAGGTGGCACCGGTGCTCACACTCACGGCGGAAAATCTCTACCGGATGAAGGCCTACGCGGAGGCACTGGAGGTCGCGGGCCAGGTGCTGGCCCGGCCGGAAGGCGGCGACCGCCAGCTGCGCCGCGCCGCCTGGCGCGTCAGCGCCGACGCGCACTTCGCGCTCGCGGCCTATGCCCAGGCGGAGGCCGCCTACAGCCAGGAGCTGACCCTGCTCACGGGCAACGCGCCGGAGCGGACAGAGCTCTCCGAGCTGCTCGCCGCCAGCATCTACCGCCAGGGTGAAACGGCGCGCGCCGGCGGCGACCTTGCCCAGGCCGCCTTCCATTTCCTGCGGGTGTCGCGGCAGGTGCCCGACTCGCGCATCGCCGCCACCGCGGACTACGACGGTGCTGCCAGCCTCTACGACCAGAAGAACTGGGGCGCGGCGGCAGCGGCGCTGGAGAGCTTCCGTACCCGTTACCCCGCACACCCGCTGCTGGCCGACGCCGACAAGAAACTCGCCATCGCCTACCAGCAGGCCAATCAGGCGCAGCCGGC
>JBKHXN010000007.1:0-19424 GCA_046565985.1 Gammaproteobacteria bacterium
CCAAGATCGCGCAACTGCCCACCATCACCGAGACCGACGTGCAGCTGGTCTTCGACCCGCCCTGGACCCAGGACATGATGAGCGAAGCCGCGCGCCTGCAGACCGGCATGTTCGGATGAGCGAGACCCGCACCCGCGGCGTGCGCATCCAGGTGCGCCCGCGCTATCTGCCCGAGCACTCCACTCCGGCGGCGGGCCAGTATCTGTTTGCCTATCACATCACCCTGCACAACCAGGGCAGCGAGACGGTGCAGCTGCTGTCACGCCACTGGGTGATCACCGACGGCGAAGGCCGGGTGGAAGAAGTGCGCGGCCCCGGCGTGGTGGGCCATCAGCCGGTGCTGGCGCCGGGCGAGAGCTTCGAATACACCAGCGGCTGTCCGCTGGGCACGCCGGTGGGCACCATGCACGGCGAGTTCAACATGGTGGTGCTGCAGACCGGCGAGCACTTCGACGCGCGCATCGCGCCCTTCCGTCTCGCGGTTCCCGGCGCGCTCAACTAGCGGCACGCCGCGCACGCCACACGGCCCAGGCGCTGCGGTATTCCGCCAGCAGATAGCGGAAGAAGGATCCCAGCACGCCCTTGCGCAGATCCGCCTCCAGGCCGGCGCCGAGGCGTTCCAGCTGGTGGTAGTACCAGCCCTGCTGGCCCAGCACGTTGATGATCTTGATCAGGAACAGCGGGCTCGCGCCGCCGAGCCAGCGCGAGCGGCCCAGGCGCAAGTGGCTGGTTTCGAGGCTGGGCAGGGTGTCGGTGCGGCGCGCCAGCAGCGCGCCGACGATCTGCGGATGCGTGCACAGCGGCCGCGCCAGGCCGATCACCTCGCAGGCGCCGGACCGCAGCGCGTCCTCCATGCCGGCCCGGCTGCGGAATCCGCCGGTGACCATCAGCGGCATCTTCGCGACCTTGCGCAGGCTGGCGGCGTATTCCAGGAAGTAGGCTTCGCGCGCCCGGGTGCTGGCGGCCTGCGGCACGGCGCTGTCCGCACGCCCGGAAAAGCCGAGCAGGCGTGGCTGCTCGTAGGTGCCGCCCGAGATCTCCAGCAGGTCCACGCGCTCATGGTTGAGCCACTCCACCACCTGCAGGCAGTCCGTGTGGCTGAAGCCCCCCTTGCGGAAATCGTCCGAATTGAGCTTGATGCCCACGGCAAAATCGGCGCCCACGGCGCGACGGGTGGCGCGCAGCGCTTCGAGCAGAAAGCGGGCGCGGTTTTCCAGACTGCCGCCCCAGGCGTCGCTGCGCCGGTTGGTCACCGGCGACAGGAAGCTGGAGAGCAGATAGCCGTGCGCGGCATGGATCTGCACGCCGGTGAAGCCGGCCTCGCGCAGGCACACTGCGGCGCGCGCGAAGCGCTGGATGAAGTCCAGGATCTCGTCCTCGCGCAGGGCGCGGGGCCGGGCGTAATTACCCAGCAGGTCGAGCTGCACCGCCGAGGGCGCCAGCGGCTCGCGGGTGACGTAACGCGGCGACTGGCGTCCGGCGTGCGAGATCTGCGCCCACAGCTGGTTGCCGGCACAGGTGCCGGCGGCGCTCCAGGCCTGCAGCCGCCGGAAGGCCTCGCTGCCGGGTGCCGGGACCGGATCGAGCGCGACATTGCCCGGGCGTTCCAGCACCCGGCGGTCGATCATGATGTTGCCGGTGATCAGCAGGCCGGCGCCGCCCTCGGCCCAGCGCCGGTACAGGCGCTCGTGCGCGTCGGTGGCGCGCAGCAGCGGGTCGGCGAGGCCCTCGGTCATGGCCGATTTGCACAGGCGGTTGGACAGCACCGCGCCACAGGGCAGGGTCAGGGGCTGCGCGAGCAGGTCGGTCATGGGGTTCCTCTCCGGTGAGCGCCGAGTGTGGGTGGGCCGGCCGGCTCCCGCAAGCCGGCTCAACGCTGGCAGCGCGGGCAGTAGCAGCTGGCGCGCTGCCCGATCCGCACCCCGCGGATGGGTGTGCCGCAGGCGCGGCAGGGCTCGCCCGCGCGGCCGTAGACCTGCAGCACCTGCTGGAAATAGCCCGGCGCGCCGTCGGCCCCGGCAAAGTCGCGCAGCGTGGTGCCGCCCTGCGCCACCGCCTCGGCCAGCACGCTGCGGATCTGCTCGGCCAGACGCGTACAGTCGGCGCGGCTCAGGCGCCCCGCCGCACGGCCGGGCCGGACCCCGGCGCGAAACAGCGCCTCTGTCGCATAGATATTGCCGGCGCCGACCACCACCTGTCCGTCCATGACGAAGCTCTTGGTCGCCAGCTGCCTGCCGCGCGAGCGGGCGTAGAGATAGTCTCCGTCAAACGCATCCGAGAACGGCTCGGGCCCCAGCTCTGCCAGCAGCGGATGCTGGGCCTGGGCGGCCGGCCACAGCAGCACCGCGCCGAAGCGCCGGGGGTC
Source organism: Gammaproteobacteria bacterium (assembly GCA_046565985.1). Taxonomy (GTDB): domain Bacteria; phylum Pseudomonadota; class Gammaproteobacteria; order Nevskiales; family Nevskiaceae; genus Polycyclovorans. The sequence continues at coordinate 2,366 of JBKHXN010000007.1, forward strand.
CTGCAGGCGCAGCAGCACCAGGCCTTCCAGTTCCAGGTCCAGGTGATCGTGCTTCTGCAGCGGGTGGCCCGGACGCAGCACGAACAGCCGTCCGGACATGCCCAGGTGCACGATCAGCCGCGCGCCGTCGTCGAGCTGCAGCAGCAGGTATTTGCCGCGCCGCCCGGTGCCGGTGATGCGCCGCCCTTCCACCTGACGGGCCAGATCGGCTGGCACCGGCCAGCGCAGGCGCGGCTCGCGTACGGTGACCTTCAGCACCCGGCGCCCGACCACGTGCGGCTCCACGCCGCGGCGGATGGTTTCGACTTCCGGCAGCTCGGGCATGGGCCGTCCGCGCGCCGCGCCGCCGCTAGGGCGACGCTTCCGGCGGCGGGCTCGGCGCGGCGGCCGGGGGCAGCTGCAGGAGCTCGTCCGCGAGCGCGCGGGACAGGGTGTAGCGCACGCGCAGGTCCGGGCGCGAGAGCAGCAGCTGCGGCTCGCGCGCCAGCAGGACAAAGCGCAGCTCGCTGCCATCGTCCAGGCGCACCGTGAGCGGCTCGCCCCTGGGGCGGCTCTCCGGCTCCTGCGCGTTCCACATGGCGCTGGCGTTCTGCCAGGACTGGGCCAGCGCCTGCATCTGCTCGGCGGTGGCGCCGGCGGCCTGCGCGCCGCGCGCCTGCCAGCCCTGCTCGCCGCGGCTGAGAGTCAGGCCGGGCAGGCTCAGGCCCTTAACGACGGCGCCCGGCGGCAGCAGCGTCTTGGAAACCAGGTCGCTGAAATCGGCGTCCAGCGCCGAGCTGGGTGGATCGTTGACCAGCAGCACTTCCTCACCGCGGCGCACATAGCGCCGGTACTGGAGGGGCTCGCTGCCGCCCAGTTCCAGGCTCACGTCGTCGAAGCGCACCCGGTAGCGCGGCGGCGCGAGTCCCAGCGTGGCCAGATCCGCCGCGCCCGGCGGCAGGGTTTTCTGCACGTCCAGGGTGGCGAGGCCGAGCACGGCGTTGACCTCGAAGCTGTCGGCCCGGGCCGACACCGGGGCGGTGAGCTGCCAGCGGCCGTCCTGTTTTTCCAGGCGGATCAACTCGGCGCCCGGGTGCTCGATCTCGATCCGGGTGATGGCCTCGGGTGTCAGCGCGGTCAGCGGCGGCTTGACGGCCTCTTCCGGTCCGCTCCAGTAGACGGCAAGCCCCAGCGCCACGGCCAGCGCGAGGAGGATCAGGTTCAGGCGTGTGCGGTGCATGGCCAGACCTCAGCGCCGGCGCCGCAGCAGCCAGCGCGTCACGCCCAGCCCCAGCAGCAGCAGCGGCAGCAGCACCACGAATCCGCCGCCGATCAGCATCGTGGCCCAGCCGGGCAGGTACAGCGCGGTATCCGGCGCCTTGGGGATGTCGATGTTGAGCTGCGCGTCGCGCGAGGCCAGCCACTGCATGAGGTTCAGGCCCAGCTGGCGGTTGCCCAGCTCGTTGAGGTAGGTGTTGGAGAGAAAATCCGCGTCGCCCACCAGCGCCACGCGCTGGGTGCCGGGCTCAGCGGTGTCATCCCCTTCCTTCGCGGGTTGCGCGCGGGTCTGGGTCAGGCCGATGAGCAGCGGACCGGGGATGTCCTCCGGATCGAGTGCGACCCGCCCGCCGTCAATGGGCCCGGTCTCCAGCCAGGCCGACTCGCTGCTGACCAGCAGCGGCTCCACCTTCCAGCCGCTGTCCTTCACCGGCTGCAACGCGCGCACCAGCGGGAACAGCGTGACCTGGTTGAAGCCGGCCGTGACCGGGTTGGGTGGGTAGCCGATGGCGGCGAAGAAACCCGGGTGCCCGGTGCCGAGGATTTCGTATTCCGGCAGGATGGCGTAGCCGTTCTGCCAGTTGATGCCCAGCGCCTTCGCCAGCGGCGCCAGCCCGGCGGGGTGGTCCGGGTCGGCCAGCCACAGCAGGTTGCCGCCCTGGCGCACGTAGGTTTCGATCAGGCCGATCTCGCCGGGCAGCAGGGCCTTTTCCGGACTCGCCAGCACCAGCACGCCGGTGTTGTCGGGGATCTGCGGTGTTTTCACCAGATTCAGGCTCTGCACCTTCAGGCCCTTGTCACGCAGCGCCTCGGCAAACTTGCCGTAGGCGTCCGCGCCCTGCGTATCGGCGATGTCACGCTCGCCGTGGCCTTCGATGAACACCGCCCACTGTTCGCCGCCGTAGGCCAGGCGCTGCAGCGCGGTGGTGATGCTCTGCTCGGTGGTGTCGCTGAGCGTCTCGCGCCGGCCCTGATACTCCATCACGAACTCGCCGGGCCGCGAGATGTTGTACTCGCGCACTTTCTGCGGCTGCGCACTGGGGTCGACGAACTCCACCACCAGGTTGTCCTTTTCGCGGCGGTAGCGCTGCAGATCGGACTCGATGGCGCGCCGCAGCTCGTCACCCGAGTAGGCAAACACGGTGAAGCGCAGCTCGTCCGGCATGGCCGCCAGCTGGTCACGGCTGGGCTGGGTGAGGGTGTTGCGTCCGCCCGCCGTCCAGTCCATTTCCAGCGAGTAGCGCACCGAGAGCACGCCGACCAGGATCAGGATTGCCAGGAACAGCAGGCCGCCCGTCAGCTGTTGCAGCAGGCGCGCGGATGAAGGTTTGTGTTGTGGGCTCATGGTTTTCAGTTCCGTTCCATGTCCAGGCGCTGCACCGTCAGGCCCAGGAACAGGGCGGTGAACAGGCCGTAATAGACGACGTCCTCGGTGTTGAACACGCCGCGGCGCAGGCTTTCGTAATGGTCGATCAGCGACAGGTAGGCGAACAGCTCGCGGAACGGGATGCTGTCGTTGTAGGCGAGGATGTTGATCAGCCACACCAGCAGCAGCAGGCCGAAGCTGCCCACCGCCGCCAGCGTCGGTTCACGGGTCAGCGAGGAGACGAACAGCCCGGCCGCGCCGAAGGACATCATCAGCAGGAACAGGCCGAGCAGGCCGGCGGCGATCCGCCCCAGGTCGAGGTTGGTGGCCGGCAGCAGGGCCAGCGGCATCAGCGCCATCAGCGCCAGCAGCGCGGCGATGAAGCCCAGCAGCCCGAGGAACTTGCCCAGCACCACCTCGGTGAGCGAGACCGGCGCCGAGAACAGCAGGGTCAACGTGCCGGATTTCCGCTCCTCGGAAAACAGACGCATGGTCATCAGCGGCATCACCATCAGCAGCAGGATGGTGGCAAAGCCGAATACCGAGCCGGCCACGTAATCGGAAACCCCGAAATACTCGCTGCGCGAAGGATTCAGCGCGTACTCAAACAGCACGTTGATGAACACGAAGCCGAGGATGAACTGCACCACGGCGAGTACCGCCCAGGCCAGCGGCGAGAGGAAGATGCGGCGCAACTCGGCGCCGGCAATGGTGAAGATGTTGTTCATGCCGCGAGCCTCGCGTCGTCGCCTGCGGTGAGTTCCACGAAGATGTCTTCCAGCGTGCGTGTCTCGGCGCGCAGCTCGAACAGCTTCCAGTGCTGTGCGGCCGCCGTCTCGGCGATGGCATCACGCGGATCGGCGCCGGGGGCGCAGTCCAGCGCCCAGCGCCCCTCGCCCAGGTTTCGTGCCGCGGTCACGCCGGGGATGCGCCCCAGCGCCGCCGCGTCCGGGCCGGCGCGGAAGCCGCAGACCACGCGGCCGAAGCGGGCCGAGGCGGTGGCCTCCACCGGCTGGTCGTACACCGTGCGGCCGCGGTGGACGATCACCACCCGGCTGCACACCGCCTGGATCTCCGGCAGGATGTGGCTGGAGAGGATCACCGAATGGTTGCGCGCCAGCTCGGCGATCAGCGTGCGGATCTCGCGGATCTGGATCGGGTCCAGCCCCACGGTGGGCTCGTCGAGCACGATCACCGGCGGGCGGTGGATGATGGCCTGCGCCAGCCCCACGCGCTGCTGGTAGCCCTTGGACAGATTGCCGATCAGCCGCTGTGCCACCTCGCCCAGCCCGCAGTCGCGCTTGGCCGAGGCCACGGCCGCGTCGCGGTCCCGACGGGCGATGCCGTGCAGGCCCGCGCAGTAGCGCAGGTATTCATCCACGGTCAGTTCCGGGTACACCGGCGGCTGCTCGGGCAGATAGCCCAGCGACTGCTTGGCGGCCTTGGGGTCGTCGCGCAGCGAGCGGCCCGAGATCAGCACCTCGCCCTCGCTCGGCGCGAGATTGCCGGTGAGCATTTTCATGGTGGTGGATTTGCCTGCCCCGTTGGGGCCGAGCAGGCCGAGCACTTCGCCGCGGCGCAGGGTCAGGTCCACGCCGGATACGGCGACGGTCGGACCATAGCGGCGCGTCAGCGAGCGGGCCTCGACGAGGATTTCGCTTTCAGTATTCATGGTTGGTTTGGAGTGAAAACGTGCCGAAGGGACTCCCGGCAGGACCGGGAGTTCCGCGTGGCGTATTGTAGAAAGGGAAGAAGCGGACGCAAGCCGCCCGCGCATGAACGGCTAGGGTTTGATGCTGAAGACCAGGCTGTAAACCACGGTACTCTCCACCGCCTCGCACGACAAGCGCGCCGGGCGGAAGCGCGATTTGCGGGCGGCACTGAACGCGGCATCGCGCAAGTCGAGCATGATCTCCTGGATCTTGCTGCGGAGCAGACCGCTCTGCGCATGCAATTCATCTATGGTGGCCTCAAAGGCGGTGGGGTCGGCCAGGCGCACCCGGCGTACGGAGCCGCGCTCGTCCACATCCAGCTCCACCGTCACGCCTGCACTGACTCCATAGCGCAGGGCGAGGTCTGGGTAACGTGGCCGGTAGCGAGTCAGCGGCGTCGGGGGCAGATAGCTGGGCATCAGCTCGCGCCGCCGGTCACCGCCGTATACCGCATCCCAGAACAGGCCCGGCGCGTGCGGCTCGCCGGCAGCGGCGGCGGCATCAAGCAGCGCCTGCAGGGCCGGCAGGCCCAGCACGTCGGGCTGTTTCGTGCGCACATGCTGGAGTGTCTCCAGCGCTTGCGCGTAGGCCCCGCTTTCTGCCTGCGTCACGGCGTAGGCCAGCAGCCTCTGCGGCTGCAGCCATTCATAGACCAGCCGTCTTTGAGGGTCGCTATCGGCCACCATCAGGGCTTCTTCGAAATGCACCATGGCCGGGGCATAGCGCTGCTCCAGTACCGACAGCTGTCCAATCCCCAGATGCAATCGCAGCTTCTTGCGCGCGTCGAGCAGGCCGGAGGAAAGCGCCTCCCCGTAGTACAGGCGCGCCGCGGCCAGCTCGCCCAGCGCCCAGGCCAGGTCGCCGCGGCTGATGAGGATCCGCGCCTGCTGCTCGGGCGTGGCGGTGGCCGCCAGACGGTCGAGTCCGGCTTTCATCTCGGCGTAGCGGCAGCTGCGGAACAGGTCCTGTACTGCCTGGAACTCGCGGTCGAAGGCCGCCGGCGAGCCCGCTACCGGGCCCGGCGTCCCGGCCAGCGCAGCCCACAGCAGCAGGCCCCGCAGCGCCTTCATGAACTATCCGCGCGCCTGGAGGAAGGCGAGCTCGGCGATGCGGGTGCTGGCCATGACCTGGGCACGGAAGGCGCTGTAGCTCTCGTACACGCGCCGGGTGAAGGGGTCCTTGTCGGCCGTCTCGCGCACCACGCGCTCGGAGGTGGCGCGCAGCTCGTCGAGCACCTCCGCGGGAAACGGCAGCACCTGCACGCCGTGCAGCTCCACCAGCTGCTGCAGCGCGGTCTGGTTGCGCGCGGTCATCTCCGCCAGCATGGTGTGCGAGACCGCCTCGCAGGCGGTGGAGACGATGCCCTGCAGATCCGCCGGCAGGGCCTCGTACGCAGTCTTGTTGACGATGCACTCCAGGCAGGCGCCCGGCTCGTGCCAGCCGGGGTAGTAGTAGTATTTGGCGGCCTTGTGAAAGCCGAAGGCCAGATCGTTGTAGGGCCCGACCCACTCGGTGGCGTCTATGGTGCCGCTCTGCAGTGCGGTGAACAGCTCGCCGCCGGGGATGTTCACCGTGGTCACGCCCAGGCGCGCCAGGACTTCGCCGCCGGTGCCGGGGATGCGCATCTTCAGCCCCTTGAGATCGGCCAGGCGGTTGATCGGCTTGCGGAACCAGCCGCCCATCTGGGTGCCGGTGTTGCCGGCGTCGAAGGGTACCAGGTTGAAGCCGGCGTACAGCTCGCGCCACAGTTCCAGCCCGCCGCCGTAGTAGAGCCAGGCGCTCATTTCCTGCGCGGTGAGACCAAAGGGCATGGAACAGAAAAACGGCGCGGCCTCGGCCTTGCCCTTCCAGTAGTAGGAGCCGCCGTGGCCCATCTGCGCGCTGCCGCGCGAGACGGCGTCGAACACCTCCAGGGCCGGCACCCGCTCGCCGGCGCCGTACACGGTTACCGTGATGCGGCCGCCGGAGAGGCGGGTGATCAGTTCGGCCAGGCGGTTGGCACCGGTGCCCAGGCCGGGAAAGTTCTTCGGCCAGGTGGTGTACATCTTCCAGTCGTGGCGTTCCGGCCCGGCCGTCTGCGGCGTGGCCGCGTCCTGCGGCTTGCAGCCCGCCAGTCCGGCCACGCCCCCGACGGCCAGTCCCTTGATCAGATCGCGGCGCTGCATGGCGGGTGTCTCCTGGGGTTGTTCAGTAAAAGGCCGGCTCGCCCGGCGGGCGGCGGCGGAAGCGCCGGTAGGCCCACCAGTACTGCTGCGGGCACTCGCGCACGCAGCGCTCCACGCCCTGGTTCATGGCGGTGACCGCGGTGAGCAGGTCGGGGCTGTCGATCCCCTCCGGCGCGGCATGATAGTGCGCCACGAAGCCCCGGCCCTTGGGCAGGCGCTCGCTGTACATGAAGATCACCGCCGCGCCGGTTTCCTGCACCAGCTTGGCCACCAGTACCGGCGAATGCGCCATGACGCCGAAGAACGGTGCAAAGATGCCGCGGCCCTCCGGCGGGTCCTGGTCCGGCATGAAGTACAGCGCCTCGTTGTTGGCCAGCAGCGGAATCGCCTGCTGGCGCACGCTGCCGCCCTGGGTGGCGATGAGCTTGGCGCCGGTGCGCGAGCGGCCCTGCAGGCCGAGCGCTTCCAGCGCCCCGCCCTGGGGCTTGTACAGGCCGGTGATGGGATGCCGGGTGGCGTAGGCATGGCCGGCCGCCTCCCAGCCGCCCAGATGCATGGTCAGCAGGATCACGCCCTTGCCGCGCGCCAGGGCCCGTTCCAGCAGTTCCTCGCCGGTGGACTGGTGGATGCTGGCCAGCAGCTTGTCCTTGGGCCCGAGCCAGAAGAACGGCGTTTCCGCCACCGACTTCATCTCGTGGCGCAGGCTTTCGCGGCACAGCGCGGCCTGTTCGGCGGGCGTCATCTCGGGGAAGCAGGCGGCTATATTGCGCAGGGCGGTGCGCCGCCGGTTGTTGGGGATCAGCCACAGCAGACGGCCGATGCCGTCGCCGAGCGCGTGCAGCGCCCGCAGGGGAAACAGCGCCAGAAAACGGAAGAGTAGATGCATGGGAGAAGATTGTTGGACATGCGCCGCCTAAATAAAAGCCCAGCCCCGTTCAGGTCGCCGGCGCGCCCGGGTCCGGGCAGCCGGGGCGCGTGCCCATGATCGGCCTGTTGCAGCGGGTCAGCAGCGCCGCGGTGCGCGTGGACGGCGAGGAGATCGCGCGCATTTCCCAGGGCCTCCTGGTGCTGGTGGGCGTATGCCGCACCGACACACCGGCCGATGCGCAGCGGCTCGCCGAGCGCCTGCTGGGTTACCGCGTGTTCGAGGACGAGGCGGGCCGCATGAACCGCTCGGTGCGCGACATCCGCGGCGGCCTGCTGCTGGTGCCGCAGTTCACTCTGGCGGCCGACACCCGCCGCGGCACGCGCGCCGGGTTTTCCCGCGCCGCCCCGCCTGGCCAGGCGCGCCTGCTGTTTGCGCAGCTGCTGGACCAGGCGCGGGGAGCCTACCCGCAGGTCGCCGCCGGCCGCTTTGGGGCGGACATGCAGCTGAGCCTGGTCAACGAGGGCCCGGTGACCTTCTGGATCGAAAGTTGATTTTGCCCTGCGCGGGAGTATCCTAGCCGCCCTTTCCAGCCAGTCCGGGCCTTGATGTCCGCTCGAAAAGCCAGCGTTGCGCGTGACACGCGCGAAACCCAGATCCGCGTCGAACTCGATCTCGACGGCAGCGGCAAGGCCGACCTTGCCACCGGCATCCCCTTTCTCGACCACATGCTCGACCAGGTCGCGCGCCATGGACTGGTGGATCTCGTCGTGCACGCCAGCGGCGACCGCCACATCGACGATCACCACACCGTGGAAGACATCGGCATCAGCCTCGGCCAGGCCTTCGAGCGTGCCGTGGGCGAAAAGAAAGGCGTGGTGCGCTACGGCCACGCCTACGTGCCGCTGGACGAAGCATTGTCGCGTGTGGTGGTGGATCTCTCCGGCCGCCCCGGCCTGGAGTGGTTCGTGGATTTTCCGCGCGCCCGCATCGGCGAGTTCGACGTGGACCTGTTCCGCGAGTTCTTCCAGGGCTTCGTCAACCACGCCAAGCTGACGCTGCACATCGACGCGCTGCGCGGACGCAACGCCCACCACGTGGCCGAAACCATCTTCAAGGCCTTTGGCCGCGCCCTGCGCATGGCCTGCACACACGACCCGCGCGTGGGCGATGTCACGCCCTCCACCAAAGGCGTTCTCTAGGGACCACTGCGGCAGACGATGGGCGCGATCGGGGTCATTGATTACGGCATGGGCAACCTGCACTCGCTCGGCAAGGCGCTGGAGCGGGTGTGCAACTCGGTGCGCGTGGTCATCAGCTACGACCGCGAGGAACTGCAGGCCTGCGATCGCCTGATCCTGCCCGGCGTGGGCGGCGTCAAGGCCTGCATGGACGAGCTGCACCGCCTGGAGCTCAACGAGCTGATCGCCGAGTTTGCCCGCCAGAAGCCCATGCTCGGCATCTGCCTGGGCATGCAGGTGATGCTGGATTTCAGCCACGAGAACGGCGGCGTGCCGGCGCTGGGCCTGTTCCCGGGCGAAGTGGTGCGCTTCCCCGACCCGCCGGAAGACCCGGCCTACGAGCGCCTCAAGGTTCCGCACATGGGCTGGAACCGTGTCCGCCAGACCCAGGCACACCCCATCTGGAAGGGCGTCACCGACGACAGCTGGTTCTACTTCGTGCACAGCTACCACGCCCAGAACCGCGACCCCGCCCACACCCTGGGCAGCGCCGAGTACGTGCAGCCCTTTACCGCCGCGCTGGCGCGCGACAACATCGTGGCGTTCCAATTCCACCCGGAAAAGAGCCAGAGCAGCGGCATGACGCTGCTCTCCAACTTCGTCAACTGGAAGCCCTGACCTCCCCGCCGGCGCCGGCACAACTTGCGATCAGCCTTGCGCTGGTGCAGAGTCAGGGTCCGGACCGGACCCCAGAACATTCAGCAGACTTCGCGCCGGTTCCTCCCTCCCGCTCCCCTCCGATTCCCCACCGCTCAAGCCATGCAGCTAGTTCCCGCAATTGACCTGAAAAACGGCCAGTGTGTCCGCCTGCGCCAGGGCCGGATCGACGACGTCACGGTGTTCTCCGATGATCCGGTCAGCGTCGCCAGACGCTGGGCCGACGAAGGCGCACAGCGCCTGCACGTGGTGGATCTGGACGGCGCGTTCAAGGGCCAGCCGGTCAACCTCAAGGTGGTGGAGCAGATCGCCCAGGCGATCAGCATCCCGGTGCAGATCGGCGGCGGCATCCGCGACGAGGAAACCGTGCAGCGCTATCTGGACGCCGGCGTCCAGTACGTGATCATCGGCACCAAGGCGGTCAACGCGCCGCACTTTCTGCATGACCTGTGCATCGAATTCCCGCGCCATATCATCGTCAGCCTCGACGCCAAGGAAGGCCGCGTGGCGCTCAACGGCTGGACCAAGATGACCGGCCACGACGTCATCGAGACCGCGCTGCACTGCGAGCGTGACGGCGTGGAAGCGATCATCTATACCGACATCGGCCGTGACGGCATGATGGCCGGCTTCAACTCCGAGGCCACGCGCAAGCTCGCCAAGGCGATCAACACCCCGGTGTTTGCCAGCGGTGGCGTGTCCAGTCTCGACGACATCCGCCGGCTCAAGGAAATCGAGGGCGACGGCGTGGCCGGCGCCATCATCGGCCGCGCCCTGTACGAAGGCGGCTTCAAGCTCTCCGAGGCGCTCAAGATCGCCGCCGGCTGAAGCCGTCCGCCCTTTCGCCCCTTTTCCGGCACCTGCTGAGTTCCCGTTTCCCATGCTGGCCAAACGCATCATTCCCTGTCTGGACATCGACCGCGGCCGCGTGGTCAAGGGCGTCAAGTTCGAAGACGTCCGTGACGCCGGCGACCCGGTGGAGGTCGCGCACCGCTACGACCAGCAGGGCGCCGACGAGCTGGTATTCCTCGACATCACTGCCTCGGCCGAAGACCGGCCCACGCTGTTCCAGACCGTGGAGGCGGTGGCGCGCGAGATCTACATTCCACTGACCGTCGGCGGCGGCGTACGCACCCTGGCGGATGTGCGCGCCCTGCTCTCGGCCGGCGCCGACAAGGTCAGCATCAATACCGCCGCCGTGGAGCGGCCGGAATTCGTCACCCAGGCGGCCGACCGCTACGGCGTGCAGTGCATCGTCGTGGCCTTGGACGCCAAGCGCGTCAGCAAGAAGAAAGAGCCGCTGCGCTGGGAGATCTTCACCCACGGCGGCCGCAAGCCGACCGGCCTGGACGCCGTGGAGTGGGCGGTCAACATGACCGCCAAGGGCGCCGGTGAACTGCTGGTCACCAGCATGGACCGTGACGGCACGCGCGAGGGCTACGACAACGAACTGCTGCGCGCCATCAGCGACGCGGTGACGGTGCCGATCATCGCCAGCGGCGGCGTGGGCGAACTGGAGCACCTGTACGACGGCCTGATCGTCGGCGGCGCCGACGCGGTACTCGCCGCCAGCATCTTCCATCACGGCACCCATACGGTGCGTGAAGCCAAAAACTACCTGGCCGGCAAGGGCGTGCGCGTCCGGGTGTAAGCTTGTACCCCCGGCTGTCGCCAGCCTGTCACGTTCTGGGCCTAGTCTGATGAATTCCGGAGATGTCCTGCAGCAGCTTTACGCGGTGATCCAAAGCCGCCGCGGAGCCGATCCGCAGGCCTCGTATGTCGCCAGCCTGTTCGGCAAGGGCGAAGACGCCATCCTCAAGAAACTGGGAGAGGAGGCGGCGGAAACCCTCATCGCGGCCAAGAACCCGGGCGCCGACGCCCTGGTCCATGAGCTGGCGGACCTGTGGTTTCACAGCCTGGTCCTGCTGGCGCACAAGGGGCTGCCGCTGGAGCGGCTGACCGGGGAGCTGGCGCAACGTTTTGGGACCTCCGGCCACGCGGAAAAAGCCGCGCGGCCCGTCAAGGAGTAAGGCAATGGGTACATTCAGCATCTGGCACTGGTTGATCGTCCTGGTCATCGTCCTGGTGATCTTCGGCACCAAGAAACTGCGCAACGCCGGCGGTGATCTCGGCTCGGCGGTCAAGAACTTCAAGGACGCCATGAAGGACGGGGAGGCCGAAGGCCCCAAGACCCCGGCGGAGCTCAACCAGGCCGCCAAGAGCGAGCCCGAAACCGACAAGCGCAAGCAGGACAGCCAGGTCTGACCCGCGTCCATGCTCGACATCAGCTTCACCGAGCTGGTTTTCTGCCTGGTCATCGCGCTGATCGTGCTGGGCCCGGAGAAGCTGCCCAGGGTGGCCCGCACGGTCGGCCGCTGGGCCGGGCAGGCCAAGGTCTACATGCGCAATCTCTCCACCGAGCTGGAGCGCGAGACCCAGAGTTCGGAACTCAAGAAACAGCTGCAGGAAGCCAACCGCCAGCTGCGTGAACAGGCCGGCGCGGCGCGCGAGGCGGTGCGCAAGATCGGCGACGACCTGCCGCCGCGGCCATGAGTGAGCCCAAACCCGGCGCCAGCGAACAGCCGCTGATCGCCCATCTGCTGGAACTGCGCGACCGCCTGCTCAAGGTGGTCTGGGGCATCGCGCTGGCCTTCCTGCCCCTGGTGATCTACGCCAAGGAGCTCTACACCTTTGCCGCCGCCCCGCTGCTGGCGCTGATGCCGGAGGGCACCAGCATGATCGCCACCGAGGTCGCCTCGCCCTTCTTTGCTCCCATCAAGCTCGCCGGCATGCTCGCGGTGATGCTGTCCATGCCCTGGACGCTGTGGCAGATCTGGGCGTTCATCGCCCCTGGCCTGTACAAGACCGAGCAGCGCCTGGTGGTGCCGCTGATGGTCTCCAGCACCCTGCTGTTCTATGTCGGCGTCGCCTTCGCCTATTTCCTGGTGCTGCCCACGGTCTTCGGCTTTCTGCTGGGCATCGCCCCGGAAGGCGTGGCGGTGATGACCGACATCAGCAAGTACCTGGATTTCGTCCTCACCCTGTTTCTGGCCTTCGGCTTTGCCTTCGAGACCCCGGTGGCGATCGTGCTGCTGGTGATGACCGGCTTCGTCACGCCGGCCCGGCTGCGCGGCATCCGGGAATACGTGCTGGTCGGCGCCTTCGTGGTCGGCGCCATCTTTACCCCACCGGACGTGATCTCGCAGCTGATGCTGGCGATCCCGGTGTACCTGCTCTACGAAGTGGGCATCTTCGCCGCGCGCTGGGTAGTGCCCGGCGCCCGCCAGGTGGAAGCCCAGCAGAGCGGCAAGACCGGCTGAGGCTCTCTACCCGCGCAGCGCAGCCAGTACCGCGCGGGTGTCCGGGCGCTGTCCGAACCACAGCGCAAAGGCCGCCGCCGCCTGCTCCACCAGCATGCCCAGGCCGTCGTGTACCGCGGCGGCGCCCTGTGCCCTCGCCCAGGCGGCAAACGGGGCAAAGGCCGTGCCGTAGCTCAGGTCATAGCACACGCCGCCCGGCGCCAGCAGCTGCCCGGGCAGGCGCGACATTTCTCCGGTGTGACCGGCGCTGGTGGCGTTGAGGATCAGATCAAAGGAATCTCCCTTGAGCGCCAGGTGGGTGCGCGGCAGCACCGTCCCCAGCGCGGCAAAGGCCTGCGCCAGCGCCTCCGGCTTCCAGGGATTGCGGTTGGAGATCGCGAGGCTGGCCGGCTGCTCGGCCAGCAGCGGCTCGAGGATGCCGCGCGCCGCGCCGCCCGCGCCCAGCACCAGCACCCGCCGGCCGCGGACCGTCACGCCGAGGTTGTCGCGCAGGTCGCGCAGGCAGCCCTCGCCGTCGGTATTGTCGCCGTGCCAGCCGTCCCCGGCGCGCACCAGGGTGTTGACCGCCCCGGCCCGCTGCGCACGATCGCTCAGCGACACGCACAGGGATAGCGCCGCACTCTTGTGCGGCAGGGTGAGGTTGAGGCCGTGCCAGCCCTCGGCGTGCAGGGCCTGCAGCCGATCGGCAAGCGCTTCCGGCGCCACGTCGAGCGCCTGGTAGTCCAGCGCCACGCCGCAGTCCTGCCCAAAGCGGGCGTGGATCTGCGGCGAGCGGCTGTGCGCGACCGGGTGGCCGAGCACCGCAAGCCGCTTCATGCCGCGTCCTCGCCCAGCCAGGCGGCCGCCTGCGCGGCGTAGTAGGTGAAGATCATGTCGGCCCCGGCGCGGCGCAGGCAGACCAGCGCTTCCATCAGCACCTTGCGCTCGTCCAGCCAGCCCTGGGCGGCGGCGGCTTTCATCATCGCGTACTCGCCGCTCACCTGGTAGGCCGCCACCGGCACCCCGAAGCGGTCCTTGACCCGGCGGATGATGTCCAGGTAGGGCAGGCCCGGCTTGACCATGACGATGTCCGCGCCCTCCTGGAGGTCCATCGCCACTTCGCGCAGGGCTTCTTCGCTGTTGGCCGGGTCCATCTGGTAGGTCTGCTTGCCGGCGCTGCCGAGATTGGCCTGCGAGCCCACCGCCTCACGGAAGGGGCCGTAGAAGCCGCTGGCGTACTTGGCGGCGTAGGAGAGGATCAGGGTGCGGTGCAGGCCGTCGCGTTCCAGCACCTGGCGGATGTGGCCAACGCGGCCGTCCATCATGTCGCTGGGCGCCACCATGTCGGCGCCGGCGCGGGCATGGACCAGCGCCTGACGGCGCAGCACTTCGCAGGTGAGGTCGTTGTCCACGTCACCGTCGGGGCCCAGCAGCCCGTCGTGGCCGTGGCTGGTGTACGGGTCCAGTGCCACGTCGGCAATCACGCCCATCTGCGGTTGCACCTTCTTGACCACCCGGATCGCGCGGGGCAACAGGCCTTCGGGGTTCAGCGCCTCCTCGCCGCGCTCGGTCTTGAGCGCCTGCGGGATCACCGGGAACAGTGCCACCGCGCGGATCCCCAGCGCCCACAGGTGTGGGATCTCGGCGGCCAGCTGGGCCAGGTCCAGGCGGCTCACGCCGGGCATGGCGGCCACCGGCCCCACGGCCGCGCCCTCGGCCACGAACAGCGGCTGGATCAGCTGCGCCGGCACCAGCCGCGACTCGCGCACCAGCTCGCGGACAAAGGGCGCCTGGCGCGTACGCCGCAAGCGGGAATGCGGATAGGAACCGGTGGTCAAAGGCGTATCCTTGGCACAAAGCGGCAATGAGCGCGAGATTATAACGATGAACCCCGATACCGCCCTGCGCCTGCTGGCGTTTCTTGGCGTACTGCTGTTGATGCTGCTGCTGGAGCGCGTCTGGCCACGCCGCAGGGAAACCGCCCCGCAGCGCCGCTGGCCGGCGCATCTGGGACTGAGCCTGATCAACACCGGCGTGCTGTTGCTGCTGCCGGTGAGCGCCGTCGCCGCCAGCCTCTGGGCGGCCCACGCCGGGTTTGGGCTGCTACCGGCGCTGTCTCTGCCCGCGCCGCTGGCCCTGGTCCTGGCCTGGTTGCTGCTGGACCTGGCCATCTACGCCCAGCACCGCGCCTTTCACGCCGTGCCCTGGCTGTGGCGCCTGCACCGCGTCCACCACAGCGACGTGCAGCTCGACGCTACCACCGCCCTGCGGTTCCACCCGGTGGAAATCGGCCTCTCCATGCTCTGGAAGGCTCTGGTCGTGGTGCTGCTGGGGGCACCGCTGGCGGCGGTGATCGCCTATGAGATCACCCTCAATGCCCTGGCCCTGTTCAACCACGCCAACTGGCGGGTACCGGGCGAGCGCTGGCTGCAGAAGCTGGTGATGACGCCGGATCTGCACCGCATCCACCATTCGGTGCACCGCGAGGAGACCGATTCCAACTTCAGCAATGCCCTGATCTGCTGGGACCAGCTGTTTGCCACTCTGCGCCCCCGGCCGCGCGATGGCCACACGGCCATGCGGCTGGGGCTGGACCCGTTTCGCTCCGCCCCTGACCAGCGGCTGGACCGCCTGCTGCGCCAGCCCTGGGACCGCACTGACGCAGATTGAGCTGCATCCGTTATGATGCAGCGTCCCCCGTCTCTTTCGAGCACATGGCTGATTCCACGCTGCTGATCCAACTGCTTGCCGCCACCGCGGCCAAGGACCAGCGCGCGTTCCGTCAGCTCTATGACGCCAGCAGCTCGCATCTGTTTGGCCTCCTCCTGCGTATTCTCAGACGCAGGGAATGGGCGGAGGAAGCCTTGCAGGACTGCTACCTCAAGATCTGGAACCGGGCGGAGACCTACGCGCCCGACAAAGGCGCCCCCCTGACCTGGCTGATGACGGTCGCCCGTTATCGCGCCCTGGACCTGCTGCGCACCCGGCGCCCCGAAGTGGAGATGCCGGAAGAGGAAGAAGGCCCGCCGATGATGTTGTTCGACGAGACCCAGAGCCCGGAAGACCGGGCCGTGGAGAGTGAAGGGGTGCACCGTCTCAGCGACTGTCTGGGCGGTCTCCCGGATGAACAGAAGAACAGTGTGTTGCTCGCGTACTACGAGGGCTACACGCATCAGGAGCTGGCCCAGCGCCTGGACGCCCCCCTGGGGACGGTCAAGAGTTGGGTCCGGCGTGGCTTGCAGCGGTTGAGAGAGTGTCTGGACGCGTGAAGATTCAGGATCCCATTGAGCGGCAGCTACTGGCGGGCGAGTACGTACTCGGCACGCTGGAGGCAGCCGCGCGCGTGGAGCTTGAAACCGCGCTCATACAGGACCCCGCGCTGCGCGAGGAGGTCCGCTACTGGGAAGCGCGCCTTGCCCCCCTGCTCGCCCGCTTCCAGCCCCAGCCGGCGCCGGAACGCGTATGGACCGCGCTGGATCTGCAGATCAACGCCGTCGCCCGCCCCGCGGTGCGGAGCCGTCCGCTGCTGTGGCAGGCCTGGGCCGGGCTGGCCACCGCCGCCTCGGTGCTGCTGTCGGTGGCGCTGTACTTCGAGCTCAGCCAGCCGCTGCCGCCTCCGCAGATCCGCACCGTGGAGGTCCCGGTGCAGGTACGCGAACCCATGCCCTACGTCGCCATGTTCAAGGCCGAGCAGGGCGATGCGAGCTGGATGGTGATGATCACGCCCGAGCGCCGGCGCATGAAGATCCGCGTCGCCGGCAACTACCCCATGCCTGCCGCCGACCGCGCGCTGGAACTGTGGGTGATCGGTGACGACGGTCAGCCGCGCTCGCTGGGCCTGCTGCCGATGAGCGGCGAGCACGAGATGCCCATGCCCGCCGACATGCCCATGCCGCAGCAGCCGCTGCTGGCCATCAGCCTGGAGCCCGCCGGCGGCTCGCCCACCGGCCTGCCCACCGGGCCGGTGCTGATGTCCGCCCCCGCCGTCCGCGCCATCTAGCGTCTCCAACCGGCGGTTCGTTGGACACACAATCTCCTCATGCCCGCTTTCGCGGGAATGACGACCTCTATTGTTTCCTCCCGCCTCCCTGCCGTCATCCCCGTGCAAACGGGGATCCATGCCGGAAGGAAGTCTCGGGTGGTCCTGAGCAAGTGAAGGCAGGGTCGGAGAGATGGGTTCCCGCTTTCGCGGGAACGACGAATCCTAGATATTTCCTCCTGCCTCCCTGCCGTCATCCCCATGAAAACGGGGATCCATGCCGGAAGGAAACTGCCGGCGGCGCTGAGGAAGTGAGGGCAGGATCGGCACGATGGATTCCCGCTTGCGCGGGAATGACGACCTCTATTGTTTCCTCCTGCCTCCCTGCCGTCATCCCCGTGCGCCGGACCATGCGTCCGGCGGGGATCCATGCCGGGAGGAGACTGCGGGTGGTGCTGAGGGAGTGAAGGCGGGGCAAGGAGATGGATTCCTCTCGTGCGCGGGCATGACAGCGGCCT
>JBKHXN010000008.1:0-22924 GCA_046565985.1 Gammaproteobacteria bacterium
GTGCGCCCCGGATGGTAGTGACGGCGCTCGTCGAACACGCCGTAGTTGGGCAGGTGCTGCTTGCGGTAGCGGGCCAGCACCGCGCCGTCGCGGATCACGTAGGCGGCGTTGTAGATGCGCCCGTCGCGGTATTCGGGCAGGCCGGCGATCAGGGTGATGCCGCGCACTTCGCGCAGCAGGCGCTGCACGCCTTCCTCGATCACGCCCGGCATGGCCGAGCGCAGCAGCAGGTCATCCGGCGGATAACCGATCAGCGAGAGTTCCGGGCAGGCCAGCAGCGCCGCCCCCAGCTCGTCGCGCGCGCGGCGGCTGGCCTCGATGATCTTGGCGACGTTGCCCTCCACGTCGCCCACCCAGAGGTTGAGCTGCGCCAGCGCCAGGGTCAGGGGCTGGTTCATGTGCGGGCTGGCGGCGAGCGGTTGACGGCGATCTTCAACCGAGCAGGGATTTCATGGCGGCGCCGAGGTCGGCCGGCGAACGCACGGTCTTGACCCCGGCTGCCTCCAGGGCGGCGAATTTTTCATCCGCCGTGCCCTTGCCGCCGGCGATGATGGCGCCGGCGTGGCCCATGCGCTTGCCGGCAGGCGCCGTGACACCGGCGATGTAGGCGACCACCGGCTTCTTCACGTGCTGCTTGATGTAGGCCGCGGCTTCCTCTTCGGAGCTGCCGCCGATCTCGCCGACCATGATGATGCCCTCGGTCGCCGGATCGGCCTCGAACAGGCGGATGACCTCGATGAAGCCGAGGCCGCGGACCGGATCGCCACCGATCCCCACACAGGTGCTCTGCCCCAGCCCGTTCTGGGTGGTCTGGTGCACGGTCTCGTAGGTCAGCGTGCCGGAGCGGCTGACGATGCCGATGCGGCCCGGCTTGTGGATGTGGCCGGGCATGATGCCGATCTTGCATTCGCCCGGCGTGATCACGCCCGGGCAGTTGGGCCCGATCAGCACGCAGTCGCGGCCCACCAGCGCGGCCTTGACGCGGATCATGTCGTTGACCGGGATGCCCTCGGTGATGCAGACGATGACCTTGATGCCCGCGTCGGCGGCTTCGAGGATGGCGTCGGCCGCGCCGGCGGCGGGCACGTAGATCATGGACGCCTGCGCGCCGGTCTGTTCCACCGCGTCGTGGCAGGTGTTGAACACCGGGCGCTCCAGGTGCTGGCTGCCGCCCTTGCCCGGGGAGACGCCCCCGACCAGCTGGGTTCCGTAGGCAATGGCCTGCTCGGAGTGGAAGGTCCCCTGCTTGCCGGTATAGCCTTGGCAGATCACGCGGGTGTTCTTGTTGATGAGGATGCTCATGGAAATCTCGTCTTCGTAAGGGGAGGCGCGGAACTCAGGCCCGGGCCAGGGCGACGACCGTCTTGGCCGCCTCGGTGAGATCGGAGACCGGGGTGATCTTGAGCCCGCTCTTCTCCAGCAGCTCGCGCCCCTTTTCCATGTTGGTGCCCTGCAGGCGGGCGACCACCGGCAGCTTGAGGCCGGTCTGCTTGCAGGCGGTGATGATGCCCTCGGCGATCAGGTCACAGCGCACGATGCCGCCGAAGATGTTGATGAAGATCGCCTTCACGTCCGGGCTGCGGGTGATGAGCTTGAAGGCCTCGGTGACCTTTTCCGCAGTGGTGCCGCCGCCCACGTCGAGAAAGTTGGCGGGCTGGCCGCCGTGGAGCTTGACGATGTCCATGGTCGCCATCGCCAGGCCGGCGCCGTTGACCATGCAGCCGATGTTGCCTTCCAGCGTGACGTAGTTGAGGTCGAACTTGGCGGCCTCCACCTCGTTCTTGTCTTCCTGCGTGGTGTCGCGCATCTCGGCGATGGCCTTCTGGCGGTAGAGCGCGTTGCTGTCGAAGTTGAGCTTGGCGTCGAGCGCGACGATCTGGCCCTCGGTCGTGACGATCAGCGGATTGATCTCCACCTGGCTGGCGTCGAGCTCGGTGCAGATGCGGTACAGCCCGAGCAGGGTGCGGGTGAACTGGTCGGCCTGGTCCTTGCTCAGCCCCATGAAGAAGGCCAGCTGACGGGCCTGGAAGGGTTGCAGGCCGGCGGCCGGATGGACATGCACCGACTTGATCTTTTCCGGGCTGTGCTCGGCGACTTCCTCGATATCCATGCCGCCTTCGGCCGAGGCCATCACCACGATGCGCTCCTGGCTGCGGTCCACCAGCGCCGAGACGTAGAGCTCGCGGGCGATGCCCGAGGGTTTTTCCACCCAGACGATATTGATCGGCAGGCCCTGGGCGCCGGTCTGCTTGGTCACCAGGTGACGGCCGAGCATGCCCTTGGCCGCCTGCTCCACCTCGTCGAAGCCGCTGACCAGCTTGACTCCGCCGGCCTTGCCGCGCCCACCGGCGTGTACTTGCGCCTTGACCACGAACTTGTCACCCCCCAGCTGCTTGGCCGCAGCGCGGGCCTGTTCCGGGCTGGAGGCCAGCTGGCCCTGCGGTACGGCGATGCCGTAGCGCGCGAAAATTTCCTTCGCCTGGTATTCGTGTAGATTCATTGAGGGCGTCTCTGCTCGGGCTTTTGGAAGGGCGGCATTCTCGCTTACTCGCAGGCGATGTAGCAAAGCGCGGTGCGGCAGCCCGGCCAATTGCGCAAGAATCGATGACTGTAAATTTATTTATAAATATTTAATCACAACCTTCGTCCGATGAATCTGTTCCGCCTGCTGTTGCTCGTCGCCGCCGCGTGGATCGTCTGGCGCCTGTGGCGCGCCGTCCGCGCGCGGCTGGCGCCACCGCCCGCGCCGGATGGCGAGGCGCCCTTCGAGCCGATGGCGCGCTGCCAGCGCTGCGGCGCCCACCTGCCCGTGGCTTCCCTGACCCGCAGCGGGCACTGCATCAAGTGCGCTGAATGAACCCGTCCGTGCGCCAGCCGCGCCCGGAAGAGTGGCGGATCCTGCGGGCGCTGACGCTGTACCGGGTGCTGCTGGCCACGCTGCTGCTGGTGATGATCGAGACCAGCCTGAGCCAGCAGCTGTTCGAGGCCCTCAATCCCGACCGCTTCCGGCAGCTGACCCAGCTCTATGCGCTGGCCGCACTGGCCCTGGCGGTCCCGCTGGCCTACCGCAGGCCGCGGCTGGAGATCCAGGCGCACGCCCAGTTCACGGTGGACGTGAGCGGCATCGTGCTGCTGGTATTCAGCGCCGGCGGCATCGGCAGCGGGCTCGCCATCCTGCTCATCACCCCGACGCTGGCCTGTGCCCTGGTGCTGGGCCCGCGCATGGCGATCATGCAGGCGGCGGCGGGCACGCTGGCGGTCTTCAGCGAGGAGCTGATCCGCCAGTCCGGCGTGGGCTTCAACTCCAACGAATTCGCCGAGGCCGGCGTACTGGGCCTGATGCTGTTCGCCACCAGCATCGCCGGCAGCGCGGCCGCGGCGCGGGCGCGCAAGAGCGAGGCGCTGGCCGAACGGGCGGGCAGCGAGGTCGCCAACCTGTCGCGGCTCAACGAAAGCATCATCGAGTCCATGCAGACCGGCGTGGTGGTGGTGGACAGCGAGCAGCGCATCCGCACGATCAACGCCGCGGCACTGCGGCTGCTCGGCATCAAGGCGGCGCTCGGCCGTCAGCTGCCACGCGAGGTGCCCGGGCTGGCGGCGGCGCTGGGCGCCTGGCTGGACGGGGCCACCAGCACCGACGCGCCCCTGCCGCCGCGTCCGGGCGTCCCCGAGGTCATTCCGCGCTTCGCCCGGCTGGGTTACAGCCCGGCCGCCCCGATCCTGATCCTGCTCGACGACGCGCAGGCGCTGCGCGAGCAGGCCCGGCAGATCAAGCTGGCGGCGCTGGGCCGGCTGTCGGCCAGCATCGCGCACGAGATCCGCAACCCGCTGGCGGCGATCACCCACGCCGGCCAGCTGCTGGCTGAATCCGGAACCCTGAGCAGTGACGACCAGCGCCTGCTGGCGATGATCCAGCGCCACGGAGCGCGGATCAACAAGATCGTGCGCGACGTGCTGGCACTGTCACGCCACGACGGCACGCCGGCACAGCCGCTGCGCCTGCGCGAGTGGCTGCACCGCACCGTCGCCGCCTACGAGGAGGCCTATCCCCATGCGCCGCGGCGGATCGAGCTGGGCATCTGGGACGAGGAGCTGACGGTACGCTTCAACCCCGACCACCTGCAGCAGGTGCTGTTCAACCTCTGGGACAACAGCTTCGAGCACGCCCCAAACCCGGCGCAGGCCGTGGTCAGCCTGCACGCCGAACGTCAGGAACGTACCCTGACCCTCGACATCATGGACAACGGCAGCGGCATCGCGCCCGATCTGATGGACCGCATCTTCGAGCCCTTCTTCACCACCTCGGGCAAGGGCAACGGCCTGGGCCTGTACCTCGCACGCGAGCTGTGTGAATACAATCAGGCACGACTGATTTATGTTCCGCAGACGCTGGGCGCCTGTTTCCGTCTCCACTTTCCGGCCGTCCCATGAAAGGCACCGCACTGATCGTCGACGACGAAGCCGACATCCGCTCGCTGGTCGAGATCACCCTGACGCGCATGGGGCTCAAGACCCGCGCCGCCGAGAACCTGGCCCAGGCCCGCAGCCTGCTGGCGCAGGAACGCTTCGACCTGTGCATCACCGACATGCGCCTGCCGGACGGCAGCGGCATCGAGCTGGTGCAGCACCTGCAGCAGGTCTATCCGGATACGCCGGTGGCAGTTATCACCGCCTACGGGAGCGCCGAGGCCGCGGTGGAGAGCCTCAAGGCCGGCGCCTTCGATTTTGTCTCCAAGCCGGTGGATCTGCAGGTACTGCGCAAGCTGGTGGACGCGGCGCTGCGGCTCGGCGGTGACGAGCCCGCTGCGGCGGCCGCGCCGGGCGGCGGACTGCTGGGCGGCCACCCGAGCATCCAGCAACTGCACGCCCTGATCGGCCGCCTGGCGCGCAGCCAGGCGCCGGTGCACATCTCCGGTGAATCCGGAACCGGCAAGGAACTGGTCGCCCGTCTCATCCACGCCCAGGGACCGCGGGCCAGTGCGCCCTTCGTGCCGGTGAACTGCGGCGCAATCCCCGCCGAGCTGATGGAAAGCGAATTCTTCGGCCACCTCAAGGGCAGCTTCACCGGCGCGGTGCGCGACAAGCCGGGCCTGTTCCAGGCCGCCGAGGGCGGCACCCTGTTCCTCGACGAAGTGGCGGACCTGCCCCTGCACATGCAGGTGAAACTGCTGCGCGCCCTGCAGGAGCGCGCGGTGCGCCCGGTCGGGGCGGAGGCCGAGGTGGCGGTCAACGTGCGCATCATCTCCGCCACCCACAAGGATCTGGCCGACCTGGCCGCGCGCGGCGGCTTCCGCCAGGATCTCTACTACCGGCTGAACGTCATCCCGGTGCAGACCCCGGCGCTGCGCGAGCGGGCCCAGGACATCCCGCTGCTGGCGCGCCACATCCTGGGCCGCCTGGCCGCCGAACAGGGCCTGGACCCGGTGCCGCGGCTGGAGCCCGGCGCCGTGGAGCAGCTGGCGGCCTACCCCTTTCCCGGCAACGTGCGCGAGCTGGAAAACATCCTGGAACGGGCACTGACGCTCTGCGATGGTGCAGTGATCCGCGCCGCCGACCTGCAACTGCCGGCTGCCACGCCGCTGCGAGGCGCTGGGGTCAGTGAACCCGCAATGATGTACGAGGACGCCTCGCCGTTGCCGGCGCCCGTCACGCCCCCCGCCGGCGGTGCGGCGCTCGACGAGCAGATGGAGGAGGTCGAGCGGCAGGCGATCCGCGCGGCCCTGGAAAAGGCCCGCTACAACAAGACCCGCGCCGCCCAGCTGCTGGGCATGTCGTTCCGCTCGCTGCGCTACCGCATCAAGAAACTCAAGCTGGATTAGCCCCGGGATTGGGCCTTTGTGACCGCTCTGTTACCATCGGTTCACCGGGCATCCATCCATACCCACTACAACGGCACGCTACTTGCCTAGGATTCCGGTCGGCTGTTTTTGAGGAGACCCACTTGGCCAGATCGATTCACCCTGTCGCCAATCCGCACCTGAGCAAGCTGCCCGCTTCCCGCACGGCGGGCTTCAAGCGCCTGCGCACCCGCCGGCGCGACGAGCGTGGTTACGTCCTGCCGGCACCCGGCGTGCCCAGCCGCGAGGCCGCCGCCGGCTACGCCTCGGTTCACCAGATCCTGATTGACCTGCTGCGTTCCAGCGCCGAGGTCACCGGCGCCGACCAGGCCTTCTGCCTGGTGGCGCGCGACCTGGCCTCGCTGGAACTGGCGAGCAGCTGGCGCATCCACCCGCGTGACGTGATGGAGACCGTGCTCACCCGCGCCCCTGCCGCCATCTATCTGGCGCTGCGCGAACAGCGGCTGGCCTGTACCGACAGCCAGGGCCGTACGCTGCCGATGGAAGATGATTTCTTTACGCGCAACAGTCCGGCCGTGCTGTGCCTGCCGCTGGACCTGGGCGCGCGGCTGGCCGGCGTGCTGTGCCTGTCACGGCGCGAACCGCTGCGCGTGGTCTCGGAGCTGGATCTGGAGATCGCCCAGGCGCTGGCCGAGCAGATCGCGCTCGCGATCAGCGCCGCCAGCGCCTTCTCGGCGCTGACCCATCTCGAACAGAGCCTGGGCTGCCTGCCTCCGGCACACGCCTGATGCTGGGGTCCGGCATGGCCGCCCGCGAACCGACCGCATCGCTTGCCGATCCGCCCCCGGGCCAGAACGCCGAGAGCTTCCGGCAGGAAGTGCTGCGCCAAGTCCAGGAGCTCACCACCGACAACCAGCGGCTGCTGCAATCGGTGGTGCGCAGCGAAAAACGCTTCCGCGGTCTGGCCAAGGCCGTGTGGCACATCCAGGAAGAGGAGCGCCGGCGTCTGGCGCGCGAGCTGCACGACGGCATCGGCCAGGTGCTCACCGCGCTGGCCAACCAGCTGCAGCGCATCCACGACGACGCCCGGGCGATGGAGAATCTGGGCCTCGAACACCGCCTGGCCGATGCGCTGGAGATCACCCGCAGCGCCCTGCACGACACCCGCGAGCTGTCGCGCCTGCTGCGCCCCACCCTGCTCGACGACCTGGGCCTGGACGCGGCGCTGAACTGGCTGGCGCGCACCCTGTCGGAGCGCACCGGCATCGTCATCTCCCTGCACTCCAGCCTCGGTGACCAGCGCCTGCACCCGGACGTGGAGACCCTGGTGTTCCGCATCACCCAGGAAGCGCTGACCAACGTCATGCGCCACAGCGAGGCCAGGAGCGCAGAGATCCTCCTCAGCTGCACGCCCCAGCAGCTGCGCCTGCGCGTACAGGACGACGGCCGCGGTTTTGCAACCGCCGAGCTGCTTTCCCCCGTACAAGGCAGTACCAGTGCCGGCGTGCGCGGCATGCGCGACCGGGCCGAGCTGTTCGGTGGCCAGGTGGAAGTCAGCTCCACGCCCGGCCTCGGCACGCTGGTGACGCTGACGCTGCCGATGGAGGCACAGGACACCCATGCCGAGAGCAAAACCCCGTGACAGGCACATCCCCATGACCGCGATCCGGCTGCTGGTGGTTGACGACCACACCATCGTGCGCGAGGGCATCGTCTCCATGCTCGAGGAAACCGGCGAGTGCGAGGTGGTGGCCCAGGCCGCCGATGGCGCCCAGGCGCTGGACCTGGCGCTCAAGACCCGCCCCGACGTGGTGGTCACCGACCTGTCCATGCCGCGCCTGTCGGGCCTGGAGGTGGTCAAGCGGGTGCGCGAGCAGCTCCCCGGCACCCGCACCCTGGTGCTCACCGTGCACGAGGAGGACGAGTACATCATCCCCATCATCCGCGCCGGCGCCAACGGCTTTCTCAACAAGGACACCTCGGTGTCCGAGCTGATGACGGCGATCAAGACCATCTACAACGGCCAGCCCTACCTCGGCGAGCGCGCGGCCAAGGCGGTGGCCAGCCAGCAGCAGCGCCCCAAGGACGCCGGCCTGGACCCGTACGACAGCCTCACCGCGCGCGAGCGCGAGGCCTTCCAGCTGGTGGTGGAGGGCAAGACCACCAAGGAGATCGCGCAGATTCTCAGCATCGGCGTCAAGACCGCCGAAAACCACCGTGCGCGGATGATGGAGAAACTCGGCGTGCGCAATACCGCCGAAGTGGTGCGCTTTGCGGCGCGCAAGGGCCTGCTCTCCTGACAGCGGGGGGCCAGTCTCGCTATACTTCCGGCGATAGGCAGGCGGGGCCAGCAGCAGCCCGGTCCAACCCGGTTCCGCGCGCCTGAGACATCTCTCCCTCTGAGGTTAACGTTCATGAGCAATCAAGGCGTGGATCCCGGCCGCCGCCGGTTTCTGACCCTGACCACCACGGTGGTCGGCGGCGCGGGAGCCGCAGCAGCGGCCTGGCCGTTTCTCGCATCCCTCAAACCCAGCGAACGCGCCAAGGCGCTCGGCGCGCCGGTGGTCCAGGACATCAGCCAGCTCGAGGACGGCCAGCGGCTGACGGTGGCATGGCGCGGCAAGCCGGTGTGGATCGTCAAGCGCACCCAGGAGATGGTGGCCTCCCTGTCCAAGGTCAGTGGCGATCTGCGTGACCCGGAGTCCGCCGAGCCCCAGCAGCCCCCCTACGCCCAGAACGAAGCCCGCGCGATCAAGCCCGACGTACTGGTGATGGTCGGCTCCTGCACGCACCTGGGCTGCTCGCCCAGCTACCGCCCCGATCACCCGGCGCCGGAGATCCACGCCAACTGGCACGGCGGCTTCTTCTGCCCCTGTCACGGCTCCATGTTCGATCTCGCCGGGCGCGTCTACAAAGGCGTGCCGGCGCCGCTGAATCTCGTGGTGCCGCCCCATCGCTACGACACCGACACCACACTGGTGATCGGTGAAGACCCGACCGGAGCCGCGTAATGGCCATCGTCCCCAATCCGCACAAGACCACCGGCTTCCTCGGCTGGATCGACGACCGCTTTCCGCTCACCAAGATCTGGAAGGACCACGTCTCCGAGTACTACGCGCCGAAGAACTTCAACTTCTGGTACTTCTTCGGTTCGCTGGCGATGCTGGTGCTGGTCAACCAGCTGCTGACCGGCATCTTCCTCACCATGCACTACAAGCCCGACGCCGCCCTGGCCTGGGACAGCGTCGAGTACATCATGCGCGATGTGCCCTACGGCAACATCATCCGCTACCTGCACTCCACCGGCGCCTCGGCGTTCTTCCTGGTGGTGTTCCTGCACATGTACCGCGGGCTGATGTACGGCTCCTACAAGAAACCGCGCGAGCTGATCTGGGTGTTCGGCTCGCTGATCTTCCTGGTGCTGATGGCCGAGGCCTTCGCCGGCTACGTGCTGCCCTGGGGGCAGATGAGCTACTGGGGCGCGCAGGTGATCATCTCGCTGTTCGGCGCCATTCCGGTGATCGGCAATGACCTGGTGATCTGGATCCAGGGCGATTACATCCCCTCCGACGCCACGCTCAACCGCCTGTTCTCGCTGCACGTCATCGCCCTGCCCTTCGTGCTGGTCGGGTTGGTGGTGGCGCACCTGATGGCGCTGCACGAGGTGGGTTCCAACAACCCGGACGGCATCGACATCAAGAAGCACAAGGACGCCAGCGGCAAGCCGCTGGACGGGATCAATTTCCATCCCTACTACACGGTCAAGGACCTGGTGGGCGTGGGCGTGTTCCTGATCCTGTTCCTGGGCGTGGTGTTCTTCGCCCCGGACGGCGGCGGCTGGTTCCTGGAAAAGCCCAACTTCACGCCGGCCAACCCGCTGGTGACGCCGGAGCACATCACCCCGGCCTGGTACTTCGGCGCGTTCTACGCGATGCTGCGCGCGGTGCCGGACAAGCTGCTGGGCGTGGTGGTGATGCTCGGTGCGGTACTGATCCTGTTCACGGTCCCCTGGCTGGACCGCTCCAAGGTCCGCTCGATCCGCTACAAGGGCACGCTGTCGCGCATCGCGCTCGGCCTGTTCACGGTGTCGTTCATCATGCTGTCCTACCTCGGCATGCAGCCGCCCACGGAGCTCGGCACCCTGCTGTCGCGCCTGGGCACGGTGATCTACTTTGCCTTCTTCCTCCTCATGCCGTGGTACACCGCGGCCGAGCAGACCAAGCCCGAACCGGAGCGGGTGACCTATGAAGCGCACTAAATTCCTCGTCGTGCTCGGCGCCCTGGTCTGCGCCCCGGCCTTTGCCGCCGGCGGCGGCCCCCTGCCCTACAGCTTCGAGCCGGATCACGGCAACCTGCCCTCGATCCAGCGCGGTGCACGCAACTACATGGCCTACTGCGCCGGCTGCCATTCGATGAAGCACCTGCGCTATGGCCGCATCGGCCAGGATCTGGGCATCCCCGAGGACCTGCTGCGGGCCAACCTGATGTTCACCAGCGACAAGCCGGGCGAACCCATCCGCAGCGCCATGCCGCAGGACGCCAGCAACTGGTTCGGCCAGTATCCGCCGGACCTGTCGGTAGAGACGCGCACGCGCGGCCCGTCCTGGGTGTACAGCTACCTGCTCAGCTTCTACGTGGACACGTCCCGCCCGCTGGGCGTGAACAACCTGGTACTGGCCGGCGCATCCATGCCGCACGTGCTCTGGGAGCTGCAGGGCTGGCAGGCCCTGTCCACCGCGCCCGTCGGGGAGGACGGCCACGGCGGTGACCAGCCGCGCTTCGAGCAGCTGACCGAGGGCAGCCTCAGCCCGGCGGAATACGAAAAGTTCGTCGCCGATACGGTCAACTTCATGGCCTACGCGGCCGAGCCCGGCAAGGCCGGCCGCATCGCGCTGGGCGTCAAGGTGATGCTCTACCTGCTGCTGCTCACGGTGCTGGCCTACTTCCTCAAGAAGGAGTACTGGAAAGACGTTCGCTAAGACGTCCGACCAGTCCACCCCATGCCCGCTCCCGCCCGTTTCCGCACCACCGGTACGGGCGGGCGACCGCGCCGGCACCGCCCATGAGCCTGCGCGCCAAGAGCAAGTACGAGCGCCCGGCCAAGCCGGCAGCCAATGGCGGCGTGGTGCTGTACTGCCTGCGCGACTCCCTGGAAGGCGACTGGCTGCGGCTGATGCTGGCGGAGAAAAACGTCGAGGGAGCGCGCATCGAATGGGTCAACCCCAAGACTCCGCACCCCGATCTGCTGGTGCTCAACCCCGAGCTGCTGCTGCCCACGCTCACCGACCGCGAGACAGTGGTGTTCCCCGCCAGCATCATCGCCAGCTATCTGGATGAGCGTTATCCGCACCCGCCGCTGCTGCCGCAGGAACCGGCCGGCCGCGCCCTGCTGCGCATGGCCCTGCGCACCCTGGAGACCGAGCTGTTCCCGCTCGCCACCCGGGCCAGCTACGCCAGCGGCGCGGAGGCCCGCGCACTGAAGAAGGAACTGGCTGGCCGGCTCTCCGAGGCAAGCCGGCTGTTCCCGGTGCGCGGCTGGTTCCTGGGGCTGGACTTCAGCCTGGTGGACTGCGCCTGGGCGGTGGTGCTGCTGCGCGCGGCGAAGCTGGCGATACCGCTCTCGGCCAGCGCCGAAGGCCTGCGCCGCTACCACCAGCGCCTGCTGGAGCGCGCCAGCGTGCGCAGGCTGCTGGCATGAACGCCCGCTCGCGCCGGCCCTACCTGATCCGCGCGATCTACGACTGGGCGACCGCCAACGGCTACACCCCGCACGTGCTGGTGGCCGCCGACTACCCCGGCGTGCAGGTTCCCACCCAGTACGTGCAGGACGGCCGCATCACCCTCAACATCAGCCCGGCGGCGGTACAGAATTTCGACGTGCTGCCCGAGCTGCTGTGGTTCTCCGCGCGCTTTGCCGGCCGCGCCTACGAAATACAGGTTCCGGTGGGCGCGGTGCTCGCCGTGTTTGCCCGCGAGAACGGCGAGGGCGTGGTGTTCGGCGAGGTGGAGCCGCTCGACGGCACGCCGGAAACGGGTCCGGTCACGGCCCAGGATCACGGGCCCTCCCCCGATCCGGACGACCGGCCGCGGCCCAGCGGACGGCCACACCTGCGCCGGGTCAAGTAGGCGCCGAATCGGTTCCGGGCAGCGCCTCGGGCAGGGTCTTGCCCGGATTGAGGATCGCGTGGGGATCAAACACCGTCTTGAGCGCGCGCATGTAGTGGAGCACGGTCGGCGTGAGTTCCCAGCCGACGTATTCGCGCTTCTCGATGCCCACCCCGTGCTCGCCGGACAGCGTGCCGTCCAGACGCAGCACCAGGCGGAAGACTTCCTGCAGGCAGGTCTGCGCCGCCGCCATCTGGCGCGGATCGTCCGGGTCCAGCAGCAGGTTGACGTGAATGTTGCCGTTGCCGGCGTGGCCGAAGTTGACAATGCGGATCTGGTGGCGCGTGGCGAGTTCATCCAGCCCGCCGATCAGCTCCGGCAGCCGGGTCACGGGGACCGCCACGTCCTCGTTGATCTTCCTGGGCGCGATCTTGCGCAGCGAGGGCGACAGCGCCTTGCGGCAGGCCCACAGGCGCTCGGCAGCCGTTGGATCCTCGGCGGTCAGCAGTTCCAGCAGGCCCTCACCCCGGGCGGCGGCGGCCACCGCGGCCTGGGCGGCGACGATGCTGTCCTGTGCGCCGTCCACCTCGATCAGCAGCAGCGCGCCGGTTCCGTCCGGGACGCCGCTGGCCTGATAGGCCTCGGCCAGGCGGACCGCCTCGGCGTCCATGAATTCCAGCGCACAGGGGGTTTCCGGCTGGCCCATGATGCGCGCCACCGCACGCGCCGCCGCGTGCACGTCGCGGTAGCAGGCGCGCAGGGTGCGGCGCAGCGGCGGGCGCGGCAGCAGCTTGAGCGTGGCAGAGGTGATCAGCGCCAGCGTGCCCTCGCTGCCGATCAGCAGGCGGGTCAGGTCGTAGCCCACCACCCCCTTGCTGGTCCGGGTACCGGTGTGCAGGGTGTGGCCAGCGCCGGTCACGGCCCTGAGCCCCAGCACGTTGTCGCGCACGGTGCCGTACTTCACCGCCCGCGGTCCGCCGGCGCCGCAGGCCAGGTTGCCGCCCACGGTGGAGTAGCCGGCGCTGGTCGGGTCCGGCGCCCAGAACAGCCCCTGCGCGGCAGCGGCGCGCTGCACCTCGCCGTTGAGACAGCCGGCTTCGACCTCCATCAGCCGGTCGCCCGGCGAGAAGTGCAGGATGCGGTTCATGCGCTCCAGCGACAGCACCAGCCCGCCGGCCACCGGTACGGTGGCGCCGGTGGTATTGGTGCCACGGCCGCGCACCACCAAGGGCATGCGGTGCTGGTGACAGAGGCTGACGATCTGCACCACCGTCTCGTGGTCGGTAGCGAAGGCCACCGCCTGGGGCGCGGCCCAGCGGCGTGAATTGTCGTAGCCATAGGGCAGACAGTCGGCCGGATCGGTGAGCAGGCAGTCCGGCGCCAGCACGGCGCGCAGCGCCGCCAGCGCGGCGGTGTGGGCGGCGGGCTCAGGCATCGGCCACCTCGAACGCTCCGCGGATCCAGTGCGGCGGCTGCCTGCCGTTGAGCGCCACCACGTCGAAGCGGACCTCGTGCGCGGAAAATTCCGGGTGCTGGGCCAGAAACTGGCGCGCGGCCTGGATCACCCGCCGCTGCTTGCGTGCGGTGACGCTGTCCTCGGCACTACCGTACCCGCTTGGGGCACGGGCCCGAACTTCCACGATCACCAGAATCCGGTCCCGGGCCAGCACCAGGTCGAGCTCGCCGCCGCGGGCCCGCACGTTGCGGGCGACCAGCTTCAGCCCCTGCCCCTGCAGGAAGCGCAGGGCCTGGTCTTCGGCCTGGGCGCCGTCCATGGCCTCAGGGCAGCGCCGGCAGCAGGCGCGCACCGCGCGCGTCGAGCTGCGCGCAACTGAGATGGCGCGAGACCAGGCCGTTGGGGCCCAGCCGCAGCTCGCCGGTAGCCGAGGGCAGCGGCTGGGTCTCGCTGAACTCGCCGCGGCTGATGCGCAGCACCAGGGTAAAGGCATCCACCCCCAGCGCGAACAGGCGCGGATAGGCGCGCGCCGAGGCGAGCCGGTCCGAGTCCAGGCGCAGCGGGGTGTTGGGTTCCAGCATCCAGGGCATGTCGCAGAAGCGCACGCCCGACAGGTCGGGGTCACCGCTGCCGTCATAGACCAGCGAGGTGGCATAGGCCGGCACGCCGTCGGCACGGTGGAAGCGAAACTGCGGCCAGATCAGGCGGCCCTCCTGGCGGCGCGCGGCAAAGAAGATGAAATCCATGTCGTCACGCCGGCGTGGCTCGTACTGCACACGGGCCCCCAGGGCCTCCACCACCGCACGGTGGCGGGCCTGGCTGCCGTTGAGACGCAGCAGACTCTGGATGGAGGCGGAGAAATCACGGGTCTCGCTCTCGTAGCGGGCGGCGTCGAGCAGCGTGCCGCCCAGGCCCTCGAGGCGCTCGCGGAACGCCGCCAGCACGCGCTCGCCCCACTCGTTCTTGGGCACCAGGGCCACGGCGCGCCGGCCGCCCTCGGCCACCGCGCGCTCGGCGGCGGCGCGGGCCTCGTCCTCGGGCGACAGGCCAAACTGGAAGAAGTTGAAGGGCACCTGGCGGCCGTCGTCCAGCGTATTGAGCGCCAGCACCGGGACCGGCGGCTGCCCGTACTGGGTGAGCTGGGCGATGGCCTCCTTGCGCAGCGGGCCGATGATGAATCCGGCACCCTCGGCGAGCGCGCGCTGGTAGGCGGCGAGTGCGGTCTCGTCGGTGGCGCCGGTGTCATACACCGTCACCGGCAGCTGCTCCCCGGCGGTGAGATAGGCGCTGAAGAAACCATCACGCACGGCTTCGGCAGATGGGGCAAACGGGCCGGAAAGCGGCAACAGCAGGGCCAGCCGGGCGGTGGCCTGGCCGATCAGCGGTACGCTGCTGGCGATCATTCCCAGGCGCTCGGCGCCGGGATGATGGGGGTGGCGCTGGCGCCAGGCTTCCAGAGTGCCGGCGCTGACCTGCTGGCGCGCGATCAGTGCCAGCTCGATCCAGCCCTGGACCTCGCGCCCGGCCTCGGCGCTGCGGCTCAGGCTCTCCGGGCCCAGCGTCACGGTGTTCAGCGCCAGCCACAGCTCGTCGTCGTTGCGCATGCGCTCGGCGGGGTCGGTGATCCAGCGTCGGCGCTCGATGTAGGCCTGCACGCCGGCCACCGGATCCTGCAGGGCAAAGGCGGCACGCGCGCGCAGGGCCTCCAGACGCAGGC
Source organism: Gammaproteobacteria bacterium (assembly GCA_046565985.1). GTDB lineage: Bacteria > Pseudomonadota > Gammaproteobacteria > Nevskiales > Nevskiaceae > Polycyclovorans. The sequence continues at coordinate 15,077 of JBKHXN010000008.1, forward strand.
CGATGGCCGGGTCGGAGGTGCCCGGCGGCAGCGCTTCCAGCGCCCGCTGCGGCTGTCCGTCGAGCAGCGCCAGTTCGGCGCGCAGCAGCTTCAGGCGCGGCGCCAGATTGAAATCCGGCAGCGTTTCCGGGAGCGCGGCCGCGAGCTGCGCCGCACGCCCGGTATCGCCCGCGGCCAGGGCCTGCTCGGCGGCTTCGATCACCGCCTGCGGCGGCAGTCCGGCGATGAATTCCGGTGTCAGTCCGGCGCTGCGCTCACCCGGCAGGTAGGGGCTGGAGCCGCTGCGGCTGCTGACCCCCTGGGCGCTGACGCAGGCGCCCAACAGCAGGGCCAGGGCCGGCATCAGCAGGGCACGAAACCGCGGAGGGATGGCAGGTGATTTCATGGCCTGAAAGTATGACACGGTGCGACAATCCAGCCATGTCCCAGACTCACGCTCCCGTCGCGCCCGGCCACCTCTACGTGGTCGCCACCCCCATCGGCAATCTCGGCGACCTCAGCCCGCGCGCCCAGGCGGTACTCGGCGCGGTGGACCGCGTCTGCGCGGAAGACACCCGGACCAGCGGCGCCCTGCTGTCCCACTACGGGCTCAGGCCGCGCCTGATGGCCCTGCACGAGCACAATGAGACCCGGCTCTGCGCACAGCTGGTGGAGGCCCTGCGCGCCGGCGAAAGCCTGGCACTGATCTCCGATGCCGGCACGCCGCTGATCTCCGACCCGGGTTTTGCCCTGGTGCGCGCGGCGCGTGCCGCGGGCCTGCCGGTGATCACCCTGCCCGGCCCCTGCGCGGCGGTGGCGGCGCTGTCGGTGTCCGGCATCGCCACCGACAGCTTCCTGTTCTGCGGCTTTCTGCCATCCAAGGCCGGCGCCCGCCGGCAACGGCTGGAGAGCCTGCGCGCACAGCCCTGCACGCTGGTGTTCTATGAGGCCAGCCACCGCATCCTGGACAGCCTGCAGGCGATGTGCGAGGTGTTTGGCCCCGACCGCGTGGGCTGCCTGGCGCGCGAGCTGACCAAGCTCTACGAGCAGAGCCATACCGCGCCGCTGGAGGCGCTGTGCCGCTGGCTGGCCGAGGATCCCAACCGCAGCCGCGGCGAATTCGTGCTGGTGGTGGCGGGCGCGCCAGAGGAGACTCCTCAGGCGGCACAGACCGCGCGTGTGCTAGAAATCCTGCTGCGCGAACTCAGCCCTTCGCGCGCTGCGCGGATCGCCGCCGAGCTCACCGGGGCGCCGCGCAAGCTGCTGTATGAACAAGCGCTGCTCCTGTCTGCCGCCGAGGAATCCGACGATGAAAAAATGCCTTGAGTGCCTGCTCTGCGTCCTGCTGATCGCCCTGCCCGCCACGCTGCGGGCCAACGATGCGGTGAGCCGGATGCACGCGCTGTTCGACGCCGAGTGGGAGCGCAGCCTGCGCGAGAACCCGGAGACCGCGACCTTTCTCGGCGATCCGCGCTACAACGCGTACTGGAGCGACCTGAGCCTGGAGGCCATCGCCACCAGCGAGGACGCTGACCGTGCTGCGCTGGAGCGCCTGCTGGCGATCGAACGCGCCGCGCTGCCGGAAGCCGAGCGGCTCAACTACGACCTGTTCCGCAAGCAGCTGGAAGACGGCCTGGCCGGCGCGCGCTTCCGTCAGTACCTGATCCCGCTCAACCAGCGCGGCGGGGTGCAGACCGCGGACGAGATCCTCCAGGCGATGCGCTTCACCCGCCAGCAGGATTACGAGGACTGGCTGGCCCGCCTGCGCGGCCTGCCGCTGCTGCTGGAGCAGACCACCACACTGATGCGCACCGGCATCGCCGAGCGGCGCCTGTTGCCGCAGGTGATCATGCAGCGCATCCCCGCGCAGATCGAGCGCCAGCTGGTGACCAGGGCCGAGGACAGCGGCTTCTACAAGCCCTACGCGCAGATGCCCGATACGGTGCCGTCCCGCGTGCAGAAGCGTCTGCGCCGGGACGCCGCGCGCGTCATCGAACGCGAGGTGGTGCCCGCCTACCGGGCGTTCCTGACCTTTGTCCGCGACGAATACCTGCCGGCCTGCCCGCAGGATGTCGGTGCCTGGGTACAGCCCGACGGCGCGGCGCTGTATGCCCACGCCACGCGGCGCTTCACCACCACGGAACTCAGCCCCGACCAGATCCACGAGATCGGCCTCAGGGAGGTCGCGCGCATCCGTGGCGAGATGCAGAAGATCATCCGCCAGACCGGCTTCAAGGGTGATTTCGCCGCCTTCCTGGAATTCCTGCGCACCGATCCGCAGTTCTACTATCCGACGTCGGAGGCGCTGTTCGAGGGCTATCTGGCGCTGTCCAAGCGCATTGATCCGACCATGCCCAGGCTGTTCCGCATGATGCCGCGCATGCCCTACGGCGTGCGGCCGATCCCGGAGGCCATCGCCCCCGACACCACTACCGCGTACTACTACCCGCCGGCGGCCGACGGCTCGCGCGCGGGCTACTACTACGTCAATCTCTACCGCCCGGAGACCCGGCCCAAGTGGGAGATGGAGGCGCTGTCCCTGCACGAGGCGGTGCCCGGCCACCACTTCCAGCTGGCGCTGCAGCAGGAGCTGGGCAACCTGCCCAAGTTCCGCCAGCAGGGCCGTTTCACCGCCTTCGTCGAGGGCTGGGGCCTGTACGCCGAATCCCTCGGCGAGGAGCTGGGCTTCTACCAGGACCCGTATTCCAAGTTCGGCCAGCTGACCTACGAGATGTGGCGCGCCATCCGTCTGGTGGTGGACACCGGCATCCACCACAAGCGCTGGACGCGCGCGCAGGCCATCAGCTTCTTCAAGGACAACGCCGGCAAGAGCGAGCTGGACATCACCAACGAGATCGACCGCTACATCGCCTGGCCGGGCCAGGCGCTGGCCTACAAGATCGGCGAGCTGCGGATCAAGGCACTGCGCGCCCGCGCCGAAAAAGCCCTGGGCGCGGATTTTGACGTGCGCGACTTCCACGACGTGGTGCTGGGCGCCGGCGCGCTGCCGCTGGACATCCTGGAACAGCGGGTGGACGCCTACATCGCGCGCGGCACGGCAGGCTAGTCAGAACTCCAGGTCGAGCGCGCCGCACAGCCAGTCGATCATGGGCGCCAGCGCGGCGTAGCGCGCCGTCACCCGCCGTACCAGGCCGGGCGCGCAGAGCTCGGCCTCGGTGAGGCGGCTGGTGGCGACGAAGTCCTTGCGCTTGATATCCACGATCAGCTCGTGCTGCGGGTCGTAGCCCGGCGGCGGGCGCACCAGGCTGTCGCCGTCCAGCGCGTAGTGGCGGGTAAACGGCCGCGCACGGGTGGCCTTCTTCCAGCTCGCCGGGTTGTTGAGCATGTACTGGCGCACGCGCTGCACGGTCTGCGGCTGCGGGTGCCAGAGCCCGCCACCGATGAAGCTCTCTCCCGGCTGTACGTGCAGGTAGAAACCCGGGGCATCGAGCCGCCCCGGCGCCGCATTGCCGGCGTCACCGCGCGCGGTGGCCTTGGTGGCGGCGTGATAGAAACTCATGCCGACATGGGTCTTGTAGGGCGACTTGTCCTTTGAAAATCGCGTGTCGCGGTGGATGCGGAACAGCGAACCACCGACCGGCCGCGGATTGGCGACGAGGTGGGGACTGATGCCGGCCAGCGGCGCCGCGAGATCGGCGATCAGCCGCAGCGCCGGACCCCGCACCCGTTCCTCGTACTGCGGCTTGTGCCGCGCGAACCACTCCTTGTCGTTGTGACGGGCCAGGTCGCGCAGGAACTGGAAGCTGGCGGGGGTGAAATAGGCGGTCTGCGCCATCGGCATCTCCGGTGAACCTGTGGCATCTTAGCCAGCCCACCGCCCAGGAGCCACGCCATGAGCACCCCCGTCCGTTCGCAGGTTTCCAGCGCCGAGTGGGAAGCGCGTGTCCAGCTCGCCGCCGCCTATCGTCTGGTGGCGCTGTTCGGCTGGGATGACCTGGTCTTCACCCACATCACCGCCAAACTGCCGGGCGCCGAGGACCACTTCCTCATCAATCCCTACGGGATGATGTTCGGCGAAATCACCGCCTCCTCGCTGGTCAAGATCAATCACGCCGGCGAGAAGGTCATGGAATCCCCCTACCCGGTGAATCCGGCCGGGTTCGTCATCCACAGCGCCATCCACGCGGCGCGCAAGGATGCCGGCTGCGTGCTGCACGTGCACTCGCTCAACGGCGTGGCGGTCTCGGCGCAGCGCGAGGGCGTGCTGCCGATCTCCCAGCAGTCGCTGTTCGTGCTGGCCTCGCTGGCCTATCACGACTACGAGGGCGTGGCGCTCAACGACGAGGAGAAACCCCGCCTGGTGCGGGATCTGGGCGACAAGACCTTCTTCATGCTGCGCAACCACGGGCTGCTCACGGTAGGGCCCAACCCGGCGGAGGCTTTCCTCGCCATGTACATCTTCGAGGCCGCCTGCAATATCCAGATCCGCGCCCAGTCCGGCGGCGGCGAGCTGGTCCGGATCCCGCAGCCGATCCTCGACGGCGCCAGGGCGCAGATGCAGAAAGTCACGCACGGCCTGGGCGGCGCGCTGGTGTGGCCAGGCCTGCTGCGCCGGCTCGACCGGCTCAACCCCGGCTACGCCGAATAGCGGCGGCGCAAGGCCAGGACCAGCAGCGCCAGGATCACCAGCAGCCACAGCGGCGCATCGCCCCAGCGGGCGTAGGGTGTTTGCCCGCTGCGCGGCTGGGCCTGGGCGCGCAGCAGCTCGGTGGTGAAGAAACCGCTCGCCGCCAGCAGGCTGCCGTCGGCGCCGATCAGGGCCGAGCGCCCGGTGTTGGAGGCACGGATCGTCTCGCGCCCGGTCTCCAGACTGCGCAGCCGCGCCATGGCCAGATGCTGCTCGGCGGCGATCGAACGGCCGAACCAGGCGTCGTTGGTCACGCTGACCAGCAGCGCGGCCTCCCGCGCGCTGCGGCGGAATTCATCGGCGAACACGTCCTCGAAGCAGATGAACAGGCCCACCGGCTGGCCGGCAATCGGCAGCGGTGGCTGCTCAGCGGCACCGAACAGGAAATCCGAATACGGGGTGCCCAGCACGTCCAGCAGCGGCCGTAACCAGTCGGGAATGGGAAAATACTCGCCGAAGGGCACCAGATGGCGCTTGTCGTAACGGCCCTCGGCGGCGCCGGTGACGACGATGCTGTTGTACACGCCCTGCGGCGCCTCGCTGAGCACGATGCTGCCCAGCAGCAGGGTCGCCTCGCGCTCGCGTGCCCAGGCGGCGAGCGGGCCGAGATAGGGGTCGCGCACCTGATCGTAGCGCTGCGCCAGGGCCGCCTCGGGCCAGACGATCAGGCGTGCGTCCTCCGCCGCCAGCGTCATCGAACGGTAGCGATGGAGCGTCTCGCGCTGCATCTGCGGCAGCCATTTCTGGTCCATGGGGATGTTGCCCTGAACGATGGCCACCGGCAGTGCCCCGGCGGCAGGCCGTGTCCAGTCCAGCGGCGCCGGCGCCAGGGCCGCCGCGGCATAGGGCAGCAGCACCAGCGCCGCCAGCGCCAGACGCTGCGCGCGCGCGGCGGCCCAGAACTGGGCGAGCGCCACCGCCGTCAGCGCCATCAATGCAGAGAGGCCGTGCACCCCGATCAGCGGCGCCAGTCGCGCCAGCGGCGTATCCAGCATCACATCGCCCCAGGACAGCCAGGGGAAGGCGAGTACCGGCATGTGGGCGCGCGCGAGCTCGGCGAGCAACCAGCCGGCGGGCACGGCGAACCAGGCCACCGGCCCGCGCAGCGCGCGCAGCCAGGCCAGGCCGGCACAGACCAGCGCCGGGTAGCTGGCGCTGATCAGACAGGCCAGCAAGGTCAGCACCACCCCCAGCCAGGGCGCCGCCCCGCCGTAGACCGCGGTACTGATGTACAGCCAGTAGGTGCCGCTGAGGTAATGGGCCAGCGCGAACAGACCCGCCAGGCACAGCGCGCGGGCAGGCCGGGCATCGCGCAGCAGCCACAGCAGACCGGCCAGCGCCAGCACCGGCAGGGGCTTGAGATTCCAGGGTGCGAAGCCGAGGCTGGCCAGCGCGCCCAGCAGCGGGGCGAGCAACATGGCGCAACGGTCGATGCGGTTCATCGGCACAGTCTGGCTCCGGCGCTTGACGCTGTGGTTACGCGGACAGACCCACCTGCAGCTGCAACAGCCGGCGGCTGTCCACGCGCTGCACGTTGAAGCTGAACTGCTCGATGCGCACCGTCTCGCCGCGCTTGGGCATGCGGCCGAAGCGCTGCATGACCAGGCCGCCGATGGTGTCGAATTCCTCGTCCGGCAGTTCGCAGCCGAAATACTGGTTGAACTCCTCGATGGTGGTCAGGCCGTTGACCAGGTAGCGCCGCTCGTCCTGCTTGAGGATGTGCGCGCCCTCGGCCTCGTCGTGCTCGTCGTCGATCTCGCCGACGATCTGCTCCAGCACGTCCTCGATGGTCACCAGTCCGGCAATACCGCCGTACTCGTCCACGACCAGCGCCATGTGATTGCGGCCGCGCTTGAAGTCCTTGAGCAGCATGTTGACACGCTTGGATTCGGGCACGAACACCGCCGGGCGCAGATGCCGGCGCAGGTCGAACTGGCCGGCATCGAATTCCGGCACGTGAGTCGTGGAGCGCAGCAGATCCTTGGCCAGCAGGATGCCGATGATCTCATCCTTGGAATCGCCGATCACCGGAAAACGGGAATGGCCGGATTCCACCACCACCCGCAGCAGCTCCTGGATGGACCATTCGGCCTCCACCACCACCATCTGCGCACGCGGCACCATGATGTCGCGTACCGGGGTCTCGGCGGTCTCCAGCACGCCCTGGAACATGCTCAGGGCGTCGGCATCCATCAGCTCGGAGTCGCGCGCTTCCTTGAGCAGCTCCAGCAGATCTTCCCGGGTGCGGACTCCGCCCGCCCAGCTCTGCGTGACACGCCGCCACCAGCGGCTGATGTTGGTTTCTTCCTTGCTACTGTCGTCTTCGTTCATGGCTCAAAGGTAGGGATTGGCGAAGCCCAGATTCCGCAGGATGCGGATTTCGAGCTTTTCCATCTTTTCTGCTGCTTGTGACTGTTCGTGATCGTAACCCAGCAGGTGCAGGCAGCCGTGGATCACCAGATGCGCCCAGTGGGCCCGCAGAGGCTTGCCCTGCGCTTTCGCCTCGCGCGCCACCACCGGCGCGCACAGCACCAGATCGCCCAGCATGCCGGGCTCCTGGTAGGGAAAGGACAGCACGTTGGTGGCGTAATCGCGCCCGCGGTAGCGGTGATTGAGCGCGCGGCTCTCGGCCTCGTCGGTGATGCGCAGCGTCAGCTCGCCGCCACGGCGCCCCAGTGCCGCGTGCGCAAAAATGCGCAGCGAAGCGGGGCTGGGGATGCCCGCCGCCGGCACACGGCGCTGCAGGGTGATGGTGGCCGCGCTCATGGCGTGCGGTTCTGCGGATGCGCCTGCTCGTGGATCTCGTAGGCTTCGACGATGGCCTGCACCAGCGGGTGGCGTACCACGTCCTCTTTCTGGAAGTGGCTGAAGCTGATGCCGGGCACGCCGTGCAGTACCTGCAGCGTATGTTTGAGGCCTGAGCGCTCGTGGCGCGGCAAATCGATCTGCGTCACGTCCCCGGTGACCACCGCCACGCTCCCGAAGCCGATGCGGGTGAGGAACATCTTCATCTGTTCCACGGTGGTGTTCTGCGCCTCATCGAGGATCACGAAGGATTCATTGAGCGTGCGCCCGCGCATGAAGGCCAGCGGCGCGACCTCGATGACGTTCTTCTCGGTCAGCCGCGCCACTTTCTCGAAGCCGAGCATCTCGTACAGCGCGTCGTAGAGCGGGCGCAGGTAGGGGTTGATCTTCTCCGCCATGTCGCCGGGCAGGAAGCC
>JBKHXN010000009.1:0-4384 GCA_046565985.1 Gammaproteobacteria bacterium
CGCTGGCGCGCTCCAGCGTGGCCCATACGCCGAGTCCGGGATGGGCGGAGTAGTAGCCGAGGATGCGCTGTTCCAGCATCTCCCGGTTGGCCTTTGGGCTCATCACGCCACCCAGGTAGCGCATCACGCGCGGATCGCTGTTCAGGCGCCAGAGCAGCGGTTCGTCGTCCAGGGTAAAGCGCCGCAGCAGCAGCCGCGGGGTGGCCAAGCCTGCGCCGGCATCGGCCGGCCAGGCCTGCAGCTCGATTACTCCCCGGCTGCCCATCGGGGTTTGCGTTTCTGCATGAATGCGGCGATGCCCTCAGGCGCCTCCGGCCCGCGCGCGCAGGCGGCAAACTGCGCGGCCGCGTCGTCGAGCACCGCGTCCATGTCCTGCTTGCCGGCATTGAGCAGGATACGCTTGGTCACCGCGTTGGCCTGCGGCGCGCAGTTGAGTACCGCGCGCAGGGCGTCGCCGAGCTGCGCCTGCAGCGCCGCCTCGTCACTGAAACAGCCGTGCACCAGACCCAGGCGCTGGGCCTCCAGCCCATCAAATTGCGCGCCGGTGAGCGCGAGCCGCCGCGCCTGCGTGAGGCCGATGCGTTCCACCACAAACGGAGCGATCTGCGCCGGCGGCAAGCCGCGCGTGGTCTCAGGCATGCCAAACCGGGCGTCGTTGTGGGCAAATGCAATGTCAGACACACAGGCCAGGCCAAAGCCGCCGCCCAGCACCGCTCCCTCGCACACCGCAATCACCACCTGGGGCGCATACCCCACCTGGCGCAGCATGGTGCCGAAGGCGCGGTTGATCCCCACCAGCGGATCGGCCTGCCCCGGCTTGAGCGGCGCCAGCGAGGCGAATACACCCTTGAGATCCGCCCCTGCGCAGAAATGCCCACCGGCACCACGCAGCACCACCACCCGCACCTGCGGCTGCGTGCGGATGGCGTCGAACACTGCGCCGATATCCGCCAGCATCTCCGGCGTCATGGCGTTGCGCGCCTCCGGCCGGTTCAGTGTCAGGTGCAGCACGCCGTCTTGCAGCTGCAATTGCAGGTTGGGGGTTTCTGGCAGTTTCATCTCGGCTCCGTTCTGGTTCATGCACGTATGCTCGTTGTCATGTACTCGTTACTGCACGCAAGTTCAGCAGTTTCCTTCTAAATGGATCCCCGCTTTCGCGGGGATGACACATCTGGGCAGGCACAGGCAGCGCACCGCACACCACCCGTCACACCCTCTATCGTCATTCCCCAACCGCCCTCACTCTCTACCGTCATTCCCGCGCAAGCGGGAATCCATGTCTGGGAGCGCACCCAGCCCGCCTACCCGCACGGCCACTTGCTTACCCCACCACGTCCTCGTACAGATCACGCCAGTCGGGATTCTTGGCCTGGATCAACTCGATCTTCCAGCTGCGGTTCCATTTCTTGATCCGCTTTTCCCGGCTGATCGCCGACTCGGCGGTCTCATGCTGCTCGTACCAGACCAGATCGTGTACCTGGTAGCGCCGGGTGAAGCCCTTCACCGCATCCTGCCGGTGTTCCCATACGCGCTTCACCAGATCCGAGGTCACGCCTACATACAGGGTCCCGTTGCGCTGACTGGCCATGATGTACACACAGAAAGCTTTCATGGAAAAACGCGTGGCGCGTTTATTACCTTCCTCCCTCAGCCCCTGGACTTGCCGCCAAAACCCAGACGCTTGCTGATGATGCCGAGCATGATCTCGTCGGCACCGCCGCCGATCGCGTGCAGGCGCAGGTCGCGATACATCTGGCTGACGTAGTTGTCCCACATGAAGCCCTGGCCGCCCCAGAACTGCAGACAGGCGTCGGGCACTTCGCGCCCCAGGCGGCCGGCCTTGAGCTTGGCCATGCTGGCCAGCAGGGTCACGTCCTCACCGGCCAGCATGTTCTCGGTGGCGCGGTAGATCAGCGCACGCAGGGCTTCGATCTCGGTCTTGAGCTCGGCGAGCCGGAACTGCACGTACTGGTTGTCGAGGATGCTCTGGCCAAAGGCCTTGCGCTGACGCGTGTAGGTGGCGGTCTCGCTCACGCAGTTGTCCATGGCCGCGACGATGCTGGCAGAGAGGAACAGACGCTCTTCCTGGAACTGCTCCATCTGGTAGATGAAGCCACGCCCTTCCTGGCCGATCAGGTGCGAGGCGGGGACGCGCACGTTGTCGAAGAAGATGATCGCGGTATCTGAGGCGCGCTGGCCGAGCTTGTCGAGCTTGGTCTTGCGATCCACGCCCCTGGCGTCCAGCGGCACCACGATCAGGCTCTTGTTGCCGTGGCGCCCGCCGCCTTCCACCGCGCCGGTGTTGCACAGCAGGCACACCCAATCCGCCTGCGTGCCGTTGGTGATCCACATCTTCTGGCCGTTGATGACGTAGTCCCCGCCATCGCGCACGGCGGTGGTCTTGATGCCCGCCACGTCGGATCCCGCGCCCGGCTCGCTCACACCGATGGCCGCCACCTGCTCGCCGGCCACCGCGGGCTTGAGGAAGTTCTCCTTGAGAAAGTCACTGCCGTAGCGCGCCAGCGCCGGCGTGGCCATGTCGGTCTGCACGCCGATGGCCATGGGCAGCGCACCCGTCTTGCAGTGGCCCAGCGCCTCGGCAAACATCACCTGGTAGCTGTAATCCAGGCCCAGGCCGCCCACGCTCTCGGGTTTGGCAATGCCCAGCAGGCCCAGGGCGCCCATTTTTTTCAGCACCTCGCGCGCGGGCCAGGTGCCGGCCTTTTCCCATTCCGTGAGGTGGGGGTTGATCTCGTCCTCCACGAACTTTTTCGTGGTGTCGAAGATGGACTGGTGCTCGTGTGTGATCTGCATGTGCGACTCCGTGAACCTTACAGGCGTGCCACGCCGAAACTGTTGGGGAAGACCTGCCGCAGCTGCGCCTCGCGGCAGACCGAGAGGGTCAGGCCCAGCACCTTGCGCGTATCGCGCGGGTCGATCAGTCCGTCGTCAAACAGCCGCGCGGTAGCGGCAAAGGCGTGCGATTCGCGATCAAACTGCTTGACGATGTTGCTCTCCACCACCGAGAGCATTTTCTCCTCGGCCTCGCCGATGGGCTTGCCCTCGCCCTCCCACTTGGCGCGGGTGATGATGCTCATGACCTTGGCCGCCTGCTCGCCGCCCATGACGCTGGTGCGCGAGTTGGGCCAGGCAAAGATGAAGTGCGGGCCAAAGCCTCGTCCGCACATGCCGTAGTTGCCGGCGCCGAAGCTGCCGCCCATGACGATGGTGATCTGCGGCACCGTGGCGTTGGCCACCGCCTGGATCATCTTGGAGCCGTGCTTGACGATGCCGCCCTGCTCGCTCTCCGAGCCCACCATGTAGCCGGTGGTGTTCATCAGGTACACGATGGGGATGTTGGACTGGCAGCACTGCTGGATGAACTGCCCGGCCTTGGTCGCGCCGCGCGTGGTGATGGGCCCGTTGTTGCTGATGATGCCCACCGTGTGGCCGTGGATCACCGCGCGGCCGCAGATGGTCTGCTGATCGTATTCGAGCTTGTAGTCGAGGAATTCACTGCCGTCCACCAGACGCGCGATGATCTCGCGGCAGTCCACCGGCTTGCGGTAATCCGGTGGCATCACGCCGCAGATTTCCTCCACGTCATACAGCGGCGCTCGCACCTCGCGCAGCTCCAGCCGCGGCTTCTGCGCGTTCCAGTTGAGGTTCTGCACAATCTCCCGGGCAATGCGGATGCCGTCGGCGTCGTTCTCTGCCAGAAACTCGGCGGTGCCGGCTACCTGGGTGTGCATCTCGGCGCCGCCCAGTTCCTCGTCGTTGGCGATCTCGCCGGTCGCGGCCTTGAGCAGCGGCGGGCCGGCGAGGAATACCTTGGCGTTCTTGCGCACCATCACCACAAAATCGGACAGGCCCGGCATGTAGGCACCACCGGCAGTGGATGAGCCGTGCACCACCGTCACCTGCGGAATGCCCGCGGCGGAGAGCCGGCACTGGTTGGCAAAGGTCTTGCCGCCGGGAATGAACAGCTCCGCCTGGTACAGCAGGTTGGCGCCGCCGGATTCGATCATGCTCACCACCGGCAGCTTCTGCTGCAGGGCGATCTCCTGCAGGCGCAGCGTCTTCTGCACGCCCCACGGCGTCATGGTGCCGCCCTTGATGGCGCTGTTGCTCGCCACCACGAAGCAGCGCGTGCCCGAGACATAGCCGATGCCGGCGATCATGTTGCCGCCGGCCAGGCTGCCGTCCTTGTCGTCGTGCAGCTTGTAGCCGCACAGCGTGCTGAACTCCAGCCAGGGCGAGCCGCGGTCCAGCATCAGGTGCAGGCGTTCGCGCGGCAGCAGCTGCTTGCGCTTGTGAAAGCGCGCGCGCTTGCTCTCCTCCTCGTCGCGGCCCTTCTGCTCGATGGCCCGCCACTGCGCGATCA
>JBKHXN010000010.1:0-5485 GCA_046565985.1 Gammaproteobacteria bacterium
GTGATGCGCTACCTGGGTGGCGTGATGAGCCCAAAGGCCAACCGGGAGATGCTGGAACAGCGCATCCTCGGCTACTACTCCGCCCATCCCGGACTCGGCGTATGGGCCACGCTGGAGCGCGCCAGCGGGCGCTGCATCGGCTTTCATCTGCTCAATCACGTACTGGGTGAGACGGACGTGATCCAGCTGGGCTACCGCCTGTTCCCGGAGGACTGGGGCAAGGGCTATGCCACCGAGATGGGCTGCGCGCTGCTGGCCTACGGCTTTGAGCGCCTGGGCCTGACACTGATCAGCGCCAACGCCGACACCGGCAACCAGGCCTCGCATCAGGTGCTGCTCAAGTGCGGGCTGCACCGTCACGGCGAACGGGCCTGGGCGCATCCTGCCTATGCTGGTTTTGGGCCGATTCCTTTTTTCCAACGCGCAGCCGCAGATTGGCTGGCGGACCACACACTGAACATCCGTGCCGGGCACTGAGCCATGAAAAGATTTACCAAAGTTCTTGTCGCCAACCGGGGTGAGATTGCCCTGCGCGTGATCCGCGGCGCCCGCAAGGCGGGCTACCAGACCGTTGCCGTGTACAGCGATGCCGACCGCGACAGCCTGCACGTGCGTGAAGCCGATGAGGCCGTGCACATCGGCCCCAGCCCGGCGAAGGAATCCTACCTGCAGATCGAGCAGATCCTGCGCGCAGCCCGCAGCAGCGGCGCGCAGGCGATCCATCCGGGCTACGGGTTCCTCTCCGAACGTGCCGACTTTGCCCAGGCCGTACACGATGCCGGGCTGGTGTTCATCGGTCCTGATGCCGCGTCCATAGAGGCCATGGGCAACAAGAGCGCGTCCAAGATCCGCATGTTGGCGGCGGGCGTGCCCTGCGTGCCCGGCTATCAGGGTGATGACCAGTCCGACGACACGCTGGTGGCTGAGGCCAAGAAAGCCGGCCTGCCGGTGATGGTGAAGGCCGCTGCCGGCGGTGGCGGGCGCGGCATGCGTCTGGTGCACGAGGCCCAGACACTGCTGGAGCACATCCGCTCCGCGCGATCGGAGGCGCAGAACGCCTTTGGCTCCGGCCAGCTGTTGATCGAGAAGGCGGTGATGAACGCCCGTCACGTGGAGATCCAGGTCTTCGGCGACCGCCACGGCAATGTGGTGCATCTGGGCGAGCGTGACTGCTCGGTACAGCGCCGCAACCAGAAAGTGGTGGAGGAAGCGCCCAGCCCCGCAGTGGACGAGCAACTGCGCGCGAAGATGGGCGCCGCCGCGGTCGCTGCCGCCAAGGCGGTGAATTACGTCGGTGCGGGCACCGTGGAATTCATGCTCGCCGCCGACGGGCAGTTCTACTTCCTGGAAATGAACACGCGCCTGCAGGTGGAACATCCGGTCACCGAACTGGTGTACGGCGTGGACCTGGTGGAATGGCAGCTGCGCATCGCCCAGGGCGAGCGCCTGCCGCTCAGCCAGGATGAGATCCTCGCCCGCCGTCATGGCCACGCCATGGAGGTGCGCCTGTGCGCCGAAGATCCGCAGGCCAACTATCTGCCGCAGACCGGCCCGGTGCTGGACTGGCAGGCACCTGCCGGCACCGGCATCCGCGTGGATACCTATCTGGAAAGCGGTGGCGAGATCAGCCCTTATTACGACTCCATGCAGGCAAAGATCATCGCCTGGGGCGAAGACCGCGAGACCGCGCGCACCCGCCTGCTGGGCGCGCTGGCGCAGACACGGCTGTTCGGCGTGGTGAGCAACAAGGATTATCTGTCGGCCATCCTTGCCCATCCGGCCTTTGCCGGCGGCGATTTCAGCACCGGCTTCATCGGCGAGCATTTTCCGGCCGAGACGATCAATGCCCAGCGGCCCAGCCTGCGCCAGGCCGCGCTGGCGGCGGTGGCCCTGTACCTGGACGACGCCCGCCGGCTGGCGGCCGAACACGGCATCCAGCCCGAGATGATCGGCTGGCACAGCTCGCACGAGACCGCCAGCGAGTTTCACCTGCACTGCCGCGATACGCGCTTTGACCTGGACGTGCTGGTGCATGACGGGCACCGCTTCACCGTCAGCCAGGAAGGCGAGCAGATCGTGCTGGAAGTGGATCGTCACGACGCCAGCGGCTTTGCCTGGCGCGAGGGTGAGCTGCAGGGCAAGGCCTACGCGGCGCGCAACGGCAACCAGCTGTGGCTGGAAGCGCTGGGGCAGACCTGGTGCTTCGAGGACCGCACGCTGGCGCCCGTGCAGGCCACCGCCGCCGGTTCCGACGGGCGGCTGCTCGCGCACTCCGACGGCAAGGTGGTGGCCGTGCACGTCAAGCCGGGCGACCGGGTGGAAAAAGGCCAGACCCTGGCGGTGCTGGAGGCCATGAAGATGGAGTTCCAGCTGCAACTGCCAGTGGGCGGCACGGTGCAGACCGTGAGCGTGGAGGCCGGCCAGCAGGTGAAGAACCGGACCCTGCTGGTGCAGGTGCAACCCGAAACCTGACGGTGCCCCGCAGCGCGGGTGCGGGCATCGTCGCCGACCGCGTCAGTAGCCGAGCTGCCGGCTGGCCAGGTCTTTCATGATCTCCAGGGAGCCACCTCCGATGGTCAATACCTTGGTTTCGCGGTAGATCCGCTCCACCTTCGCCCCGCGCAGATAGCCGGCGCCGCCAAAGATCTGCAGGGCCTCGTTGGCGATCCATTCCAGTGTGGTGCAGGCGTGGTTCTTGAGCAGGCAGACTTCCGCCACCGGCATCTGCCTGTGCCCCACGCGCCAGGCCAGCAGGTCCAGGTGCGCGCGCACGGCGTCGAGCCGCATCTTCATGTCCACCAGCTTGTGGCGGATCACCTGGTTGCGGATCAGCGGCTTGCCAAAGGTCAGGCGGTCGCGCGCGTAGGCCAGACTTTCCTCGTAGCACACCTGGGCGAAGGCAAAGGCCTGCGCGGCGAGCATCAAGCGCTCGTGGTTGAAGTTCATCATGATGGCCATGAAGCCGGCATTCTCCGGCCCCAGGCGGTTGGACACCGGCACGCGGCAGTTCTCGAAGTACAGCGTGGCGGTATCCGAGCACCACCAGCCCATCTTCTGCAGCGGGGTGCGGGTCAGCCCCGGCGTATCGCCCTCGATCACCAGCAGCGAGACGCCGCCTATGCCGTCGCCGCCGGTGCGCACGGCGGTGGTGATGTAATCCGCGCGCAGGCCGGAGGTGATGAAGGTCTTGGCGCCGTTGACCACGTAGTGATCACCATCGCGCACGGCGCGTGTTTTCAGGTTGGCCACATCGGAGCCGCCGCTGGGTTCGGTGATGGCCAGCGCGGCGATCTTCTCGCCGCTGAGCACCGGCGCGGCAAAGCGGGCCTGCTGCTCCTGAGTGCCCACCGCCACCACTGGCGGCGTGCCGATGCCGTGGCTCATCAGGCTGGCGATCAGCCCACCGGAACCGGCGCGCGCCAGCTCCTCGGTGAGCACGATCATGTAGAACAGATCCGGCACTTCCACGCCGCCGACCGATTCCGGAAAGCCGATCTGCAGCAGTCCCGCCTCGGCGGCCTTGCGGTGCAGCTCGCGCGGCAGGCTGCCTTCGGCCTCCCAGCGGTCAATGTGCGGCAGACATTCGCGCTCCACGAAACGGCGCGCCTGAGTGCGGAAGCTCTCGTGGTCCTCGTTGAGGAACGGGTGGGGCGCGGTCATCGGAATTACCCAGTCAGGAGGACGGAACAGCCGCACGCTAGCGTCTGCGCTAGGATGTATGCAAGCACATCCAGAGCGCGCAAGCGCCACCAGACCGAGGAGATTCCATGACCGCCGTCCCCGACGATCAGTTGCCGCTCGCGCGTCTGCAGCATTGGGAGCGGGCCCGGGCCAATGAGATCTATCTGAGCCAGCCCATGGGCGGCGGCCGGCAGCGTGATTACACCTGGGCGCAGGCGGTGGACGAGGCGCGGCGCATGGCCGCCTATCTGCGGGCGCAGGGCTGGGAGCCGGGTTCGCGCATCGCCATCCTGTCCAAGAACTGCGCGCACTGGCTGATGAGCGATTTCGCCATCTGGATGGCCGGCCACGTCAGCGTGCCGATCTATCCCACGCTCACCGCCGAGAGCGTGCGGCAGATCCTCGACCATTCCGGCGCACGCGCCTGCTTCGTCGGCAAGCTCGACGACTGGCCGCAGATGAAGCCGGGCATACCGGCGGGGGTGCACTGCATCGCCTATCCGCTGTCGCCGCCGACAGACTTTCCGCAGTGGGATGATCTGATCGCCCGTACCGCGCCGCTGGCAGAGCTGCCGCACCGGGCAGCCGACGAGCTGGCCACGATCATCTACACCTCCGGTACCACCGGCATGCCCAAGGGCGTGATGCACAGCTTCGGCAACATCGGCTGGGCGGCGCAACCCATGATGAAAGGCTTCGGCGCCAACGCGGATGACCGCATGATCTCCTACCTGCCGCTGGCGCATGTGGCCGAGCGCTGGGTGGTGGAGGCCTGTTCGATCGCGCTCGGCTTCCGCGTGTTCTTCGCCGAATCGCTGGAGACCTTCGTGGCCGATCTCAAGCGTGCACGGCCGACCATGTTCATTTCGGTACCGCGCCTGTGGGTGAAGTTCCAGCAGAGCATCTTCGCCAAGCTGCCGAAGCAGAAGCTCGACCTGCTGTTCAGGATCCCGGTGCTGGGCTCGCTGATCAAGCGCCGCATCCTGCGCGAACTGGGGCTGGACACGGTGCGCTTTGCCGGTGCGGGCGCGGCGCCGCTGCCGGTGTCGGTGCTGTCCTGGTACCGCGAGCTGGGGCTGGAATTGCTGGAAGGCTATGGCATGACCGAGAACTTCGGCGTCTCCCACGGTTCGCTGCCGGGCCGGTCCCGGGTGGGATACGTGGGGCACCCCTGGGACGGCGTGACCTGCCGTATTGCAGAAGACGGCGAAGTGCTGGTGAAAAGTCCGAGCACGATGATGGGCTACTACCGCGAACCGGAAAAAACCCGTGAGGCGCTGACCGCCGACGGCTATCTGCGCACCGGCGACGTGGGTGAGCTGGACGATGACGGCCGTCTGCGCATCACCGGCCGCGCCAAGGAGCAGTTCAAGACCTCCAAGGGCAAATACGTGGCGCCGGCGCCGATCGAGAACCGTCTGGCCGCACATTCGCAGATCGAGGCCTGCTGCGTGGCGGGCGCCGGCTTCGGCCAGCCCTTTGCCCTGCTGATGCTGCCGGCCGATGTGGCGGCCCGCGCGCAGGCTGACGTGAATGTGCGCGAATCGCTCTCGGCCTCTTTTGCCGAGCTGCTGGAGCAGGTCAACGCCGCGCTGGACGCGCACGAACAGCTGGATTTTCTGGCCGTCGTGCCCGAGCAGTGGACGGTGGAGAACGGTTTTCTCACGCCCACGCTGAAGATCAAGCGTGCCCAGGTCGAGAAGGCCTACGGCGCACGCTTCGAAGACTGGGTGGCGCGGCGTCAGGCGGTGGTCTGGGCCGACTGACGGCGCTCGAAGGCCTGCACGGTGTTGGCCATCAGCAT
>JBKHXN010000011.1:0-4398 GCA_046565985.1 Gammaproteobacteria bacterium
GCTGGCCGAAGCGGATCTCGCCGCCCAGCGATTCAATCGAGGCGCGCATTTTTTCCATCACGCCGGTGAGGCGGAAGGTGCCGATGTGCGGCTTGGCGACGTAGAGGATCTCCTCCGGCGCACCGGCGCGGACGAATTCCTGCAGCACCTTGCGTCCGTAGTGCCTGGGGTCCTTGATCTGGCTGTAGAGCTTGCCGTCGGAAAATAAGCCCGCGCCGCCCTCGCCGAACTGCACATTGGATTCCGGATCGAGCACCCGCCGCCGCCACAGGCCCCAGGTATCCTGCGTTCGCTCACGCACCGCCTTGCCGCGCTCCAGCACGATGGGCCGGAAGCCCATCTGCGCCAGCACCAGCGTGGCAAACACACCGCAGGGGCCAAAGCCGATCACCAGCGGCCTATGCGGCTCATCGCCGCGCGCCTGCGCCACCGGCCGGTAGCGCGTGTCGGGCGCCACGCCCACGTGCCGGTCGCCATTCAGGCGGGCCAGCACCGCTGCTTCGTCATGCAGCGCCACGTCCACGGTATAGACGAATTGCAGCGCGGTATTTTTCTTGCGCGCGTCGTAGCTGCGCTTGAAAACGGTGAGCGACTGCAGCGCCTCCTCGCCCACGCCGAGACGCCGCAGCACCGCCGGGCGCAGGGCCTCGTCCGGATGGTCGATCGGCAGCGTGAGTTCGGTGAGGCGGAGCATCGGTTCCGGGGTCCTGCGCAGGGGCCAATATGGTGGCAGAGAATCAGGGCGCGATGCTTGGCCGCGCGCGTCTAAAAAGCTAAATTGACCGCCCGGCCGCACCACGGAGGCAAGGATGGACTTCGATGCCCTCACGCTCGCCCGCATCCAGTTCGCGGCCAACATCACGTTTCACATCCTGTTCCCCACCATTTCCATAGCGCTGGGCTGGCTGCTGCTGTTCTTCAAGCTGCGCCACAACGCCACCGGCGACGCCGCCTGGTCGGCGCTCTACCAGTTCTGGGTCAAGGTCTTTGCGCTGACGTTTGCGCTGGGCGTGGTCAGCGGCATCACCATGAGCTTCCAGTTTGGCACCAACTGGCCGGGATTCATGGAACGTGTCGGCAACGTGGCCGGACCACTGCTGGCCTACGAGGTGCTCACCGCCTTCTTCATGGAGGCGACCTTTCTCGCCGTGATGCTGTTCGGGCAGAACCGCGTGTCGCGCGGGGTACACACCCTGGCTACGGCGCTGGTATGCATCGGCACCACGCTGTCGGCGTTCTGGATCCTGGCGCTCAACTCCTGGATGCACACCCCGGCCGGCTACGAACTGCGCGACGGCGTGGTCCACGCGGTGGACTGGTGGGCGGTGGTGTTCAACCCCTCCATGCCCTACCGGCTCACGCACATGCTGCTGGCCTCCGGCCTGACTGCCGCGTTTCTGGTGGCGGGGCTCTCTGCCTACCGTCTGCGTCTCGGCGGCGGACCCGCCGAGGCGCGCCTGGGGCTCAAGGTCGGCGTGCGGCTGGCCGCGGTGCTGATCCCGCTGCAGATCATCGCCGGCGACCTGCACGGCCTCAACACCCTGGAGTACCAGCCCGCCAAGCTGGCGGCGATGGAAGGCATCTGGGAGACCGCGCCCGGCGCGCCCGCCGTGCTGTTTGCCCTGCCGGACGAGACCGCGCGCAGCAACCGCTACGAGATTGCCATCCCCGGCCTGGCGGCGCTGTACCTCACCCATGACTGGAACGGCGTGGTGCGCGGGCTCAATGAGTTTGAGGGCGAGCACCCGCGCGTGGCGCCGGTGTTCTGGGCCTTCCGCATCATGGTCGGCATGGGTCTGCTGATGCTGGCGGTGAGCTGGCTCGCCAGCTGGCAGCTGTGGCGGCGCGGCCTGCCTGCGCGCTGGCTGCAGCGGGTGCTGGTGGTGATGAGCTTTTCCGGCTGGATCGCCGTGGTAGCCGGCTGGTACACCACCGAGATGGGTCGCCAGCCCTGGCTGGTGCACGGCATCCTGCGCACCGCCGAGGCTGCCGCGCCCAACGTCGGCAGCGGCCTGATCCTCACCTCGCTGGCGATGTACCTGCTGCTCTACCTGGTGCTGATCGTGGCCTACGTGTCGGTGCTGTTCTACATGGCGCGCAAGGCCGGCGACGCATCACCCACCCCGGAGGCCACTCCATGATCCCCGCCGAACTCGCCGGCCAAGCGCTCTGGCTGCCGCTGATCTTCGTGGCCCTGATGGGCCTCGCCATGCTTGCCTACGTGATCCTCGACGGCTACGACCTGGGCGTGGGCATCCTGCTGCCGCTGGCGCGTACCGAGGCCGAGCGCGACACCATGATCGCCAGCATCGGCCCGTTCTGGGACGCCAACGAGACCTGGCTGGTGCTGGGCGTGGGCCTGCTGCTGGTCGCGTTTCCCCAGGCGCACGGCATCATCCTCACCAATCTGTACCTGCCGGTGGCGTTCATGCTGGCGGGGCTGATCCTGCGCGGTGTGGCGTTTGATTTCCGCGTCAAGGCGCGCGCCGCGCACAAGCCGCTGTGGGACCGCGCCTTCTTCGCCGGCAGCCTGCTCGCCAGCCTGGCGCAGGGCGTGATGCTGGGCGGCGTGGTCACCGGCTTCGACCACTCCCTGCTGGGGATGACCTTTGCCCTGCTGATCGGCGCCGGCCTGGCGGGCGGCTACACCCTGCTCGGCGCCGGCTGGCTGCTGATGAAGACCGAAGGCGCCCTGCAGCAGCGTGCCGTGCGCTGGGCGCATCGCGCGCTGTGGGCCTCCGGCGCCGGCATCCTCGCGGTATCGCTGGCCACACCGCTGGTCAGCCCGCAGATCTTCGCCAAGTGGTTTTCCTTTCCCAACGTGTTTGCGCTGGCGCCCATCCCGCTGATGACCGCCACCATTTTCGGGTTGCTGCTGGTGTTCCTCGCGCGCCTGCGCCAGGACGCCCGGCAGGGCAACGAACAGGGCCTGGCGCGCTGGGCCTGGGCGCCGTTCACCGGCGCGGTGGGGCTGTTCCTGCTGGCCTTCTTCGGCCTCGCCTACAGCCTGTTCCCCTATTTGGTGCTGGATCGCCTCACCATCTGGGAGGCCGCGTCCGCGCCCGAATCGCTGCGCATCATCCTCTGGGGCGTGCTGATCGTGCTGCCCACCATCATCGCCTACACCGTCTGGGCCTACCGCGTGTTCTGGGGCAAGGCGCAGGCGCTCAGCTACGAATCCTGAGCCACCGCGGCAGAACGGTCATGCCTCTGCTTGGCTGGCAGCGGGACCGGCGCAGCTTACGAAAGCCGCGTGCGGCAAGCCGGTTACCGGATCAGCCACCCCGCAAACTGCTGCCAGGTCTCTGTGCCGCCCACCATCAGGCGCAGCGGAA
The DNA here is from genome assembly GCA_046565985.1 of Gammaproteobacteria bacterium. Taxonomy (GTDB): domain Bacteria; phylum Pseudomonadota; class Gammaproteobacteria; order Nevskiales; family Nevskiaceae; genus Polycyclovorans. The sequence goes on from JBKHXN010000011.1 coordinate 3,336, forward strand.
CCGAGAGGATGATCAGGCCGCCGCCCCAGCCGAAGGCCGGGTGCAGCCGGCGATTCTTCGCGGTATCAATGGCCACGCAGGCGAGCATGAACAGGATCATCAGGCCAAAGAAGACCGGCACGCCGCCCTGCGCGATGAAGTCCAGGGGAATGCGGGCGATCGGGGCCGCCAGGATCGACAGTGTGGCCAGCAGCATCAGCCGCCTGTGTATGTCGCTGCGATGCCGAAACCCCAGGGCCACGCCCACCAGAGCGGCGAAGATGACGATGTCGAACAGCGGCACCACCATGAACACCAGCGACGGCACATCGGGCGAGGGCGAAAAGCCGCGCCGCCCGGAATCAATGGCAACCGCAATGCCGGCGATCATGACCAGCCCCGCCAGGACTCCGCCGAACACGCCCAGACGGCGATGCAGGTCATTCCGGCCCGCGGCATTGAGCCGGACCTGCACCATGAACAGCACAAACCAGAGTGTCATGATGATGCCGTGCGCCATCAGCAATCCGGACAGGGGCGGGGTCTCGAACATCCCCTTGAGGTAGAAGGTCTGCGCAAACCCGGCGAAGACGATCAGCGCCGCCAGGGCCCCGGCCCAGGCATAAAAACGGCGGCTGGCGCTTTTGCCGCCCGAAGACAGAATGGTGCTCATCGGTGATTCCTTATCTTTCCGACTGCATGAAAGCCCCAACGCCGCGGATGGCCCGCGGACGAAGAAAAGCCGATCCAGCGTCCCCCTTGGAGCCGCAACCCTGGCGGCCCGCTACTCCGAGGTGGTGGGGTCTATGACGGCGGCCACCTGCGACACGCGGTTGGCCGGAAAACCTCCCTGCTTGGCATGTTCCCTGACCAGCGCCTCGTTGGGGGCAATGTAAACACAATAGATCTTGTCCCCCGTGACATAACTCTGCTGCCATTGAATTTGCGGCCCGAGATCGCTCAGCACACCGCAGGACTTCTGAGAAATGGCTTTCAGCTCCGCGGCGGAAAGTTTTCCGGCGCCCGGGATTTCCCGCTCGATGACGAATTTCGGCATGACAACCTCCCTTGTCTGCAGACGCGC
>JBKHXN010000012.1:0-13925 GCA_046565985.1 Gammaproteobacteria bacterium
ACGCGCAGGGCGGCGCTGGATTCCGGCACCTGGATGTCGTCCACGGGCTGCAGCTGGGGCGCGAGTTCCGCCTGCTGGTAGGGAAAGTTGCCCACGCAGTGGCCGCCGGCGGCGCAGCCAGAGAGCAGGAGGACGGCAAGAGAGGCAGAAACCGCTTTCATCAGATCGCTCCGGCGGCGCGCAGGGCTTCGCGCACCGTTTCCTGGTGTTGGGGATTCATGGCCACCAGCGGCAGACGCAGCCCAGCCGGGATCTTGCCCATCTGGTTGAGCGCCCACTTGGCGGGAATGGGATTGGGCTCCACGAACAGGTGCTGGTGCAGCGGCGCCAGCCGGGCGTCGAGCTGGGCAGCGGTCTTGGCATCGCCGGCCAGTGCCGCCTTGCACATCTGGTGCATCAGGCGCGGAGCGACGTTGGCGGTCACCGAGATGTCGCCGTGACAGCCCAGCAGGATGCTCTCGCGCGCGGTGGCGTCGTCGCCCGAATACAGGGCGAAGCTGCGCGGCAGGCCCAGCGCCAGCAGCTCGCGGATGCGGGCGAGATCGCCCTTCGCCTCCTTGAGGCCGACGATGTTGGGGATCGGCGCCAGCCGGGCCACGGTGGCCGGGAGCAGGTCGCAGCCGGTGCGGCCGGGCACGTTGTAGAGAATGATGGGCAGGTCCACCGCCTCGGCGATGGCCTTGTAGTGGCGGTACAGGCCTTCCTGGGGCGGCTTGTTGTAGTAGGGCGTGACGATCAGCGCGGCGCTGGCGCCGGTGCCCTTGCCCAGGGTCGTGAGCTCGATGGCCTCGGCGGTGGAGTTGGCGCCGGTGCCGGCGATCACCGGGATGCGGCCATTGGCGACCTTGACCACCCGGCGGATGACGTCAATGTGTTCGGTGAGGTCGAGCGTGGCCGACTCACCCGTTGTGCCCACCGCGACGATGCCGTCGGTGCCCTCGGCGATATGCCATTCCACCAGCGCGTCAAGGCTGTCCCAGTCGACGGCGCCGTCCGGATACATGGGGGTGACGATGGCAACGATGCTGCCCTTGATCATGCAGTGGTCTTGCGGGGTGTGCGGAAGGAAGGACGGCAGTATAGCGGCTGCCCCGGCGCCTTGCGTCGGGGGCAAAGGGGATTAAACTTCGCGTCATGTCGACTCCCTCTCCCGCCGTCCAGACCACGGACACCCTGCTTTCCATCTCGGCGCTGGCCCGTGCCCGCGCGGACATTCCGCTGGAGCTGTTCAAGGCCATCCGCGAGCGCGGCGGGGAGGTGGAGGACTGCCGGATCGCGCCCATCGGCGACCGCATTGCCGCCAACCTGGTGGTCTCCGGCAACTGGAGCACGCTCGGCCGGCTGGAAACCGCCCTGCCCGGCATCGCCGAACGCCTGGACCTGCAGGTACGCTTCGAGCGCTGCGCGCCGCGCGGGCAGAATCCGGACTTTCGCCCCTACGGCGTGGACGTGATCGCCCCGCAGCAGGCCGATCTGCTGGTGCACCTGCTGGAATTCTTCAACGACCAGGGCGTGCAGGTGGCGGAAATCTCCTCGCAGAAATACGCCTCCACCTATACCGGCGCCGGCATGTACAGCGTGCAGATGGTGCTGCATGTCCCGGTCAGCCAGCACCCGCAGGCGCTACGCGAATCCTTCATGGACCTGTGCGACGATCTCAACGCCGACGGCATGTTGGACCCCATCAAGACCTGACAGGAACACGCATGAGCTTTGCAGTAGGCGACAAGCTGCCCGATCTCACTCTCCCCGCCAGCGGCGGCCAGAACCTGAGCCTGCGGCAATACCGCGGCAAGCCGCTGGTGGTGTACTTCTACCCCAAGGACAATACGCCGGGCTGCACCCAGGAAGGGCAGGATTTCCGCGATCTGTACCCGCAGTTCCAGAAAGCCGGCTGCGCCATCCTGGGCGTGTCCAAGGACAGCGTGAAGTCGCACGACAATTTCATCGCCAAGTTCGGCTTCCCCTTCGCCCTGCTGTCCGATGCCGACGAGACCCTGTGCAAGGCCTTTGACGTCATCAAGGAAAAGAGCATGTACGGCAAGAAGTATCTGGGCGTGGAACGCAGCACCTTCCTGTTCGACGCCAAGGGCGTGCTCCGCCAGGAATGGCGCGGCGTCAAGGTCAAGGGCCACGCGCAGCAGGTACTGGACGCAGTCAACGCCCTTTGAGCGTCATCCCCTCTTCTCCAACATCCTGCGGGGCTCGCGGCCGTCACAGCGCCGGCGTGCCCTGCCCACTTCCGCCTGCGCCGCCGCAAGGTGGCGCGCCCTTCCCGCTGCCCTGAGCCCATGAGCAAGAAAAAATTCTTCGTGCTGGACACCAACGTGCTGCTGCATGACCCGAGCAGCCTGTTCCGCTTCGAGGAAAACGACCTGTACATCCCCATGGTGGTGCTCGAGGAACTCGACGCCGCCAAGAAAGGCACCAGCGAAATCTCGCGCAATGCACGCCAGGTGAGCCGTTTCCTCGACGACATGATGCGCAACAAGGATCACGCGCAGATCGAGAAAGGCCTGAGCCTGCCGATGCCGCTGAGCAAGAACAGCCAGAGCCGCATCCCGCCGGCCAGCGGACGGCTGTTCTTCCAGACCCGCCCCACCAGCGCCAACCTGCCCGGCAACATGCCGGGCAACAAGCCCGACAACAGCATCCTCATCAGCACCCTGGCGCTGCAGGGCGAGCACCCCAACCGCCGGGTGATCCTGGTTTCCAAGGACATCAACCTGCGCATCAAGGCGGCCATCGTCGGCGCGCAATCGGAGGACTACCACAACGACCAGGTGCTGGAGGACGCCGACCTCCTTTACACCGGCTACACCCAGCTGCCGGACAATTTCTGGCAGACCCACGGCGACAAGATGCAGAGCTGGCAGGACGGCCTGGGCCGCGCCTGCTACCGGCTCAAGGGCCCGCTGGTGAAGGACTGGCACGTCAACCAGTTCCTGTTCATCCCCGACGAGGCCGAAGGCGGTCTCGAACTCATGGTGCAGAAGATCGAGGACAACCTCGCCGAGCTGCGCGTGGTGCGCGACTACCGCGCGGCCAAGACCAGCGTCTGGGGCATCCATGCCAAGAACCGCGAGCAGAACTACGCCCTCAACCTGCTCTTGGATCCGGACATTGATTTCGTCACCATCCTCGGCACCGCCGGCACCGGCAAGACCCTGCTGACGCTGGCCGCCGGGCTGGCGCAGACCCTGGACGAGCCGCGCTACCGCGAGATCATCATGACCCGCGTGACCGTGCCGCTGGGCGAGGACATCGGCTTTCTGCCCGGCACCGAGGAGGAAAAGATGACGCCCTGGATGGGCGCGCTGATGGACAATCTGGAAGTGCTGACCCAGACCACCAACGCCGGCGACTGGGAACGCGCCGCCACCAACGACCTGCTCTCCAAGCGCATCAAGATCCGCAGCCTCAACTTCATGCGCGGACGCACCTTTCTCAACCGCTACATCATCATCGACGAAGCGCAGAACCTCACCGCCAAGCAGATGAAGACGCTCATCACCCGCTGCGGGCCCGGCTCCAAGATGGTGTGCCTGGGCAATCTCGGGCAGATCGATACACCGTACCTCTCCGAGACCACCTCGGGCCTCACCTACGTGGTGGACCGCTTCCAGGGCTGGCCGCACGGTGGACATATCACGCTGGCGCGCGGCGAGCGGTCGCGGCTGGCGGCACACGCTTCGGAAATTCTCTAGGAAACGACCCCATGTTCGGACAATTTGCCAAGGGCATGAAGGATGGCGCGCTGGGCATGGCGCTCAAGGGTTATCTCAACGACCGCTTCCGCGAGTACGGCGAAGTACTGGAATGCCAGGTGGATACCGGCGCCAGCCGTCTGACGCTGACCGCACTGCTCAAGGGCGAGCGCGAGCGCATCACCGCGGCGGTGGAGCGCTACCAGATCGAGCGCGAGGGCGATGACCGCTATATCACCCTGCACAGTTTCTCCAGCTCGCGGGAATGGCTGGCGCTGCTGCTGACCTCGCTGTTCTCCGGCAAGCGCTACAAGCTGCCCGGCTCGGTCGCCTCGCTGCTCTGAGCCGCCGGCCCGCCCGGTGAGCACCGAACTGCTGGCGCTGTGCGGCTTTGCCTTCCTCGCCGGCTTCGTGGATGCCGTGGTCGGCGGCGGCGGGCTGATCCAGATCCCCGCGCTGTTCGTGCTGATGCCGGAGGTGCCGGCCGCCACCCTGCTCGGCACCAACAAGTTCGCCAGCATCTGGGGCACGCTGTCGGCCGCACTGCGTTACCTGCGGCGCGTGGAGATGGAGTGGCGCGCCACGCTGCCCACCGCCGTCAGCGCGCTGGTCTGTGGCTACTGGGGCGCGCATACGGTGGCGCAGCTGCCCGGCGCCTTCCTGCGGCCACTGATCCTGCTGATGCTGCTCGCGGTGCTGGCCTACACGCTGTGGAAGAAGGATCTGGGGCAGCTGCACGCCCCACGCCTGAACCGCCGCCAGCAGCTGTGGGTGGGCCTGGCCACCGGCGGCGCCATCGGCTTCTACGACGGCTTCTTTGGCCCGGGCACCGGCTCGTTCCTGATCTTTGCCTTCGTCGGTCTGTTCGGGTTCAGTTTTCTGGCGGCCTCGGCCTCGGCCAAGGTGGTCAACGTGATCACCAACGCAGCGGCCCTGGCCTACTTCGTCAGCCACGGGCAGGTGCTCTACGGCGTGGCGATCCCGATGGCGGTCTGCAACGTCGCCGGCGCGCTGATCGGGTCCGGGCTGGCGATCCGCCGCGGCAGCGCCTTTGTGCGCAGGCTGTTCATCGTGGTGGTGGGCGCGTTGATCCTGCGTTACCTCTATGACCTGCTCATGGGGCCCTGAACCTTCCCGGACGCGGGAGCCTTACGGGAGGTCTCAGGCGCGATCCGCGGGAAAGGCCAGTGTGCTGGCCAGGTCCGGCAGCCCGAGCTGGCACATCAGCAGGCGGTCCAGACCCAGCGCCACGCCGGCGCAGGCCGGCAGTCCGCTGCGCAGGGCCGCGATCAGCTGTTCGTCATGGGGAGGCACTTCCAGCCCCTGGGCGCGGCGCCGGTCCTGATCGGCGCGAAAACGCCGCGCCTGCTCGCCGGCATCGGTCAGCTCGCAGAAACCGTTGGCCAGTTCCAGCCCGTCCCAGAACAGCTCGAAGCGCAGCGCCACGCCGTCCCGGACCTGTGCCAGGGCAGCCTGGCTGGGCGGAAAATCATGCAGGAACGCCGGCACACCGCAGCCCAGGCGCGGGCCGACCACCTGCGACATCCACAGATCCAGCCAGAAGTCGCGGTCGGTTTCGGCGGCCAGGCCGGCGGCCTGCGGCAGCGCGCGCAGGACCTGCAGCGGTGCCTGGAACGGGTCAAACCCGGCGTGCAGCAGAAAGGCGTCGCGGTAGCTCAGGCGCGGAAACGGGCCGTGCAGGCCGAGCGTCTGGCACAGCAGGTCTTCGACTTCCGCCATCAGCTGCCGATGGTCGAAACCGGGGCGGTACCACTCCAGCAGGCTGAACTCGGGGTTGTGATGACGCCCGGCCTCGTCGCGGCGGAAGACCCGGGCGATCTGCCAGATCGGGCCGCTGCCGGCGGCCAGCAGGCGTTTCATGGCGAACTCGGGCGAAGTCTGCAGCCAGCGCTGCGGGCTGCCCGGTACTTCGGCCGTGGCAAAGCTCTCGATATGCCGGTCCACGGTGGCGGCGGCGCTGAGGATGGGGGTTTCCACCTCCAGCACGCCGTGACGGGCAAAGTAGTCGCGCAGCCCGGCATAGAGCTGGGCGCGGGCCTGCAGGGTGGCGACGGAGGCCGTGGGGCGCCAGCGCTCGCTCATCGGGTCTGGCTCCGGGAAAGGCCCGCCGTGGGCGGCTGGCGCGGCGTGAGGCGCGTTATGCGCGCGTCACTTGCCGACGCGGCCCAGGTAATCGCCGGTGCGGGTATCCACCTTGACCACCTCGCCCTGCTGCACGAACAGCGGCACCCGGACCACGGCGCCGGTTTCCAGGGTGGCGGGCTTGCCACCGCCGCCGGAGGTGTCACCGCGCAGTCCGGGATCGGTCTCGGTGATCAGCAGGTTGACGGTATTGGGCGGCGCCACCGACAGCGGCACGCCGTTGAACAGCAGCACGCGGCAGGTTTCCTCGCCCTTGATCCACAGGGCCGCTTCCTCGGCCGCCACCTTGCTGGCCTGGATCTGCTCGAAGCTGGCGGGGTTCATGAAGTGCCAGAACTCGCCGTCGTTGTAGAGATACTGCATTTCCACTTCCTCGATGTCGGCCAGCTCCAGCGTATCGCCGGACTTGAGCGTCTTGTCGAGCACGCGGCCGGTCTTGAGGCTGCGGATCTTGAGGGAATTGGTGGCCTGTCCCTTGCCGGGCTTGCGGTATTCGTTGTCGATGACGGAATAGGGTTCGCCATCGATCAGGACCTTGGTCCCGGATTTCATTTCGTTGGTGCTGACGGAAGCCATACAATCACCCGCTCTGAATGTGGATGGCCGGTGCACCATGCAACGGCCCGAATGCGGCGCGCATGATACCTAAACCTCTTGGCTCACGGCAGGTCCCGGACTGGCAGCTCGCCCTGCAGGCGGGTTTTACCCGTCCGCGGGCCCTGCTGGATTACCTGGAGCTGAACCCCGAACTACCAGCGCTGGCGCCGGCGCTTCTGCGCGGGTTTCCCCTGCGCGTGCCGCGGGCCTACGCCGCGCGGATGCAGAAGGGCAACCCGGACGACCCCCTGTTCCGCCAGGTCTGGCCGCAGCCGGCGGAAGGACAGGAGGTACCCGGCTACCACCGCGACGCGGTGGGCGATCTGGCCCGGACCCGGCCCGGCGGGCTGATCCACAAGTACCAGGGCCGCGCGCTGGTGATCGCCACCGGCGCCTGTGCCGTGCACTGCCGCTACTGCTTCCGCCGGCATTTTCCCTACGGCGGGCAGCTGGCGGCGCGCGACCACTGGCGCGAGACGCTGGCCACCATCGCCGCCGATCCCAGCCTGGAGGAGATCATCCTCTCCGGCGGCGACCCGCTGGCGCTGGCCGACGACAAGCTGGCGGCCTTTGCCGATGCGCTGGAGGAGATTCCCCATGTGCAGCGCCTGCGGCTGCACACCCGCCAGCCGGTGGTTCTGCCCGAGCGCGTGGACGCTTCGCTGCTGGCCTGGCTGGGCCGCGGGCGCCTGCGCAAGCTCATCGTGCTGCACGTCAACCACCCGCAGGAGCTGGGGCCCGAGCTGTGCGCGGCGCTGGGGCGCCTGCGCGCGCTGGGGCTGCCCCTGCTCAACCAGTCGGTGCTGCTGCGCGGGGTCAACGACAGCGCACCGGTACTGGCGGAACTCTCGCGGTCCCTATTCAATGCCGGTGTACTGCCCTACTATCTTCATCTGCTGGACCCCGTGGAGGGAGCCGCACATTTCAATGTCACCGACACCGAGGCCGCAGACCTGATGCGTGATTTATCGGCACAGCTACCCGGGTACCTTCTCCCCCGTCTGGTCAGGGAGATTCCGGGCGAACCTGCGAAAACACCCATCGCATGGTAGCGGAGGCCAAAACGACAGGCGGGTCATCGCAGAACGCGGTGATCCTCATCGTGGCCGAGTCCGAGAGCACGGCCAAGGGCATCGAAAGCCATCTGCGCAATGCCGGGCACGCCATCCGCGCCGCCTGGGTGGCCGATCTTGAGGACCTGGAGGACGCGCTGGAGCGCAGCAGCTGCGATCTGCTGATCTGCTCGGCCACCGGGCAGTCCCCTTCCCTGCGCAACGTGCTCAAGCTGCGCCAGCGCTTCAATCCCGATCTGCCGGTGCTGCTGCTCGCGTCGCGCGGCAAGCTGGAGGCCGTCAGCAGCGCCATCGAGGAGGGGGCGCAGGATCTGATTTCGCAGGATGATCCCGAGCAGCTGCGGCACCTAGAGCAGGTCTGCCTGCGCGAGATCCGCGTCAGCCAGCAGCTGCGCGAGCTGCGCCGTACGCGCGCACGCCTGGCGGATTTCGAATCCCGCCACCAGCAGTTGCTGGCTGGCACCAACGATGCCGTGGCGCACATCCAGGAGGGCATCCTCTCGCACGCCAACCCGGCATTCGCCGCCCTGCTCGGCCGCACGGACCCGGCCAGCCTGATCGGCACGCCGATCATGGATTTGGTGGACCCCGACCACCAGGGCATGGTCAAGGAACAGCTGCGCCGCCTGGCCAAGGGCAAGCACGACGGCAAGCCGCTGGAATGCCTGCTGCGCAAGGAAGGCGGCGGCACGGTGGCGATCTCCGCCCAGCTGACGCCCGGCACGGTGGACGGCGAGAATTTTGTGGAGATGCTGATCCGTGCCGAGCTGCGCGCCGCCGAGCCCGCTCCGGCCGCCGCAACACCGGCGCCAGCGCGGAGCGTCACCCCCGCGCCGCCGGCGCCCCGGCCCACCGCTGCGGCCCCGGCCGCCGCACCGGCTGCGGCGGCGCCCACCCTGGGGGCACGCCCGGCCTTCATCAAGGCGGTCCCCGAGGCGATCGCGCTCAGCGCCAAATCACCGCGCTCGGTGCTGTTCCTGACCGTGGACGATTTCACGGGCCTGGAAACCCGCCTGGGCGTGGGCGATACCGAGGAGATCATGGAACGCCTGGCCGCCTGGACGCGTGGCCGGCTCACCGCGCAGGACCAGCTGTACCGCTTTTCCACCGGCGAGCTGGCCGCCATCATCGCCCGCCCGGCGATCGTGGACGTGGAGAAGCTCTGCGAACTGATCTGCAGCAAGGCGGCTGAGCAGATCTTCACCACCGCCCACCACGAGGCCACCCTGTCGGTCACGGTGGCGGCCTACCCGCTGGCGGGCAATGAGCAGGCGGCGGCAGTGATCAATGAGATCGCGCTGGAGGCCCGCAACCTCTCGGCCAAGGGCGGGCGGCAATCGGTGGTGCTCGGCCCCACCGCCAAGTCCAGCGCCCTGGAGCGCGAGGAGGCGGTCAAGGCGGCGGTGATCAAGAAGGCCATCGAGGACAACCGGCTCAAGCTCGCCTACCAGTCCATCGCCAGCCTGGAAGGCGACCCGCGCCAGCACTTCGATCTGCTGGTGCGCCTGGTGGACGAAACCGGCAAGGAACTGCGCGCCGCGGAGTTCATCCAGGTCGCCGAGAAATACGGGCTGATGAAAGCGCTGGACCGCTGGGTCACGGCCAAGGCCATGTCCACCCAGGCCAAGCGCGCCAGCTCCGAGGAGGCCTCCAGCCTGTTCGTCAAGCTCTCGGAGGACACGCTCAAGGATGCCGAGGCCTTCATCGCCTGGCTGCAGGCCGCGGTGAGCAAGCGCCCGCTGCGCCCGGACGAGCTGGTCTTTGCCTTTCACGAGGACACGCTGCAGAACCACATCCGCAAGGCCAAGCTGCTCACCCAGGCGATCAGCAAGGCCGGCGGGCTGCTCGCCATCGAATACTTCGGCCTGGGCAGCAACTCCGTGCAGCTGCTGGAACACGTGACGGTGAACTACCTCAAGTTCCACCCCTCGTTCACCCACGAATTCAACAACAAGGAAAAGCTGCGCCGCATGACCGACCTGATCGAAACCGCCAAGCAGCGCAAGATCAAGACCATCGTCAGCCATGTGGAAGACGCCAACGTGATGGCACGCCTCTGGCAGATGGGCGTCAACTACATCCAGGGCTACCACGTGCAGGAACCCGAAGTGGTCCGCCTCTCGGCCGAAGTCGCCCGCGCCTGAGCGCCGCGCCCGTCGGGCATAAAAAAAGCAGCCTTGCGGCTGCTTTTTTGCTTGTGGTGCCGGCCTGGTCCGGGCTCAGGCAGCCGCCTGCAGCGCGGCGATGCGCTCCTCCAGCGGCGGGTGCGTCATGAACAGCTTGCGCGCCCCGGAGGTGATGCCAAAGGCCGCCACCTGCTCGGGCAGCGAGGACTGGCCGTGCGCCGCCTTGAGCCGCTCGAGCGCCGCGATCATCTTGCGCTTGCCGGCCAGGTGCGCGCCGCCGGCGTCGGCACGGAACTCGCGGGTCCGCGAGAACCAGCAGACGATGGCACTGGCGAGGATGCCGAATACCAGCTGCAGCACCAGCACGCTGACGAAATAGCCGGGGCCATAGCCACGTTCGGTCTTGAACACCGCGCGGTCGATGATGTGGCCGATCACCCGCGACAGGAACATGACGAAGGTATTGACCACGCCCTGGATCAGGGTCAGCGTCACCATGTCGCCGTTGGCGATGTGGCTGACCTCATGCCCGAGGACGGCCTCCACCTCGTCCTGGCTCATGTGTCGGAGCAGGCCGGTGGAGACCGCCACCAGCGCATCGTTGCGGTTCATGCCGGTGGCAAAGGCGTTGGGCTCGGGCGCGTCGAAGATGGCCACTTCCGGCATGCCGATGCCCGCCGCGCGGGCCTGGCGCTGCACGGTGCTGAGCAGCCACATCTCCGTGCTGTTGCGCGGCTGGCTGATGACCTGCGCGCCGGTGCTGCGCTTGGCCACCCACTTGGACATGGCCAGCGAGATGAACGAACCGCCCATGCCGAATACCGCACAGAAGATCAGCAGGGTGGTCAGGTTGAGCGAGCCGTTGGCTTCCAGGTAGCGGTCCACGCCCAGCAGCGAGGCCACTACCGACAGCACCAGGATCACCGCCAGGTTGGTCAGCAGGAACAGGGCAATGCGTTTCATGGTCAGGCCTTTATTTACAGTCCGTGATGGGGCAACAGTATGGCCTCAGACCGCAAACTCAAGAGCTGGTTTCAGGCCTCAATGCGCATCTGGTCCACGCGCTGGAAGCCGCGGGGCAGATGGCTGCCACGGCTGGCGCGGGCACCCTGGTAGCCGGCCAGATCGGCGGGCTTGAGCGTCAGCGTGCGCTTGCCGCAGACCAGGGTGAGGCTGGACTGCGGCGGCAGCACGGTGGCGGCGAGGATGCGGTCCTCGCCCTTGAGCGTGACCAGCTTGTTGCCCTTGCCCTTGGCCATTTCCGGCAGCTCGGTCAGGGGGAAGATCAGCAGACGGCCCTCGGCGGTGGCCAGCGCGAGGCGCTCGGTGGCCGGATCGAGGATGCGCGCCGGCGGCAGCAGTGCCGCCCCCTCGCCGAGCGTGACCACCGCCTTGCCGGCGCGGTTGCGGGCCTGCAGGTTGTCCAGGGCGGTGAAGAACCCGTAGCCCTGGTTGCCGGCCAGCAGCACTTTCTCCGGCCCGTCGCCCATCTGCAGGGCGATGATCCGTCCGCCGTCCTGCAGGTCCAGACGCGTGGTGACCGGCTCGCCCTGGCTGCGCGCCGAGGGCAGCTCTCGCGGATTGAGGGTATAGGCGCGGCCGCGATCGTCGAGCAGGATCAGCAGCTGGTTGGTCTTGCCCAGGGCGTGGCACAGGTAGCTGTCGCCGGCCTTGTAGGACAGGCTCTGCGGGTCCAGGTCATGACCCTTGCCGGCGCGGATCCAGCCGGCGGCAGACAGCACCACGGTGATCGGTTCGGCGGGCAGGATGTCCACCGCCTCCAGCGCCTGGGCCGGGGGTCTGGCGTTGATCGGGCAGCGCCGCTCGTCGCCGTATTTCTTGGCATCTTCGCGGATCTCATCGGCGATCAGTTTCTTCAGCTTGTCGTCGTCGCCCAGCCATTCTTCCAGGCGGGTGCGCTCGCTGGCGAGCTGGTCCTGCTCGCTGCGGATCTTCATCTCCTCCAGCTTGGCCAGGTGCCGCAGCTTGATTTCGAGAATGGCCTCGGCCTGGCGCTCGGAGAGGGCGAAGCTGCGCATCAGCGCGGCCTTGGCGTCCTCTTCCTCACGGATGATGCGGATCACTTCATCGATGTTGAGGAAGGCCAGCAGCAGGCCTTCCAGAATATGCATGCGGTCGCTGACCTTCTGCAGCCGGTGGTTGAGCCGGCGGGTCACGGTGGCAAAGCGGTAGCTCAGCCACTCGCCCAGGATCTCCTTGAGGTTCTTGACCTTGGGCCGGCCGTCGAGGCCGATCATGTTGAGGTTGACGCGCGTGCTCTTTTCCAGATCCGTGGTGGCGAACAGATGCGCCATCAGTGCCTCGGCGTCCACGCGGCTGGACCGCGGCACGATGACCAGACGGGTGGGATTCTCGTGGTCGGATTCGTCGCGCAGATCTTCCACCAGCGGCAGCTTCTTGGCGCGCATCTGCTCGGCGATCTGTTCCAGCACCCGGGCCGGCGAGACCTGGTGCGGCAGCGCAGTGATGACCAGGTTGCCGCTGTCTTCCTCGCGCTCCCAGCGGGCGCGGGCGCGTACCTGGCCCAGGCCGGTGCTGTAGAGCCTGAACAGCTCGGCGGGCTCGCTGATGATCTCGCAGCCGGTCGGAAAATCCGGGCCGGGCACCAGCTCACACAGCGTCTCCAGCTGGGCGTTGGGGTGCTTGAGCAGGTGGATACAGGCCTGCGCCAGCTCGCGCAGGTTGTGCGGCGGGATGTCGGTGGCCATGCCCACCGCGATGCCCGTGGTGCCGTTGACCAGGATGTTGGGCAGGCGCGCCGGCAGCAGGCGTGGTTCCTGCAGGGTGCCGTCGAAATTGGGGGCCCACTCCACGGTGCCCTGTTCCAGTTCGGCCAGCAGCGTGGCGGCGTAAGGCGTCAGGCGCGATTCGGTGTAGCGCATCGCCGCAAAGGACTTGGGATCATCCGCCGAGCCCCAGTTGCCCTGCCCGTCCACCAGCGGATAGCGGTAGTTGAACGGCTGCGCCATGGTGACCATGGCCTCGTAGCAGGCGCTGTCACCGTGCGGGTGGAACTTGCCGATCACGTCACCCACGGTGCGCGCCGATTTCTTGTGCTTGGACTGGGCCGACAGGCCCAGCTCGCTCATGGCGTAGATGATGCGGCGCTGCACGGGCTTGAGCCCGTCCGCCAGGTGCGGCAGGGCGCGGTCCAGCACCACGTACATGGAGTAGTCGAGATAGGCCTTCTCGGCAAACAGCCGCAGCGGCAGGCGTTCGGTTTCAATCACGGGAGTGCTCATGTGTGGGCCTCAGACTTCGGCACGGTTGCCTTCGCGTTCGAGCCAGTCCTTGCGGTCGCCGGCGCGTTTCTTGGCGAGCAGCATGTCCATCACGCTGTCGGCCGGCTGATCGTCCAGGGTGAGCTGCACCAGGCGGCGGGTATCGCGCGCCATGGTGGTCTCGCGCAGCTGCAGGGGGTTCATCTCGCCCAGCCCCTTGAAGCGCGTGACGCTGATCCTGGCGGTACTGCCCTCGGCCTGCAGGCGGTCGAGGATGCCGTCGCGCTCGGCCGCGTCCAGGGCATAGAACACCTGCTTGCCGGCGTCGATGCGGTACAGCGGCGGCATGGCGATATAGACGTGGCCCGCCTCCACCAGCGGCCGGTAGTGGCGCAGGAACAGCGCGCACAGCAGCGTGGCAATGTGCAGGCCGTCGGAATCGGCGTCGGCCAGCACGCAGATCTTGCCGTAGCGCAGCTGGCTCAGGTCGGCGCTGCCCGGGTCCACGCCGATGGCCACCGAGATATCGTGGATTTCATTGCTCGCCAGCGCCTCGTTGGCGTCCACTTCCCAGGTGTTCAGGATCTTGCCGCGCAGCGGCATGATCGCCTGCGTGTCGCGGTCGCGGGCCTGCTTGGCCGAGCCGCCGGCGGAATCGCCCTCCACCAGGAACAGCTCGGTCTGCGCCAGGTCGGTGGACACGCAGTCCGCCAGCTTGCCGGGCAGCGCCGGGCCGCTGGTGATCTTCTTGCGTACCACCTGCCGGGAGAGTTTCAGCCGCGCGTTGGCATTGGCGATCACCAGCTGGGCGATCTGCTCGCCTTCGGCCGGATGCTGGTTGAGCCACAGGCTGAAGGCGTCGTGCACCACACCGGAGACAAAAACGGCCGCCTCGCGTGAGGACAGGCGCTCCTTGGTCTGGCCGGCAAACTGCGGATCGTGCATCTTGGTGGAGAGCACGTGGCAGCAGCCGTTCCACACGTCTTCCGGCGTGAGCTTGAGGCCGCGCGGCAGCAG
>JBKHXN010000013.1:0-13630 GCA_046565985.1 Gammaproteobacteria bacterium
CTGGCCGAGACGGCCGAGCAGGCGCGCGCGCTGGGCGTGACCGTCACCCACACCGAGGTCAACGTCGCCGACCGTGCCGCCGTCTATGCCTGGGCCGACGAGGTGCAGCGGGCGCACGGGCGCGTGCACGTGGTCGTCAACAACGCCGGGGTGGCGCTGGGCGCGCCGATCGAGACCATGCGCTTCGAGGACTTCGAGTGGCTCATGGACATCAACTTCTGGGGCGTGGTGTACGGCACCAAGGCCTTCCTGCCGCTGCTGCGCCGCGCGGGCGAGGGCCACGTGGTCAACATTTCCAGCGTGTTCGGGCTGTTCGCGGTGCCCACGCAGGGGGCTTACAACGCTTCCAAGTTCGCGGTGCGCGGCTTTACCGAGTGCCTGCGCATCGAGCTGGCCGCGCAGGACAGCCCCATCGGCGTCACCTGCGTGCACCCGGGCGGGATCCGCACCAACATCGCCGCCGCCTCGCGCGTGGACGCGGACGGCAGCTGGGGCATCACCAGCGCGGCGCAGGCCGCGCAGGAGTTCGAGAAAGTCGCCAAGACCACGCCCGAGCGTGCCGCGCAGCGCATCGTGCGCGCGGTGCGCCGCAACCAGCCCAGGCTGCTGATCGGGGCCGACGCTTTTGTCTTCGACAAGCTGGTGCGGCTGATGCCGGTGGGTTTCCAGCGCCTCATGATCTGGCTGGGCCGGCTGCAGCGCCGCCGCGCGGTCAAGGCGGCCGCATGACACGTGCGCGGTGGCGCGGGCTGGCGGCGGCAGGCGCCCTGCTGCTGCTCGCCGTGGCCGGCTGGTGGTGGCTGCGCCCGGCGCCGCCGCACCCGGATGCCGCGCGCTTCACCGCGCCGCTTGCGGCCCAGCCCTTCCTGCAGGGCTTGAGCAGCAACGACAGCGTGGAGCAGGTGCGCGCCGTGCTGCAGGCGGCGGGCTACCGGGTGCGGGCGGAGGCGGTGCAGCGCGAGCCCAGCGCCGATTACCCGCCCTGGCGCATGGACACCCTCACGGTCCATGAATACCGGCATCTGGACGACACCGGCCGGCTGCGGCTGGAGTTCTTCAACGACCGGCTCTACGAGGCGGAATACCAGCCCGCCGACGCCGCCAGCTACGCGCCGCGCCTGCTGCGTGCGGTCCCCGGCCTGGTACGCCAGCCGCAGGGGCGGCGCGAGCGCCTGAGCGCCGGGTTGCGCGTGGCCACCAACGTGGAGCTGGTGGCCAATGCCGTGGGCCAGGCGCTGGGCGCCACCCCCTACGTCATCTGGCAGGACCGCCGCCTGCTCGCCCAGCGCGAGGAGTGGGATGCCCGCTTCGGCGCAGCCCCCTTCGTCGAGGCGGACTGAACCCTCAGCCCGCCGGCTTGATGAACTTCAGCGTCATGCGGTCGGATTCGCCGATGGCCAGGTAGCGCTCACGGTCCTGCTCGCCCAGGCGCAGCGTCGGCGGCAGGGTCCACACGCCTTGCGGATAGTCGCGCGTATCGCGGGGATTGGCGTTGATCTCCGATCTCGCCTCCAGCCGGAAGCCCGCGCGGGTGGCCATTTCAATCACCCGTTCCTCCGGCACATAACCGCTCTGCCGGATCTGCTCGGGCGTCATGCCGGGCGCGCCGCGGTGCTCCTTGAGCCCCAGCACGCCGCCGGGCCTGAGCGCGCGGAACATGGCGGCGAACATGGCGTCGGCGTAGTCGCCGTTGATCCAGTTGTGCACGTTGCGGAAGGTCAGCACCACATCAGCGCTGCCGGGCGGGGCGATCTCCCAGCTCGACGGCGGGCCCGCGTGGGTGACCTGCACCCGGTCATACAGCGCCGGGCTGGCGCGGAGCTTGTCCATGAAGGCCCCGTGCACGCGCAGCCGGTAGGGCGAGGGATCGGGGCCGTCCACCACGAAGCTCGCCGCCGTGTACCGGCCCTGCTCGCGCAGGTAGGGGGCGAGGATCTCGGTCCACCAGCCGCCGCCGGGCC
This sequence comes from Gammaproteobacteria bacterium, assembly GCA_046565985.1. Taxonomy (GTDB): domain Bacteria; phylum Pseudomonadota; class Gammaproteobacteria; order Nevskiales; family Nevskiaceae; genus Polycyclovorans. The sequence continues at coordinate 1,962 of JBKHXN010000013.1, forward strand.
AGATCTCCACCACGTGAGAGCGCGGAGTGACGCCGAAGAAGGCGAGTGTCTCCACCGGGTGGCGGTAAGGGTCGCGCGCGACAAACTCCGGCGTGCGGTGGGCGGCGGCCACGGCCGCTTCCAGCGGGGTGGCGGCCTGTGCGGCGGTGTCGCCGAGCAGCAGGCAGGCGCCCAACGCCAGTCTCAGGGTGTGCATGTGCGTCTCCCGGGTTTCAAGACGCTTGAGACCGGCGCCGTGCGCCGGGGTTCAGTGCTGGTGGCCGCCGGGGCCGTGCACGTGGCCGTGGGTGAGTTCTTCCAGGCTGGCGTCACGCACGGCGGTGATCTCCACCGCAAAGTGCAGGGTTTCTCCGGCGAGCGGGTGATTGCCGTCCACCGTCACGTTCTCATCGGTGACCGCGGTCACCACCACGCGCATCGGCCCCTGGCTGGACTGCGCCTGGAAGCTCATGCCGGGCTGGATCTCGTCCACGCCCTGGAACAGGTTGCGCGGCACGGTCTGCACCAGGCTGTCGTTGCGCTCGCCGTAGCCTTCGGCGGGGGTTACGGTCACGTCGAGCTTGTCGCCCACTTTCTTGCCGAGCAGCGCTTTCTCCAGTCCGGGGATGATGTTGCCCGCACCGTGCAGGTAGGCGAGCGGCTCGCCGCCGCTGGAGGAGTCGAGGACTTCGCCCTGGCTGTTGGTGAGGGTGTAGTGAAAGTTGGCCACGCAGCGTTCCGCGATTTCCATGCTGTTTTCCCGTTGAATGAGCGACAAGGATACCGTGCAGGGCGCGGCAGGTCTCCCGCCCAGGATGGTGAAATTCACCACTTAGCAGTCAAACCGGCACGGGTGCGCCTGCAGAGTCTGGTGAATTTTCCTACTCGCGCCTGCAAAATCAAAGGGATAAAGTAGCTGTCCGCCTTGGCATGGGTCTTGTTCCCCAAGGACACACTGCGGGTTACTAGGCCAAACTAATTTATGAACACACTCTCAGCTGTTCCCGGCGCGCTGCGCAGCTCGCTGGCCGTCGTGGCGCTGGCGCTCACCGCCTGCGGCCAGGCCACCTCCAAGCCGGAGGACAAGGCCAAGGAAGAAGTCGCCATTCCGGTCGAGGCCGAGGCCATCGGCACCGGCACGGTCATCGCCGCCTACCGCGGCACCGCCACGCTGGAGGCCGAGGACGAGGCCACCGTGGTGGCGCGCACGCCGGGCGTGATCGAGCAGATCCTGGTCGAGGAAGGCGATCGCGTGAGCAAGGGCCAGGTGCTGGCACGGCTGGATACCGACCGCCTGCGCCTGGAGCTGGCGCGCGCCAAGGCCAGCCGCGACAACCTGGAGGCCGTGCACAAGCGCAATGAGTCGGTGTTCCAGCGCAACCTGGTCTCGCGCGAGGCCTACGAGCGCAGCCAGTTCGAGCTCGACGCGGCGCGCGCCGCCTACGATCTGGCGCTGCTGTCGCTGCAGGAATCGGAGATCCGCGCGCCGTTCGCCGGCATGGTCACCGCCCGCCACATCAAGGTGGGCAACATGATCCAGCCGGGCACCGAGGCCTTTCGCGTCACCCAGCTCGACCGCCTGCAGGCGCATCTCTATGTGCCCGAGCGCGATCTGCACAAGCTCAAGCCCGGCCACCCGGTGCGCCTGCAGGTGGACGCCTGGCCCGAACGCGTCTTCACCGGCCAGGTGGTGCGCGTCAATCCGGTGGTGGACGCCGCCACCGGCACGGTCAAGGTCACCGCCGAGATGACGCCGGGGCAGGCCGAGCTCAAGCCCGGCATGTTCGGCCGCGTGGAGATCACCTACGACCGTTTTGACGGGGTGCTGCGCGTGCCCGCCGCCGCGGTGCTCACCGAGGACACCCGCCATACCGTGTTCGTGGTCAGCGAGGGCCGCGCCCGACGCCGTCCGCTGACGCTGGGCGTGCAGGATGACGGCTACTACCAGGTGCTCGAAGGCCTGAGCGATGGCGAGCAGATCGTCACCACCGGCCAGAGCAGCCTGCGCGACGATGCCCGGGTGGAGATCGTCGGCCAGCCGCCCGCGCCCGCCGCCGCAGAAGCCACCAGCCCTGCCGCGGGTTGATATGGACCTGATCGCGCTGTGCACCCGCCGTCCGGTGGCGGTGACCATGTTCACGCTCGGCGTGCTGCTGTTCGGGATGGTCTCGCTGTCGCGCCTGCCGGTGACGCTGCTGCCGGATCTGTCCTACCCCACGCTCACGGTGCGCACCGGCCTGCCCGGCGCCGCGCCCACCGAGGTGGAGACGCTGTTGTCAAAGCCCATCGAGGAAACCGTGGGCGTGATCAAGAACGTGCGCCGCGTGGTCTCGGTCTCGCGCGCCGGACAGAGCGACGTCACCCTGGAATTCAACTGGGGCACGGTGATGGACTACGCCGTGCTCGACGTGCGCGAAAAGCTCGACGCGCTGACCCTGCCCAAGGAAGCGGTGCGCCCCGTCGTGCTGCGCTTCGATCCCTCGCAGGATCCGGTGCTGCGCCTGGGGCTGGCGCTCAAGCAGGCCAGCAGCGAGGCCGATCTCAAACGCCTGCGCCGCGTGGCCGAGGACCTGATCCAGAAGCCGCTGGAAGCGCTCGAAGGCGTGGCCGCGGTCAAGATCAGCGGCGGGCTGGAGGACGAGATCGAGGTCCGCGTGGACCTGCAGAAACTCAGCCAGCTCAACCTCACGCTGGAAGAGGTCAACCGCCATCTCGCCGCCGAGAACGCCAACATCTCCGGCGGCCGCGTGGTGCAGGGGGCCAGCCGCTACCTGGTCCGCACGCTCAACCAGTTCCGCTCGCTGGAGGAGATCCGCGACACGCTGATCGCCACGCGCGAGGGCCGCAAGATCTATCTGCGCGACTTTGCCGAGGTCGCCGCCGGATACAAGGAGCGCGAGGCGATCATCCGCGTGGCCGGAGAAGAGGCCGTGGAGATCGCCGTCTACAAGGAAGGCGACGGCAACACCGTCAAGGCGGTGCAGGGCGCGCTGGCGCGTCTGGAGCTGCTGAAGAAAAACCTGCCGCCGGAGCTGGAGCTCCACACCCTGTACAACCAGGCCACCTTCATCCAGCAGGCCATCAGCGGCGTGGGCAACGCTGCTGCCGTGGGCGGCCTGCTCGCCGTGCTGGTGCTGTATTTCTTCCTGCAGAACGCCTGGGCCACGGCGGTGATCGCGCTGGCCATCCCGGTGTCGGTGATCGCCACCTTCAACCTCATGTACGGCACCGGGCTCACGCTCAACATCATGTCGCTGGGCGGGCTGGCGCTGGCCATCGGCATGCTGGTGGACAACGCCATCGTGGTGCTGGAGAGCATCGCCCGCAAGCAGCAGGAGCAGGGCCTGGCGCCGCTGGACGCCGCGCAGCAGGGCACCCGCGAGGTGGCCGGCGCCATCACCGCGTCCACGCTCACCACGGTGGCGGTGTTCTTTCCCATGGTGTTCGTGGAGGGCATCGCCGGCCAGCTGTTCAGCGATCAGGCGCTGGTGGTCTCGGGCAGCCTGATCATCTCGCTGGTGGTCTCGCTCACGCTCATCCCCATGCTCGCCGCCCGTGCCGGCCGCCCCCGGCCACCGCCGCCCCCCGCCACGCCGCTGGCCGGTGCGCCGCGCTCGCTGCGCCGTGGCGTCTCGCACGTCCGCATGGGGCTGCTGGAATATCTGCCCGCGCTGCTGCTGCGGCCGCTGGTGTGGCTGGTGCGCGCCCTGCGCTGGGCGCTGGGGCATCTGCTGCGTCTGCCGGTGGGCGCCTTCCAGCGCGGCTTTGGCTGGCTGGAGGCGCGCTACCTGCCGCTGCTGGACGCGGCCCTGCGCCACCGCGGCGTGGTGGTGGCGGCCGCCGGGGCGCTGTTTGCCTTCAGCCTGCTGCTGATCAGCCGCATGGGCGTGGAGCTGATTCCGCCCTTTGCCCAGGGTGAGTTTTCTGCCGAGCTGCGCCTCGCCCCCGGCACGCCGCTGGCGCAGACCGACGCGGTGCTGCGCGGCGTGCAGGCGCGTCTGGCGGATGATCCGCGCCTGGGCGCCCGCTACACCGTGGCCGGCACCGGCAACCGGCTCGACGCCGATCCGGAATCCGGTGGCGAGCACGTCGGCACCCTGAGCCTGGTGCTGGCGCCCGCGCACCTGCACGACGAGGCCGCGCTACAGGCCGAGCTGGACCAGATCCTCGGCGCGCAGCCGGGACTGAGTTACCGCTACACCCGCCCCACCCTGTTCACCCTCAAGGACCCGCTGGAAGTCGAAGTCATCGGCTATGACCTGGACGCGCTGGCGCTGGCCTCCAACCGCCTGCTCGACGCCATGCGCCGCTCGCCGCGCTTTGCCGCGGTGAAGACCAGCCTGCTGCCCGGACACCCGGAGATCCAGATCCTGTTCGACCAGGAGCGCGCCGCCGCGCTGGGGCTGGACGTGGCCACGCTCGCCAACCGAGTGGTCAGCGCCGTGCAGGGCAGCGTGGCCACGCGCTACCGCTTTGCCGACCGCGAGATCGACATCCTGGTACGCGGCAACGCCGCCAGCCGCGCCAGCGTGGACGACGTGCGCCGCCTGCTGGTCAACCCGGAGAGCGCCCGCCCGGTGCCGCTGTCGGCGGTGGCCGACGTGCGCCTGCGTACCGGCCCCAGCGAGATCCGCCGCACCGGCCAGAGTCGGGTGATCGTGCTCAGCGCCGCGCTCGCGGAGGGGGACCTGGGCGCCGCCGTGGCCGAGCTGGAACAGCTCATTGGCGCCCAGCCGCTGCCGGTGGGGATCAGCGCCAGCGTCAGCGGCCAGAGCGAGGAGATGGACGTCTCCTTCCGCTCCCTGCAGCTGGCGCTGGGGCTGGCGGTGTTTCTGGTGTATCTGGTCATGGCTTCGCAGTTCGAGAGCCTCAAGCATCCCTTCGTCATTCTCTTCACCATCCCGCTGTCGCTGATCGGCGCCGCCTTTGCACTGGCGCTCAGCGGCGTGGTCATCAACGTGGTGGTGATGATCGGCGCGATCCTGCTCGCCGGCATCGTGGTCAACAACGGCATCGTGCTCATCAGCAGCGTCAACCAGCGCCGCGAGGCGGGCCTGGCCCGGCACGCCGCGCTGCTGGAGGCTGGCCGCGCGCGCCTGCGGCCCATCCTCATGACCACGCTGACCACGGCGCTGGGCCTGTTGCCGCTGATGCTGGGCCTGGGCGAGGGATCGGAAGTGCAGCGGCCCATGGCCATCACGGTGATCGGCGGTCTGACGCTCGCCACCCTGCTCACGCTGTTCGTGATCCCGGTGGTGTATACCCTGCTCGACGGCCCGGAGCGCGAGGCATGACCCTCACCGCGCTGGCGCTGCGCCGGCCGGTGACGGTCTGCATGTTCTTTGCCTGCTGGGTGGTGGTGGGCCTGCTCGCCAGCCAGCGGCTGCCGCTGGAGCGGCTGCCGGATATCGAATTCCCCGGCCTGTTCGTGGAGCTGCCCTACCGCAACGCCACGCCGGAGGACGTGGAGCGCCACATCACCCGCCCGGTGGAGGAAGCGCTCGCCACCCTGCCCGGGATCCAGCGCATGAATTCGGAATCGCGCGATACCGGCGCCGGCGTGTTCGTCCAGTTCGACTGGGGTGATGACCTGGCCGCGCGCGGCGTGGAGGCGCGTGACCGCATCGACAGCATCCGCCAGTCATTGCCCGCCGATCTGGAGCGCGTGCGGGTGCGCAAGTTCTCCGCCGGCGACGAGCCGATGATGACCTACCGGCTCTCGTCCGACGCCCGCGACCTGGGCGCCAGCTTTGATCTGCTCAACCGCAACCTCAAGCGGCGCCTGGAGCGGCTGGAGGGCGTCTCGCGCGTGGACCTCTACGGCGTGGAGCAGAAGCAGGTGCGCATCGAGCTCAACGCCGAGCGCGTGGCCGCCCACCGCGTTGATCTGCTGGGGCTGGCCAAGACCCTGGGCGCCGCCAACTTTGCCCTGTCGGCCGGCGATCTCACCCAGGACGGCACGCGCTACTACGTCAAGCCCGAAGGGCGGCTCGACAGCCTGGAGGCCATCCGCGCCTTCGTCATCGGCCCCGGCGGGCTGCGGCTGGGCGACATTGCCGAGGTGGTCTTCGCCGACCCGGTGCTCGCCTACGGCCGCCACCTCAACCGCCAGTACGCGGTGGGCGTGTCCATCTTCAAGGAGACCGGCGCCAACCTGGTGGATGTGGCGCAACGGGTGGAGGCGGAAGTGAGCGCCATCCGCGAGCTGCCGGAAATGTCCGGCGTCAACCTCTACCTGATGGATGACCAGGCCACCGACGTGAAGCGCTCGCTGGAAGAGCTGATCGAGGCCGGCCTGGTGGGCGCGCTGCTGTCGATCCTGGTGCTGTACCTGTTCCTGCGCGACCTGAAGATGACGCTGATCGTCACCGCCAGCGTGCCGCTGTCGCTCACCATCACGCTGGCGGCCATGTATTTCTTCGGGTTCTCGCTCAACATCCTCACCCTCATGGGCCTGATGCTCGCCGTGGGCATGCTGGTGGACAACGCCGTGGTGGTGACCGAGAGCATCTTCACCGAGCGCGCCCACTACCCCGACGACCCGGCCGCCGCCACCCTGGCCGGCGTGCGCGGCGTGGGCCTGGCGGTGACCGCCGGCACGCTCACCACCGCCATCGTGTTTCTGCCCAACATCTTTGGCGAGCAGAACAACATCACGGTATTCCTCTCCCACGTGGCGCTCACCATCTGCGTCTCGCTGCTGGCCTCACTGCTGGTGGCGGTCACGCTCATCCCGCAGCTCACCACCCGCATGCGGGTGGCCGCCGTCACGGCGGGTTCCGACTGGGTCCACGCCCTGGCGCGCGCCCACGGGCGGCTGCTGCGCTGGACCTTTGGCCACCGCTGGCTGGCCGCGCTGATCGTCATTGCGGTCCTGTGCAGCGTGGTGGTGCCGGCCGGCCTGGTGAAGGCCGACATGTTTCCGCAGTCCGAGGGCAACCGCCTGTTCCTGCGCTACAACATCAACAACGTGTACGCCGTGGCCAAGGTGGAAGAAGCGGTTGATACCATCGAAAACTATCTCTACGACCGGCTGGACGAATTCGAGATCGAATCCGTGTACAGCTACTTCGACCAGGGCCGGGCCGAATCCAGCATCCTGCTGCGCCCCGAAGCGCAGCGCAGCAAGAGCACCGCCGAAATCCGCGAGCTGATCCGCAAGGACCTGCCGCGGCTGGCCATTGGCGAGCCCAGCTTCGACGCCAACCGCAGCGGCGCCGAGGGCAAGCTCAGCGTGCAGATCTACGGCGAGACCTCCACCCGCCTGCGCGCCGTGGCGCAGGAGGCGCTGGCCATCCTGCGCCAGCTGCCGGATCTCACCGATGTGCGCATCGTGGCCGAAGCCGAGGACTGGGAAGTCCAGGTCCGGGTAGAGCGCGAACGCGCCCGGCAACTGGGTTTTTCCAGCCAGCAGGTGGCCGAAGTGGTGGCCGGCGCCATGCGCGGCACCGAGCTGCGGCCGTTCCGCACCGCCACCGGCGAGGCGCCGATGCTGCTCCAGTTCCGCCGCGAGGACCGCGCCAACCTCGACGCGCTCAGCGCCCTGCCGCTGCTCAGCCCGCAGGGCAACACCGTGAGCCTGGGCACCGTGGCGCGTCTGGGCATCGCCGACGTGCCCGGCACCATCCGCCGCGAGGACCGCCGCACCTCGCTCAACATTGAATTCAACACCCGCGAAGGCGTCACCGCCGAAGACGCCAAGAAAAGCCTGGAGCGCGTGCTGGGGCAGATGCAGTTTCCCGCCGGCTACGGCTGGGGCTACGGCCGCGCCTTCGACAACGAGCAGGAATCCATGCAGGTCATGGTGGTCAACATGCTGCTGGCGCTGGCGCTGATCTACCTGGTCATGGCTGCGCTGTTCGAATCCACGCTGATGCCCGCCGCCATCGTCACCGGCATCGGCTTCTCGTTCATCGGCGTGTACTGGTTCTTTTTGCTCACCGGCACCTCGTTCTCGTTCATGGCCATGATCGGCATGCTCATCCTCATGGGCATCGTGGTGAACAACGGCATCGTGCTCATCGACCACGTCACCCACCTGCGCGGCCAGGGCCTGAGCCGCGAAGAGGCCCTGCTGCAGGGCTCGCGCGACCGCCTGCGGCCCATCCTCATGACCGCCGGCACCACGGTACTGGGCATGGTGCCGCTGGCGCTGTCGCAGACCACCATCGGCGGCGGCGGCCCGCCGTACTACCCCATGGCCCGCGCCATCATCGGCGGGCTCACCTTCTCCACGGTCATCAGCCTGTGGCTGCTGCCCGTCATCTACGTGTGGCTCGACGACCTGCACCAATGGGCCCGCCGCGTCCTCGCCCGTGCGCGGGGGCTGGCGCTGCCGGTGCGGAAAATCAGCGCGTAAGGCAGTACTTGGGCGGCCAAGGCATTGGCCGATATGACGATGCCCACCTCAAGCAACGTAGGAAGGGAGCTGGCAGCACAGTAGGCCTCTCGTTGGTTGGGCTGGACCTATGCGCAAATCGTTGCCAGGAAGACAAGCTCCGTGAAGTCAGAAGTGCGACGTGATTGCAGGAAGAGAAGCCAGCCGCAGAGCTGCGCAGATACCAGTTGGCTGACGTTTCGGAGTAGTCTGAAGACATTGGCAGGAGTCCATCTAAAAACTCAGCGGACCAAAGCTGCCCATAAGCGAGAGAAGGAATATGGGGGACATCACGCAGCATCAGGCGAAATATTTTGCCTGGGAGCTCACCCGCCGCCGTCGGGGCGGCGACCTTGATCGAGTTGGGCAGGCCCTGTTCGATGCAGCCGTCGACCTGAACCCCCATCAGATCGAAGCCGCGCTGTTCGCGCTCGCGAACCCGCTGTCCAAGGGCGTGCTGCTGGCGGACGAGGTCGGCCTCGGCAAGACCATCGAGGCGGCCCTGGTCTTGGGGCAATACTGGGCCGAGCGACGCCGTCGACTGTTGGTCGTTTGCCCGGCATCGCTGCGCAAGCAGTGGGCGATCGAGCTGAGCGAAAAGTTCCACCTGCCGACCCAGGTCATCGATGCAGCCACCTGGTCGCAGGCGCGCAAGTCCGGGGTCTACAACCCGCTTGATCAAGACGTCATCAGCATTGTCTCGATCCATTTTGCGGCGCGGATGGAGCGAGCCATCAGCGAGATCCGATGGGACCTCGCGGTCATCGACGAAGCCCACAAGCTGCGCAACGCATACCGCGAAACTCACACCACCGGGCAAGCCATCAAGCGCGGGCTTGCGGGTGTGAGGAAGGTGCTGCTGACGGCGACTCCCCTGCAGAATTCCCTGCTGGAGCTGTTCGGTCTGTCGACCATCATCGACGACCATCTCTTCGGCGATCGCGTCAGTTTCCGCTCGCGATTCATGCGCGGTGATTCGGCGATTCCTGCCCTCAGGAAACGTCTCGCCGACTTTTCGAAGCGCACCTTGCGCCGTGACGTTCTGGAGTACGTTCAGTACACCGAACGCAAAGCGATGACCTTCCCTTTCACCCCGGGCGAGGACGAGCAGCGCGTCTACGACTTGGTGTCTGGCTACCTGCTTCGGGCCGATGCTTACGGCGTGCCGACGCGGCAACGGCACCTGGTCGGACTCATCCTGCGCAAGCTGCTGGCGTCGTCCACCCCGGCCGTCGTCGCGACCTTGGAGGCGATCCTCGTCCGATTGCGTAGGCTGGAGGAGAGCCAGGTCGATCAAGGTGCCTGGCTCGCCGAGCTGATCGAAAGCGAAGAACTCGATGCCGAGGAGCTCGACGAAGGCGAAGAGGACATCGAAGGCGCCGAAGGCGACTCCACCGCCGAAGCTGCAATTGACCGCGAGCGGCTGCGCGCCGAAATTCTTGAGCTGGAGCAGTACCTGCTGGTGGCGCGTGGGGTCCGGGAAGACCAGAAGTCGCATGCGCTGGTGAAGGCGCTCGACACCGGCTTCGAACGCATGACGGCCATCGGCGCGGCGCGCAAGGCTGTCATCTTCACGGAGTCGGTTCGCACGCAGGACTACCTTGCGCGCTTCCTCGAAGCGCATGGCTATGTCGGGCGCGTCGCCAAGTTCAGTGGCCGGGCCTCAGATCCCGGCGCCAACGGCATCTACCAGCGTTGGCTGGTGACGCATCAGGGCACTGACCGCGTCACCGGCAGCCCCGCCATCGACCGCCGCACCGCGGTCATCGATCACTTCCGCGATCAGGCTGAGATCCTGATCTGCACCGAAGCCGGCGCCGAGGGCATCAACCTGCAGTTCTGCTCCCTGGTCGTGAACTACGACCTGCCGTGGAACCCTCAGCGGGTGGAACAGCGCATTGGTCGCTGCCACCGCTACGGCCAGAAGCACGACGTGGTCGTGGTGAACTTCCTCAATCAGCGGAATGCGGCCGACCAGCGTGTGCTTGAACTGCTCTCCGAGAAATTCCACCTGTTTGACGGCGTCTTCGGTGCGTCAGATGAAATCCTGGGCCGCATCGAAAGCGGCGTCGACATCGAGCGCCGCATCGCCGGCATTTTCGATACCTGCCGCACCCCTGCTGACATCGACGCCGCGTTCGCGGCTTTGCGCAATGAGCTGGAGAGCCAGATTCAGGAACGGATGAAGGACACTGAGGAGGCCCTGCTGGCCACCTTCGACGCAGGCGTGGTCGAGCGCCTGCGCCTGCATCGTGATCAGGCCATCGTGCAGCTGGACCGCATCAGCCAGCTGTTCTGGCGGCTCACCCGCCATGTCCTGGCACCGTCGGCGCAGTTCAACGATAAAGCCTTGTCGTTCGAGCTGGCCGAGTCGCCCGCCAAAGACGCTGGAGTCGGACGCTACCACCTGATCCGGAAGGGCAGGCCGATGCCCGAAGACGGGCACGTCTACCGGCTCACGCACCCGCTGGGTGAGTTTGTGCTCGATACCGGCCGGCGCTACGAGGCCCCGCTGGCCGAGCTGGTGTTCGATCTGTCGTCAGCGCCGCAGCGCATCGCGGCGCTCGAACAGCTCCCCAGCAAGTCGGGCTGGCTGGAGCTGAACCTGCTGGAGCTGGAGAGCTTCCAGCTGGAAGAGCACCTGGTGTTCAGCGCCCAGGCCGACGACGGCCGCTGGGTGGATGCCGAGGCCTGCCAGCGGCTGCTGGAGTTATCCGGGGAGGTCTCTGCCGAGCTACCGGCTGGCGCGAACCTGCCCGTCAATTTCGAAGCCAACGTCCGGCGGCAGATTGACGCCGCCCTGGCCAAGGCCCTGGAAGAGAACAACACCTACTTTCAGGCCGAGCGCGAGAAGCTGGACCAGTGGGCCGAAGACCAGCTGCTGGCCGCCGAGCAATCCCTGCACGACACCAAGGCCCGGCTGAAGGACGCCAAGCGGCGTGCCCGGTCGGCGGCCACGGTTGAAGAGCAGGCAAGCGTCCAGGAAGAGATCAAGACGCTGGAACGCCAGCAACGGCGGCAGCGTCAGGAGATCTTCGACGTCGAGGACGAGATCGAATCCCGGCGCGACGCGCTGATCGCCGCGCTGGAGAAGCGGCTCAATCAGAACAGCCACAGCGTGCGTCTGCTCAGAGTTCGCTGGCGGCTGCATTGAGCCGGATAGAGCGATCGGATCAACATGGCAGCCTTTCGTGTCGAAATATATGTTGAATATCGACACGTTGCGGGTTAATGTCGATGCCATCAACACGTTTACAGAACGTGTCGAACATTCCCGGAATCATCGACATGGCCCCCCAATGAGCTTTGACCC
>JBKHXN010000014.1:0-5920 GCA_046565985.1 Gammaproteobacteria bacterium
ACGTCGGCGATACTGGCGTCGCCGATGGCGACGCGCTCCACCCGCTCACCTTCGCGGAACAGGCGGTGCGTACCCTTTTCCACCAGCACCACATTCTCATCCGCGATCTGCGCGGAGGCCGGCGCGGAGGGGAGGCCCAGCAGGAGCCCGGGCAGCAGACACAGCAGTGACAGGATCGGATTGGGGCGCATCATGGAGTCCTCACGCGCTCGGCCTGCGTACCACGGATGATTTCCACGGTTGGCCGCGGAGGCGGGGCCGGTCCCGTCGCAGGCTTGGGTGGCGGCTTGATGCGGGCCAGCTCTTCGAGCGTGATGGCCTTGTCCGGGATGGTGCTGGCGGTCGCCGGCGCGGACGTCACGGCGCCCTCGCCCGCACCTTCGGCGGCGGTGTCAGAGGCGTCGGCCAGCTCCGGACGCTGGCCGTGCAGCGACAGCCGCAACTCTCCCATGCTGATGCCGAGCATGATCTTGGTGGTGTCCTTCTCCGGCACCGCGATCACCGCGGTGCGCACCCGGCGCCGGGCTTCCTGGTTCTCGGTGGTGAGACCTTCCGGCCGATCGATGATGTGTTCCTGATAGGCGAGCACCTGTGCGGCCTCCTGCAGCACGCGGGCCTGGGCACTGGCGCCGGTACCGGCACGCAGGTAAAGCAGCACGTCCACGATATCGCCCGGCCGCACGAAGCCGCCGACCGCGATCACGTCATTGACCTCGAAGGACATGGCCTGATAGCCGGGCGGAATCACGCGCGCCAGGATGTTGCCTTCCTTGAAATACCGCCCGGTCAGCGGCGCGCCGACATCAATATCCACCAGCGGCACGCGCTTGATGACGTCTTCCACGCTGGTGAAGTAATTGGCCGGGGCCACCGCCACCGGCACCACCGCCACCGACGCGGCCTCGATCGGCTGATAGGCGGCCAGCGGCTTGGTGGCCACCACCGCCAGGGTCTGGGGAATCTTGCTCTTCTGCTGCTGGATCAGCTCCTGGGCCGTCTGCGCCTGCCTGGCGGAGCGCTGGTAGGCCGTGGTCGCGAGCAGCCCCAGCAACACCGCGGCGAGCGCGGCGACGATCGCGGCGATTTTGATACCCGTGCTGCCCATGGGCGGTCCCCTTCAGAATCCGGCAATTATGGTGCTTATTGTGACTTATTTATCAGATTCGGGCGGTGGCTGTCGCGGTCAGGGCGGTGGGCATGGGAGGAACAGGCCCCACCATGGGCAGGTTGATGATCGGAAACAGGTCCGTGGGCTCACGCAGCCGGTAGGTCAGGGTAACGATCACGCCGTCACTGTCCGAGGGGCAGCCGCTGCCGCCGGCGGCGCAGAAATTCACCGTCACCGCGTCGCCGTTGCTGCCCAGCACTCTGGACTTCTGGCCATCGGGCAACCAGTTGAGCACGGAAACCGCCGTAGAGCGGGCATTGCTGCGGCGCAGGTCATCGGCATTGCTGGCGCTGGGGTCCACCTTCACCGCGGCTTCCGCCGCCTCCTGCGCGGCAAAGTACAGCGCGCTCTGCAGGGCAAAGATGTAGGAATAGACGATCACGCCGTAGATCAGCAGGAACAGGATCGGGAAGATCAGCGCAAACTCGACGGCCGCGGCACCCCGGCTGCGGGGTCGGCGGGGCATCTGTGGAAATCCGTTCATGGCAGGAATATGGGTCCGGTGGCGAGCTGTATCAGGAAGGCCGCGACAAACGCACTGGCGGCGGGGAGCCGTTGCTGTGCCGGCCGCAGCAGGCGCCAGCCCAGGGCCAGGGCGCCCAGCCCGAGGGCCGACAGCAGGAGCAGGTCCACGGCCATCCAGCCCCCCTGCAACAGACCCAGGGTGGCGAACAGTTTCACGTCGCCCGCCCCCATCTGCCCCAGGGCATAACCCGGCAGCAGCAGCGCCGCCATCGCGAACCCTGCGAGACTGGCGAGCAGCCCGGCCCCCAACAGGCCCTGGCCGTTGAAGGCCAGGGCCAGACTGGCGGGAACCAGGACCAGGATCAGCGCCCAGTTGGGGATGCGGCGATAACGCCAGTCCCACCAGGCGATGACGAGCGCCCAGACCGCCAGCACAGCCTCAACGACGTTGATGCGCGATTGCGCCAGCTTTAGGCACAGGTCCCCGCACCGATAACAGAGTTACAGGCTGTCCGGAACAGCGTCCCCAGGCCGCCGCCGAGCGCGGTGAGCACGAGTACCAGGGCAACCGCGATCAGGCCGATGATCAGGCCATACTCGACGGCGCCGGCGCCTTCCTCGTCCCGCAGAAACTTCATGATGGTGTGCAACATGTTCCCCTCCAAGATCTGGCCGAGCCAGGGTGTGAAATCCGTATTCATTGTTATGCCGCGCAGCAGAGCGGTCAAAGCGGCCGACGGCTTGTTTTGCTACCGTTCATCGGCTTACCGCCAATCTACACCAACAGTGCGCGCATGACGACCTACGCCATCGGTGATCTTCAGGGCTGCTGCGACCCGCTGCGCCGGCTGCTGGACCAGCTGCACTTTGACCCGGCGCGCGACCGCCTGCTGCTCACCGGCGACCTGGTCAACCGTGGGCCGCAATCCCTGGAGGCGCTGCGCTTCGTGCGCGGCCTGGGCGCCAGCGCGGTGACGGTGCTGGGCAACCACGATCTGCACCTGCTCGCGGTGGCGGCCGGCGGCAAGACCGGCCGGCACGATACGCTGGACGCGGTGCTGCGCGCGCCCGATCGTGACGAGCTGCTGCACTGGCTGAGTCGGCAACCGCTGGCCTACCGCGAGCCGGCCAGCGACACCCTGCTGGTCCACGCCGGGCTGCTGCCGCAATGGACGGTGGCACAGGCCCTGGAGCTGGCGCGCGAGGCCGAGGCCGTGATCCGCAGCCCCGAAGCGCCTGCTTTCTACGCGCAGATGTACGGCAATACGCCGGACCGCTGGGACGACGGACTGCAGGGCCCGGAGCGCCTGCGGCTGATCGTCAACGCCTTGACCCGCCTGCGTTACTGCGATGCGGCGGGCCGCATGGACTTCCGCCATAAGGGCGGCCCGGGCCACCAGCCGGCCGGGCTGCTGCCCTGGTTCGCCGCACCCGGGCGCCGCAGCGCCGGCACGCCCATCGTCTTTGGACACTGGTCCACGCTGGGCCAGGTGACCTGGACCCAGGAGCAGGTCCACGGCCTGGATACCGGCTGTGTCTGGGGCGGCTGCCTCACCGCGCTGGAACTGGACAGCCGGCGCCTGTACACCCAGAGCTGCGCGCAGTACCGCCGGCCGGGTGCCGCCCAGGGCGACTGAGAAAAAAAGACCCGGCACGGGGCCGGGTCTGTGGGACGGCGCGCCGATCAGCCGTTGGGCAGCTTCATCAGGTAACGGCACAGCGCCGGGCAGACCAGCACCGCGCCGATCATGTTGGCAAAGAAGGCAAAGGTCAGCAGCAGGCCCATGTCGGCCTGGAACTGCAGGCCCGACCACAGCCAGGTGGCGACCGATCCCGACAGCACCAGCCCGGTGAACATCACCGGCTTGCCGGTCATGCGCAGGGTCTCGTAGTAGGCGTCGGAGAGCTTGTAGCCCTTCTTCACGAACTCCTCGATGGTGGAATAGATGTAGATGCCGTAGTCCACACCGATGCCGACCGCCAGCGCCGCCACCGGCAGCGTGGCCACCTTCATGCCGATGCCCTTGATCGCCATGATGGCGAGGATCATCGCCGAGACCACGTACAGCGGCAGCAGGATGGAAAACACGCCGGCCACGCTACGGAACGACAGCCACAGGAAGATGATGATCACCGCGTACACGTAGTACACGATGGGCTTGTCCTTCTCCTTGACCACTTCGTTGGTCGCCGCCATCACGCCCACGTTGGCCGTGGCCAGGGCGAAGTTGACCGGGCAGACCTTGTCGAAGCTTTCCAGCTTCTCCCGGGTCTCGTCGATCGCCTGGCGGCTCGCCACCACCAGCGGATCGGCGTCCACTTCGGCGTCGGTCAGGCCCTGGGCCTTGAGACGTTCGCTGCGACGGCGCAGGTCCAGACGGGCGTCGCCCACCGCGCGCCGTGCGGCGAGCTTGTCGGCGCAGTACTCGGGATTGCTGTCAGTGTTGACCTCAAAGAACTCCGCCGCGTTGGAGGCGTTGAAGGCCTTGGTCGCGTCGGTGAGGCGGCTGATGGTGGTGGCCTTGTGGTCGGCGGTGAACAGGAACAGCGCCATGGCCGAGCAGTTGGGGTTGAGCAGGCCCGAGGAGGTCGGGATGGGCGTGATGGCCTGCACCATCACGAACTGATTGCGTGGCAGCACACGGTACTT
Source organism: Gammaproteobacteria bacterium (assembly GCA_046565985.1). GTDB lineage: Bacteria > Pseudomonadota > Gammaproteobacteria > Nevskiales > Nevskiaceae > Polycyclovorans. Next base: position 4,284 of record JBKHXN010000014.1, read on the forward strand.
GGGCGCGGCTTCGGAGAAAGCCGAGCTCACCTGGCGCGCCGCCCAGGGCAGGGACAGATAGGACTGCACGCCGGGCACGTTTTCCATGTGCCAGGTGTAGCGGTCGATCTGCTCCATCACGTCATACTTGATGCAGGACTCGGGATCGGTCTCGGCGATCACCTTGAGGATGTCGGTGCCGATCGCGAAGTTGGAAACCACCGCCGCCGTATCGTTGTTGTAGCGCGAATCCGGGCGCAGTTCCGGCACGCCGGCCTGGGCGTCGCCGTAGAGCATGCCCTTGGCCTGCCACTGGGCCCAGCCGAACACGGCGGCCACGCTGAGAATGATCACGGCGGCCGGTACCGGACGGGTCACCACGGTCATGGCGCGGAATACGGGGTTGAAGATGGCCTCGCGCGCCTCCTGCTTCTTGACGAAGCTGTCCACGTCCTTGACGTCCATGTAGGTCAGCCAGATCGGCATCAGGATCTTGTTGGTGACGATGATGGCGATCATGCCGTAGGAGGCATTGAGCGCCATCTCGCGGATGATGTCGATGGGAATCAGCAGGATGGTGAGAAAGCCGGCCAGGTCGGTGATCAGCGCCGTGGTGCCGGGGATGGCCAGACGGCGGAAGGTTTCCACCGAGGCATCGAAACCGTTCTTGCCGGTGGCCAGCTCGCTGACCCAGGAGCTGGTGTACTGCACGCCGTGCGAGACCGAGACCGAGAGGATCAGGAACGGCACGAGGATGGCAAACGGATCCAGCCCGAAGCCTGACGCGGTGAGCAGGCCAAACTCCCAGATCACTGCGATGAACGAGCACACCAGCGGCAGGATCGAGAGCTTGAAGCTGCCCAGATAGAGGATCAGCAGCACGAAGGTCATGCCCAGGGCCACGAAGAAGTAGCCGATGACCTCGTTGGCGGCGTCGGTGACATCGCCGATGACCTTGGCAAAGCCGAGGATGTGGATGTCCACCCGGTCGTCCTGGTACTGGCCACGGATCTTCTCTTCCAGCTGGCGGGCGGCTTCGCGGTAATCGAGCTTCTGGCCGGTGACCGGGTCGGTCTCCAGCAGCTCGGCAAAGACCATGGCGCCGCGCTGGTCCTCGGTGGTGTAGCGGCCGATGATGCCGGCCTTGCCGACGTTGGCGCGGATCAGGTCGAAGTATTCCTGGGTGGGCTGGTACTCGGCCGGCACCACGTTGCCACCGGAGAAGCCGCCCTCCACCACTTCGATGAAGCGCACGTCCGGGGTGAAGATGGAGGACACGCGGGAGCGGTCCACACCAGGCAGGAAGAACACCTCGTCCGTCACTTTCTTGAGCTTGCTCAGGAAGTGCTCGTTGTAGATGTTGCCTTCTTTCTGGATCAGCGCCACCAGAATGGTGTTGGCTCCGCCAAACTCGGCCTCGTAGTGCTTGTACACCTGCATGTAGGGGTGTTCGAGCGGGATCGACTTGTCAAAACCCGCATCCACGTGAGTCCCGGCAGCAAACCAGGCAAACACGGCCGTCAGCAGGCCGAGGATGATGAGCATCAGCTTGCGCTTGCCGTAGATGATGGGCTCGACGACTGCGAGAATTTTTTCCTGCATGCCGCCGGCGGGTGCGCTGGATGGAGCTGCCATGAATCTCCCCTTGATCTCTTGTT
>JBKHXN010000015.1:0-4120 GCA_046565985.1 Gammaproteobacteria bacterium
GGTTCCTGGCGATGCCGTGCGCCAGACTCGCCGCCAGGTCGGCCAGATCCGGTGGCGGATCGGCGTAGGCAAAGCGCTGGTGCGGGCGCGCCAGCGCAGATTCCAGCAGGCCTTCATCCCGCACGCCCTGCAGGCCGCCGTGTTCGGCGATCTGCCGGTCGTGCAGCAGCAGGAGTAGGCGCTTTTCGATCCAGACGATCATGGCGCGTCCTCAGCTGTCGGCCAGCTTGCGCAGCAGGGTGCGGTCTTCCCGCATTACCTGTTCGGCGGCTGCCAGTTGAGCGCTCAATTCCGGGTCGTGCGGCAGGAGCTGGATGCCGTCCGGCGTTTCCGCCACATAGAGCAGATCGCCCTTGTCCACGCGCAGGCGTGCGAGCAGTTCCTTGGGCAGGAGCACGCCGGCCGAGTTGCCGACGGCGATGATTTTCAGGTGCATGACGGGGCTCCGGAGAACGTATAACAAATATAATAACACCCCCGATACGCCCTGTCGCCCCGGCCCGCCGCTGCCGGTGGGCCCGGTGCCACGGTAAGCTGCCGGCACATCAGGACCGTGCGGGGGCAAGGCCATGCAGTCGGCGGGGAGACGCAACACGCATCTGGCGCGCAATGCCGTGGCGCGCCTGTGCCTGAGCGCACTGGCACTGCTGCCCTTCCTGCTCCACGGCAGCGGCTGGCTGAGCTGGGGCCTGCTGACCCAGGCCGAGCATTTCTTCTACGACGCCCGCCTGCGGCTGACGCTGCCCGACACGGTGGATACGCGCATCGTCATCGTCGACATCGACGAGCGCAGCCTGGCGGTCGAGGGGCAGTGGCCCTGGCCGCGCGACACCCTGGCGCGGCTGGTGGACCAGCTGTTCGAGACTTATGGCATCCGCCTGCTGGGCCTGGACGTGGTCTTTGCCGAGCCCGACCAGGGCACCGCCCTGCTCGAAGGCCTGATCCGCGAGCTGGATACGCAGCCCTCGCCGGAGAGCCGGCGCCTGCGCGAGCGGGTGGCCCGGCACAAGCCCGACCTGGCCCTGGCGCAGGCGCTCGCCGGGCGCCCGGTGGTGCTGGGCTACGTGTTCAAGAATGTGCTGCAGCCGGGCGAGGCCGCCGGGATCGGCCAGCTGCCGCCGCCGGTTGCCACGCAGGGCGCACTGGACCTGCGCGCCCTGCTGCAGCCGCTGGGCTATGCCGCCAACCTGCCGGCCTTCCAGCAGGCGGCGGCGGGCGGCGGGTTTTTCGACAGCGCCGTGATCGACCCCGACGGCGTCATCCGCCGCATGCCCCTGCTGCAGCACTACCGCGGGCAGGTCTACGAGAGCCTGGCCCTGGCGCTGGCCCGCCGCGCGTACACCGAGGAGCCGCCGCCGCTGCGGTTCATGCCCGCCGGCCGCGGCTTTCTGCAGGTGCAGCTGGGCACACAGCCCCTACGGGTGCCGCAGGATACGGTCATGCACGTGCCCTACCGTGGCTATCAGGGCGTGTTCCGCTACGTCTCCGCCGTGGATGTGCTGCGCGGCGACGCGCCGGCGGATCTGCTGTTCGACACCATCGTGCTGCTCGGCGCCACCGCGCCGGGGGTGATGGATCTGCGCAGCACGCCGGTGGGCCACGCCTACGCCGGGGTGGAGGTGCACGCCAATCTGGTTTCCGGCCTGCTCGACCAGCGCTTCCGCTATGTACCGGCGCGCGTGGGCCAGATCGAGGCGGCGCTGCTGGTCGTCATCGGCCTGCTGCTGGCCCTGCTGCTGCCGCTGCTGACCCCCGCCTGGGGCGCGACCCTGCTGGCGGCGCTGCTGCTCGGCGGGCTGCTGCTCAACCTGTGTGTGTGGGTGCTGGCCGGGCAGGTGCTGCCCATGGCCTCGCCGCTGTTCTACACGCTGGGCGCGGCGCTGCTGCAGATGAGCTACAGCTTCCTGGTGGAATCGCGCCACAAGCGGCGCCTGTCGCGCCTGTTCGGCCAGTACGTGCCGCCCGAGATCGTCGAGGAGATGGATCGCAGCGGACAGGAGGTCTCCCTGGCCGGCACCAGCCGCGAGATGACGGTGCTGTTCGCCGACGTGCGCGGCTTCACGCGCATTGCCGAGGGCCTGGAGCCGGCGGTGCTGACCGAAATCATGAATGCCTTCCTGACCCCCATCACGCGGGTCATCCACCAGCATCGCGGCACCGTGGACAAGTACATGGGCGATGCGGTGATGGCCTTCTGGGGCGCGCCGCTGCACGACCCCGCGCACGCGCGCCACGCGCTGGAGGCGGCGCTGGACATGGTGCGCATCCTGCGCGAGCTGCGGCCGCAGTTCGAGGCGCGCGGCTGGCCCGTCATCGAGATCGGCATCGGCCTGAGTACCGGCATGATGCACGTGGGCAACATGGGTTCGGCGTTCCGCGTCGCCTACACCGTGCTGGGCGATACGGTGAACCTCGGTGCCCGCCTGGAGGCGCTCACGCGCCAGTACGAGGTGGACATCATCGTCAGCGAGGCCACGGCGCGGCAGGCACCCGAGTTTGCCTACCGCGAACTGGACCGGGTACGGGTCAAGGGCAAGACGCAGCTGGTGACGATCTTCGAACCCCTGGGCCGCGCCGACCGGCTGCCCCGCGAGCGACCGAATGGCTCACCGGAGGGTCCGGCCCCCGGGGTCTTGCCACCACTCGCCAAGTAGCAGGCACCGGACTATAGTCGGCGCGTGCCCATAACAGGGGGGTGTTATGTGGAATGCTCGCACCGGGGGAAGCGCGCTGTGCCGGTCAGTCGGCCGGAACCTGCGCAGGGGATTGCTGCTCGCACTGGCCGCACTGCCACTGGCCGTGCCCTTGCCGCTGGCCGCCGCCGATGCCGGCGTGCTCCAGGAAGCACGCACGCTGCTCACGGACGGCCGCGCCCAGGCCGCCTACCAGCTGCTCGCCCCGCGCGAGACCGACTGGGCCGGCGACCGTGACTTCGATTACCTGCTGGGCAGCGCCGCGCTGGAAACCGGGCGTGCCGGCGAGGCGGTGCTGAGCCTGCAGCGGGCGGTGGTGACGGATCCCAACCATTCCGCCGCCCGCATGGAGCTGGCGCGTGCCTACTACCAGCTGGGCGAGCGGGAGCAGGCGGCGGCCGAGTTCCGCCAGCTGCAGCGGGAGAACCAGACGGAATCGGTACGCCGGGCGATCGACAACTATCTGTTCGCCATCACGCGCGAGGGCCCCGCGGCCCGCTCGCGCTGGCGCCTGCTGACCGAGCTCGACGCCGGCTACGACAGCAACGCCAACGGTTCCACCGCAAGCGATACGTTCCTCGGATTCACTCTCAACGAGCGCAATGTGGAGCAGCACTCCGCGTTTTTTGGCTACACCCTGGGCGGCGGCTACACCATCCCGCTCGCCCCCAGCCTGACGCACCACACGCAGCTCCAGATCAGCCACCGGCATCACCCGTCGGCCCGCTTCGTCAACTCCGACCGCGCCACGCTGAGCACGGCACTGGCCTGGCAACGGCGTGGCACCACGCTGACGGCGGCGCTGGGGACGTACGTCAATTTTCTCGACAGCGAGGTGCCCTTCGACGGGCGCAAGGTCCAGTTCGGAGGTCTGCTCGACCTGGGACTGCGCCAGCGCCTCGGCGCGCGCTGGCAGGCATCCCTGGATCTGCGCGGCGGTCCGGCGCGCTACGAGGATGCCCTGGAAGTACGCGAGGTGGACCAGGCCCTGTATGTACTGGGGGCCGACTACCTGCTGCCGGGTGCGCCGCAGGCGCGCTTCGGCGTGCAGTTGATCGGCGGCAATGAGGATGCGCGCCTGAGCGGCTCGCCCTACGGGCGTGACCAGATCGGTGGGCGGCTCACCTCGTCCGTGCTGCTACTGCCACGTGCGCGCGGCTATCTGCACGCCGGCGCGCTGCGCTCCGATTACGACGGCCCGTTCTTCGGCGAACGGCGGCGCGACACGCAGTACACCGCCGGCGCCTATCTGGTCTGGCGCATCTTCCCCAGCCCGAACGGCGCGCTGATCCCGCGCCTTACCTATGTGGACAACCAGTCGCGCGTCGAGCTGTTCGACTACGACCGTACCGAGTTCGGCCTCTCGCTCCGTTGGGTGCTGCCATGAACATGAAACGCTTGCTCAAGCTGGCGCCGCTGCTGCTGTG
>JBKHXN010000016.1:0-8583 GCA_046565985.1 Gammaproteobacteria bacterium
GGTCCGGCGCACGGGGATGACAAACCTGGGTGCGAATTGGGTACGAATAGAGATGCCGTGATTGCGCCACCCAAATGCGCGACCCACAGCAAAAAGCCCGCACCGCGGGCTTTTTGCTGTGCGGCGATAAAGGCTCAGACCAGCTCGGCCTGTGAGGCTTTTTCCCGCGCTTCCAGCTCGAAGCATAGCTGGCCGTCCACGACCGAGACCTGCACCCGGCCGCCGTGGGCCAGCTTGCCAAACAGCAGCTCCTCGGCCAGCGGGCGCTTGAGGTTTTCCTGGATCACCCGCGCCATTGGCCGCGCGCCCATCTTCGGGTCGTAGCCGTGCTCGGCCAGCCAGCTGCGGGCGGCCTCGTCCACTTCCAGCTGCACCTGTTTGGAGGCCAGCTGTTCCTCGAGCTGCATGAGGAATTTCTCCACCACGCGCAGGATCTGCGCCGGGCCCAGGGCCGCAAAGGGCACGATGGCATCCAGCCGGTTGCGGAACTCCGGAGTGAACATCTTGCGGATGACCTCCATCGAATCGGCGGTATGGTTGTGCTCGATCAGGCCCATGGAGCGGCGCGCGGATTCCTCGGCGCCCGCGTTGGTGGTCATCACCAGGATCACGTTGCGGAAGTCCGCCTTGCGGCCGTTGTTGTCGGTCAGCGTGCCGTGGTCCATGACCTGCAACAGCAGGTTGAACACGTCGGGATGGGCCTTTTCGATCTCGTCGAGCAGCACGATCGCATGCGGATGCTTGATCACTCCCTCGGTCAGCAGCCCGCCCTGGTCAAAGCCCACATAGCCCGGCGGCGCGCCGATCAGGCGGCTCACCGTATGGCGCTCCATGTACTCACTCATGTCGAAGCGCAGCAGTTCAATGCCGAGCAGCTGGGCCAGCTGGCGGGTGACCTCAGTCTTGCCCACGCCGGTGGGACCGGCGAGCAGGAAGCTGCCGATCGGCTTGTCCGGATTGCCCAGGCCCGAGCGGGACAGCTTGATGCTGGCCGCCAGCTGCTCGATCGCCGCGTCCTGGCCAAAGATGGTCAGCTTGAGGTCACGCTCCAGCGTGACCAGCCGCTCGCGGTCATTGCTCGATACGCTCTTGGGCGGAATGCGTGCGATCTTGGCCACCGTCTCCTCGATGTCGCGCACCTGCACGGTCTTGCGACGACGGGATTCCGGCAACAGGCGCAGCCGCGCCGCCGCCTCGTCGATGACATCAATGGCCTTGTCGGGCAGGTGGCGGTCGGTGATGTGGCGCACCGAAAGCTCCACCGCCGAGCGCAGCGCGCCGCGCGTGAACTGCACGGCGTGGTGCTCCTCGAAGCGGGTCTTGAGGCCTTCGAGAATCTTCACCGTGTCTTCCACGGAGGGCTCGGTCACGTCGATCTTCTGGAAGCGCCGCGCCAAAGCGCGGTCCTTCTCGAAGATGCCGCGGTATTCCTGGTACGTGGTCGAGCCGATGCAGCGCAGCTCGCCCGAGGAGAGCAGCGGCTTGAGCAGGTTGGAGGCGTCCATCACCCCGCCGCTGGCTGATCCGGCACCGATGATCATGTGGATCTCGTCGATGAACACGATCGCCCCCGGCGTCTTCTGCAGCTCGCCCATCACCGCCTTGAAGCGCTTCTCGAAATCACCGCGATACTTGGTGCCGGCGATCAGCGAACCCAGATCCAGGCTGTACACCACGGCGTTCTGCAGCAGCTCCGGCACGCGGCGCTGCACCACCAGCCAGGCCAGACCCTCGGCGATGGCAGTCTTGCCCACGCCGGCCTCGCCCACCAGCAGCGGGTTGTTCTTGCGTCGCCGGCACAGGGTCTGCATCACCCGCTCGACCTCGGTGTCGCGGCCGATCAGCGGGTCAATCTTGCCCGCCAGTGCGCGGGCGTTGAGGTTCTGCGCGTACTGGTCGAGCGCGGTACGGGGCTGGTTGCGGTCCTCGCCGGATTCATCGCGTTCCTCGGACTCGCCCGGCGCCTTCTCCGGCGCCACGCTGTTCTTGGCAATGCCGTGCGACACGAAGTTGACGATATCCAGACGCGACACACCCTGATCGCCCAGCAGATACACCGCGTGCGTGTCCTTCTCGGCAAAGATGGCGATCAGGACGTTCAGCGTCGTCACCTGTTTCTTGCCGGACGCCTGCACGTGGTAGATCGCACGCTGCAGCACGCGCTGGAAGGACAGCGTGGGCTGCACCTCGTTGCGCTCCGGATCCGTCACCCGCTGCAGGTTATGGCGGATGTACTCACGCAGCTCGCGTTCCAGCTTTTCCATGTCGGTGCCGGCGGCGCCGAGCGCTTCGGAGATGTTGGCGTCGGAGAGCAGGGCCAGCAGCAGGTGCTCGACCGTGAGCAGGTCGTGCCCCTCCATCCGCGCCGAGACAAAGGCGGCATCCAGGGCTTTTTGCAGTTCGTCGCTCAACATCAGGCTTTCTCCATCACCGTCAACAAGGGATGCTGATGCTTGCGCGCATGGGCGTTGGCCTGTGCGGTCTTGGTCTCAGCAATTTCGGCGGGATACACCCCCGCCACTCCGCGTCCCTGCGTGTGAACATGAAGCATGATCTGTACCGCCTTCTCGCGGGCATGGTGGAAGAACTGCTCCAGCACCTCCACCACGAACTCCATCGGCGTGTAGTCGTCGTTCATCAACACCACCTTGTACAGGGGTGGCGTCTTGAGTTTGGGCTTGGCCTCGTCCAGCGCCAGCCCGGAACCCTGATCGGTATCGCGGCGCGTATTGCTCATGGCTCTAATATTAGCGCGGAAGACCGCAATTCAAGCGACCGTCTGTCGTGCACGGCTTTGGGGCTCAAAGCAGGACAACCCGGGCCGCCGGCCAGAGCTGACGCGCTGTTCGCTGGCACGGGCGCGGGGTATGATCGCGCGATGGTCCTGCCCAGCCACTTGCTCAACCAGTCGCAGGCCGTGGGCATGCAGCTCATGGCCCGGCTGCCGCCTTTTGTCACATTTGGACTGGTTGTGGCACTGGGCCTGGGCCTGGCGCGTCTGGGCTGGCTGCTGGTGCCGGCCCCCGCCGGCATGGCCTGGGAAGCGCCCCCGGCCGCGGCGCGCAGCGGGCCGGTGGCGCGCGGCGGCGACGACCTGCAGAAACTGCTTTCCGCCCAGCTGTTTGGCGCCTATGTGGCCGACAGTACACCCGGCGTGGCGCTGGATGCCGCGCCCGAGACACGCCTCAATCTGGTGCTCTCCGGCATCTTTGCCGGCAGCCGCGAGGCGGATTCCCGCGCGCTGATCGCCCCCCAGGGCGGTGAGGAAAAACCTTTTGCCATCGGCGCCGACGTGGTACGCGGCGTCACCCTGCACGCCATCTTCCCCGACCGCGTGGTGCTCTCGCGCCAGGGCAATCTGGAGACCCTGCGCCTGGACAAGAATGCCCCCAGCAGTGGCCTGGTGCCGCTCGCCGGCGGCGCGCCGGGCGCGCAGAACATCGCCGTGCCGGCACTGGCCGCGGTGCGCGAGCAGATCCTGCAGGATCCGGCCAAGGCCGCGGAATTCATCCGCATCCAGCCGCTCAGCGAGAACGGCAGCCTCAAGGGCTACCGCATCTACCCCGGCCGCGACCGCAGCATCTTCAACAGCGCCGGCCTGCGCCCGGGCGATCTGGTGACCGCCGTCAACGGCATAGAATTGAACGACGCGCAGAACGCCCTGCAGATGCTCAACGACCTCAGCCAGGCCGGCAGCGTCAGCCTGGTGATCGAGCGCGGCGGCCAGTCGCAGACCCTGAACGTTTCCCTGAACTAGAAAGATCATGACCCGAATGCTGATGCGTCTGCGCTGGGCCCTGCCGCTGCTATGGCTGCTCGCCTGGCCCGCCCAGGCCAATGTGACCCTCAACCTCAAGGACGCGGAGATCAACACCCTGATCGCCACGGTCAGCGAGGTCACCGGGCGCAATTTCATCGTGGACCCGCGGGTCAAGGGCAAGGTCACGGTGGTCTCCAGCCGGCCCATGAGCACGGCGGGAGTGTACGAAACCTTCCTGGCCGTGCTGCAGGTGCAGGGATTTGCCGTGATTCCCGCCGGCGAGGCCTACAAGATCGTGCCGGAAACCAATGCCCGACAGGACGGCGGCACGCTCAGTTCCAGCGGCCGCGGACTGGCGCTGGATGAGGTCGTCACCCACGTCTACGCGCTGGAAAACATCTCCGCCGCGCAGCTCGTGCCCATCCTGCGCCCGCTGGTGCCGCAGGCCGGACACCTCGCCGCCTATGCGCCCAGCAACATGCTCATCATCGCCGACCGCGCCGCCAACGTGGAGCGCCTGGGCCTGCTGATCCGCAAGATGGACCAGTCGGGCGACCGTGAGATCGAATACGTGCGCCTGCAGCACGCCGCCGCCAGCGAGGTGGTGCGCATCCTCACCACCCTGTCGCAGCAGGACAAGACGCAGGACCCGAGCGTGCGGCCGGCGGTGGTGATTGCGGACGAACGCTCCAACAGCATCCTCATCGGCGGCGACAAGTCCGAGCGGCAGAAGTATCTCGACATCGTCCAGAACCTCGACATCCCGCTCAAGGACGACGGCGCCACGCAGGTGGTGTACCTGCGCTTCGCCAGCGCCGAGAATCTCGCGCCCATCCTCGAAGGCTACGCCCAGCAGGTCAGCCAGGCCGAAGGGCGGCCCACCGGCGGCACGCCGGCCGCGAGCGGCAGCGCCGGCGGCAGTACGCGCGTGCTGGCCGACAAGGACACCAACGCCCTGATCATCACCGCCGCCCCCAAGATCATGCGCCAGGTGCGTGACGTGATCTCGCAGCTCGACATCCAGCGCGCCCAGGTGCTGGTCGAGGCGGTGATCGCCGAAGTCTCGGCCAGCAAGTCCAGCCAGCTCGGCATCGACTGGGCGGTGTTCAACCGCGGCCAGATCGCCGCCGCCGGCATCCTCGATCCGGCCACGCTCTCGGGTCTGGCCACCGCGGTGGCCGGCACCGCGGCCGGCGCCGATCTCTCGCCGCTGGCGCTGATCGGCCAGGGCATCAACATCGGCGGCGGGCGCGACGGCGGCGACAACGGCACCAGCTTCGCCGTGCTCATCAAGGCCCTGCAGGGCGACGGCGACAGTAACGTGCTCTCCACCCCCACCCTGACGACGCTGGACAACGAGGAGGCCGAGATTTCCGTGGGCCAGGAAGTGCCCTTCCTCTCCGGCTCCTTCACCAATACCGGCGCGGGCACGCCCGGCGCGGTCAACCCTTTCCAGACCATCGAACGCAAGGATGTGGGCCTCACGCTCGGCATCACGCCACAGATCAACGAAGGCAACAGCATCAAGCTCAAGCTGAGCCTCGAGGTTTCCAGCCTCACCAGCGGCTCCGCCGGCGCGGTGGACCTGATCACCAACAAGCGCACCATTACCAGCACCGTAGGCGTGGAAAACGGGCAGATCCTGGTGCTCGGCGGCCTGATCGACGACAGCCTGCAGGACACCGAGCGCGGCGTGCCCTTCATCAGCCGGATCCCGCTGTTCGGGCGCCTGTTCCAGTTCCGCTCGGTCAACAAGATGAAGCGCAACCTGATGGTCTTCATCCGCCCGAGCATCCTGCGCAACCAGACCGAGGGCGACTACTACACCCGCCGCAAGTACGACGCCGTGCGCCAGGCGCAGATTGATTCCGGCCCGGGCGCCGTTCCGCTGATCGGCGGCCAGCGTCCGGTGCTGGAGCGCTATGAGCAGTACCTGCAGTCCCGGCCTGTGACGCCGCCGCCCGAAAAGCGTCCGCCCGCCCCCGCCAGCGGACCGGCCGCCGCCCCGGGCGCTGCCGGGCCCGAGCAACCCGCCGCAGGGCCGGACACCCCCACGCCGCCGGCGCAGGCGCCGGCCGATGCAGAGGCAGAGTCCGGCGCAACGCCCGAGCCCGAAGCGGGCGACGAGACCGCCGCCCCGGCGCCCTGAGACCGGACCCGCGATGGATACCGCCGTCCTGCGCCGCCCCAGCTTTGCGTTTGCCCGCAAGTACGGCGTGCTCATCACCGAGGCGCGCGGCGAGCAGGTGGTGGCCGTCACCCGGCCGGGCGCCACGCCCGACGGCGTGCAGGAAGCCCGGCGCTTCGTCGGCCGGCCGCTCAAGCTCGAGCCGGTAAGCGCCGCCGAGTTCGACGCCCTGCTGCAGCGCATCTACGAGGGCCAGAGCAACGCCAGCGCGGCGCTGATGGACGGCCTGCAGTCCGAGGAGGAAGATCTCAACGCGCTGGCCCTGGCCCTGCAGGAAAACCAGGACCTGCTCGAATCCAGCGACGACGCGCCGGTGATCAAGTTCATCAACGGCCTGCTGGTGGAGGCGATCAAGGACAACGCCTCCGACATCCATATCGAGAGCTTCGAAAACCGCTTCACCGTGCGCTTCCGCGTGGACGGCGTGCTGCGCGAGATGATGAACCCGCCGCGGGCGCTGGCGCCGCGGCTGGTGTCACGCATCAAGGTCATGGCCAAGCTCGACATCGCCGAGAAGCGCCTGCCGCAGGACGGCCGCATCTCGCGCGCCTTCGGCGGCCGCAAGGTGGATGTGCGCGTCAGCACCATCCCCACCGGCGCCAATTCCGAGCGCGTGGTGCTGCGCATCCTCGACCGCCAGGCCGAGCGCCTGGACCTGGAGCATCTGGGCATAGACGCCCGGCAGATCGAGACCCTGCGCCGCATCATCCACAAGCCCTACGGCATCATGCTCGTCACCGGGCCCACCGGCTCGGGCAAGACCACCACCCTGTATTCCGCGCTGTCGGTGCTCAATGACCGCAGCCGCAACATCATGACCGTGGAAGATCCCATCGAGTACTACATCGACGGTGTCGGCCAGACCCAGGTCAACACCAAGGTGGACATGACTTTTGCACGCGGCCTGCGCGCCATCCTGCGTCAGGACCCGGACGTGGTGATGGTCGGCGAAATCCGCGATCTGGAAACCGCGCAGATCGCCGTGCAGGCCTCGCAGACCGGGCATCTGGTGCTCTCCACGCTGCACACCAACACCGCCGTCGGCGCCGTCACGCGCCTGCGCGACATGGGCGTGGAGCCCTACCAGCTCTCCTCCTCGCTGATCGGCCTCATGGCGCAGCGCCTGGTGCGGGAACTCTGCCCGCACTGTAAGGAGCCCTACCCCGCCAGCACGGTGGAGAAGGAGCAGCTCGGCGTGCCGGTGGATACCGCGCTCACCCTGCAGCGCGCCACCGGCTGCCCGCAATGCCGCCACACCGGCTACCTGGGCCGCAGCGGCATCCACGAGATCATCGAGGTGGACCGGCAGATGGAAACGCTGATCCACGACGGCGCCTCCGAGCAGGCACTGGAGCAGTACGCCCGCGGCCGTGGGCCGGGCATCCTGCAATCCGGCCGCGCCAAGGTGATCGCCGGGCTCACCACCCTGCGCGAAGTGCTGCGCGTCACCATCGAGGAATGAGCCCGGTGATGCGTTCTGCCCGTCAGCGCGCCGTCAGAGTCTGAACGTGCCGGCCTACGAATACTCCGCGCTCAACGCCCGCGGTCGCCAGGAAAAAGGGCTGATCGAGGGCGATACCCCGCGCCATGCCCGCCAGATCCTGCGCGAGCGTGGCCTGAGCCCGCTGCAGCTGTCCGAGGTCAGCGAACAGCGCGCCACGCGCGGCGCGCCGTTCCAGCGTGGCGGCCTTTCCGCCACCGAGCTGTCGCTGTTCACCCGCCAGCTCGCCACGCTGACCCGTTCCGGCCTGCCGCTGGACGAAGCGCTCACCGCGGTGGCCGAGCAGAGCGAGGGCCGACGGGTCAAGCGCATCGCCCTGGGCGTGCGTGCCGGCGTGGTGGAAGGCAGCACGCTCGCCAGCGCGCTCAACCAGTTTCCGCAGGTCTTTCCGCCGCTGTTCCGCGCCACCGTGGAAGCGGGCGAGTCCTCCGGCAAGCTCGACCATATCCTCGAACGCCTGGCCGACTACGTGGAAAAGCGCCAGGCCATGCAGCAGAAGATCCTGCTCGCCGCGTTCTATCCCGCCATCCTCACCGTGGTCGCCCTGGGCGTGGTCATGCTGCTGCTCACCTATGTGGTCCCGCAGGTGGTGGAAGTCTTCGCCAGCCTGGAGACTGAACTGCCGCCGCTCACGCGCGGGCTGATCGCTACCTCCGATTTCCTGCGCGACTACGGCATCTACCTGCTGATCCTGCTTGGTGCCGGCGGCTTCGGCTTTCTGCGCCTGCTGCGCAGCAATGAATCCTTCCGTCGCCGGGTGCACCGGCTGATGCTGCGCCTGCCGCTGATCGGCCGGCTCACCCGCGGCGCCAACACCGGGCGCTTCACCCGCACCCTCGGCATCCTGTTCGGCAGCGGCGTGCCGATACTCGACGCCATGCAGATCGGCACCCAGGTAGTCAACAACCTGCCGATGCGCGACGCCATCGACGCCGCCGCCGTACGCGTCCGCGAGGGCGCCTCCCTGTCGCGCTCGCTGGGCGCCAGCAAGCTGTTCCCGCCCATCACCGTGCACCTGATCGCCAGCGGCGAATCCTCCGGCCAGCTCGACGAGATGCTCGACCGCGCCGCCGACACCCAGGAACGCGAGGTGGAAACCCTGGTCGCCGCGCTGATGGGCGTCTTCGAGCCCGT
>JBKHXN010000017.1:0-16311 GCA_046565985.1 Gammaproteobacteria bacterium
AGGAGGCGCGCCGTCGCCCGTGCAGCACACAGAGGACGCTAGGGCGTTGCAGGAGGGATTTGGCCCAGGTGAGAGGGAGTCCCGTGGCGCGCTACCTTCAGGCACGCGCATTGGGAGGGCCCCTAGCTGTGATCTCTCAGTAGGTTGTTCATCCGGGGTGATTCCCCCGAAGCTTCAGGTGCGACCCAATCCACTTGAAGGAGCCCCGGATGAACAGTCATAAACATGCCCGTTTAACGCCTTACGGTCGAGCCCTGCTGGTTCGGCGCATGCTGGAAGAAGGACTTCGTCCCGAGGAGGCGGCTCAAGCGGCGGGGGTGAGCGTGCGCACGGCCTACAAATGGCGCAGGCGCTATCTCGATGAGGGCGAGCTCGGACTGCAGGATCGCTCGTCGCGCCCGGCGTCCTGTCCGCACCAGACGTCTGAATCCCTGAGTGAGCAGATCCTCACGCTGCGGCGCGAGCGACGCACCTACCGCCAGATCCATCAACTCACCGGGGTATCGGTATCCACCATCGGCCGGGTGCTGGCGCGTGCCGGCCTCAACCGCCTGGCGGTGCTGGACCCGCCCCGACCAGCCCGACGCTACACCTGGGAGCGACCCGGTCAGATGCTGCACTTGGACATCAAGAAACTCGGGCGTTTCCGCCGTCCGGGCCATCGCGTCACCGGCGACCGGCGTAGGACCTCTGATGGCGCGGGCTGGGACTATGTCCACGTCGCCGTCGACGATGCCTCCCGCCTGTCCCTGAGCACCGTGCATCCTGACGAGACCGGCCGCAGCGCCTGTCGGGCACTGGTGCAGGCCATCCGCTACTACCGTGGTTTTGGCATCACCATCGAACGCGTCATGACCGACAACGGGGCCTGCTACAAGTCCAAACGCTTTGCCAGGCTGCTGCGCCGTCTGGGTATCCGCCACCTGCGGACCAAGCCTTATACCCCGCGTACCAACGGCAAGGCCGAACGCTTCATCCAAACCGCCCTGCGCGAATGGGCCTACGCCCGCAGCTATGACAACTCCACCCAGCGGGCACAGCATCTGCCCCTCTGGCTCCATCAGTACAACTGGCATCGACCCCACGCCAGCCTCGGATACCAACCTCCCGTCAGCACCCTCAACCTGCATCTGAATAACCTGGTGGGTTTACACAGCTAGTCGTGCCAGTCCTCCACCAGCAGGCCCAGCCGCTTGGCCAGCCAGTGGGTGGTGGGGGCCTGGATGAGGATGGTCATGAGGATGGCGATGAAGGTGATGCTGGCGATGATCTCGGCCCCCGGCGCCTGCATGCCCACCAGCAGGCCCGACAGCGCGGCGGGGATGACGCCGGTCTCCCGCGTCCAGCACATGAACAGGCGCTCCTTGAAGCTCCAGCGCGCGCGCCGGTCGGGCGCGGTGCACAGGAACACGGTGAGCGGCCGCGCCACGAACATGAACACCAGCACCAGCGCCACGCCGGGCAGCCAGTACTGGGCCATGAGGCCGAAGTTCACCTGCGAGCCCAGCAGCACGAAGATCATCAGCCGCATGATCAGGGCGCTGGCGCTGACGAAGGATTCCAGGTGCTGCGCCTCGCTCTGGTCCATGTTGAAGCCGAACGAGGACTTGTTGCCGATCAGCATCCCGAACACGAACACCGCCATGAAGCCGGAGGCGTGGTAGTTGTCGGCCGCCAGGTAGGCGCCGGCCACCGCCATGAGCGTGACCACCGGGGCAAACTCGCCGAGAAAGGCGTAGCGCTCGTGAGCGATCAGCAGCGCCGCCACGTAGCCCAGCACGGCCCCGATGAGGATGCCCAGGCTGGCCTGCTTGAGCAGTTCCAGCAGCGAACCGGCGAGCGAGAACTCCCCGGAGCCCATGGCGATGGCGAGCACGGTGAAGGTGACGATGGCGCCGGTGGCGTCGTTGAACGCCGATTCCGACATCACCGTCTGCGCCACGCGCTCGCGGATCGGCACCTGCTTGAACACCGGCACCAGCGTGGCCGGATCGGTGGAGGCGATGGTGCTCGCCAGCAGGGCGGCAATGATCAGGGGAATGCCCAGCAGGTAGTAGGCGGCCACGGCGGTCACCGCGGTGGTGATGAGGATGCCCACGGTGGCGATGATGACGATCGTGACCCAGACCTCCTTGAGCACCCGGAAGCGCAGCGAGGCCCCGCCGTCGAAGAGGATGTAGCAGGAGCCGAAGATCAGGATGATCTGGTTTACCGCGCTGTCGGCGCGCAGGTCCACCAGCCCGAGCAGTTCCGGGCCGAGCAGGATGCCTACCACCAGGAACACCGCCACGTCCGGCACCTTGAGCGCCTTGGCGATGACCCCGCCCAGGGTGCCGGCGGCCAGCACCACGCCAAAGGTCTGCAACAGGTCTTTGGCAATCAGCAGCGAGGCGGAGCTTTCCATGGGATCGGGCGGGCAGGGGCGGGGCGGCGCGGATTCTAGCCCCTAGTCCGGCGGCGGGTTGGCACAGTGGTTGCTTGTCTGACTGCGGAGCCCGGGAACAGGCTGCCCGGACCTTAACCCGCACCGCTACCAGGAGTGATTACATGAAATTGATTGCAGCCATCATCAAGCCGTTCAAGCTCGACGAGGTGCGCGAAGCGCTCTCGGACCTGGGCGTGGCCGGCATCACCGTGACCGAAGTCAAAGGATTTGGCCGCCAGAAAGGACATACCGAGCTGTATCGGGGCGCCGAGTACGTGGTGGATTTTCTGCCCAAGGTGAAGATTGAAGTGGCCGTGGACGACAGCAAGTCGGAACAGGCCATCGACGCCATCACCAAGGCCGCCCACACCGGCAAGATCGGCGACGGCAAGATCTTCGTTTACTCCCTCGACCAGGCCATCCGTATCCGTACGGGTGAGACCGGCAAAGACGCCCTCTAAGGAGCACCTCCCATGATTCGCACGTTTTTTTCCGCCCTGCTGCTGGCCGCCGTCTGCGGGCTGGCGCCCGCCTGGGCACAGGAGGCCGACCCGGTCGTGGCAGCGGCGCTGGAGGCCATGGCGGCAACGCCGGCCGCCGAGCCCGCGGTCCACACGCTGGAACTGGCCTATTCGATCGACACCTTCTACTTCCTGGTCTGCGGCGCGCTGGTGATGTTCATGGCCGCCGGCTTCGCCATGCTGGAAGCCGGGCTGGTACGCGCCAAGAACACGGCGGAGATCCTGACCAAGAACGTCGGCCTCTACGCCATCGCCTGCATCATGTACATGCTGGTGGGTTATCTGATCATGTACCCGGGTGACGCGGCCTGGTCGGCCTACTTCCCGGGCCTGGGCGGGCTGCTGGGCTCCAGCGACAACGAAGTGGCGGCGGTGGTGGCCGGCGGCGAAGACGCGCCGTACTACTCCACGCTGTCCGACTTCTTCTTCCAGGTGGTGTTCGTGGCCACCGCCATGTCCATCGTCTCCGGCGCGGTGGCTGAGCGCATGAAGCTGATGACGTTCTTCGTCTTCGCCATCTTCATGACCGGCTTCATCTACCCGGTGCAGGGCTTCTGGAAGTGGGGCGGCGGCTTCCTCGACGCGGCGGGCTTCCTCGACTTTGCCGGCTCCGGCATCGTGCACATGACCGGCGCCACCGCCGCGCTGGTGGGCGTGCTGCTGCTCGGCGCGCGCAAGGGCAAGTACGGCCCCGACGGCAAGGTGCACCCCATCCAGGGCGCCAACCTGCCGCTGGCCACGCTCGGCACGCTGATCCTGTGGCTGGGCTGGTTCGGCTTCAACGGCGGCTCCGAGCTCAAGCTCTCCAACGTGGGTGAGGCCAACGCGGTGGCCAAGGTCTTCGTCAACACCAACATGGCCGCCTGCGGCGGTGCCATCGCGGCGCTGATGTTCTCCAAGATCCTGTTCAAGAAGGCCGATCTCACCATGCTGCTCAACGGTGCGCTGGCCGGCCTGGTGTCCATCACCGCCGAGCCGCTGACCCCCTCCCCGGGGCTGGCGACGCTGATCGGCGGCATCGGCGGCATCATCGTGGTGCTCTCCATCCTGGGCCTGGACAAGCTCAGGATCGACGACCCGGTGGGCGCGATCTCGGTGCACGGCACGGCCGGTTTCTGGGGCCTGATGGCGGTCACCCTGTCCAACCCCGAAGCCAGCCTGAGCGCGCAGCTGCTCGGCGCCGGCGTGATCTTCGGCTGGGTGGCGGTCACCAGCCTCATCGTCTGGAGCGTGCTCAAGCTGGTCATGGGCCTGCGCGTCAGCGAAGAGGACGAGCACCTGGGTACCGACATCTCCGAGTGCGGCCTCGAGGCCTACCCGGAATTCCAGGCCAAGTAGGGTTCACAGCAGCTCCCGGTCTCCTCCCGGCGGGTTGATATTGGGGCGGGTCTGTCCAGACCCGCCCCTTCTTTTTTCCGGGGCCGTGCCGGCGCGGGTGCTAGACTGGGCGCCTGAATTTTTCTGACGGAGCCCGCCCATGAAAATGCTGATCGCCATCATCAAGCCCTTCAAGCTCGACGCGGTGCGCGAGGCGCTGGCCGACATCGGCGTGCAGGGCATGACCGTGACCGAGGTACGCGGTTTTGGCCGCCAGAAAGGCCACACCGAGCTCTACCGCGGCGCCGAGTACACGGTGGATCTGCTGCCCAAGATCAAGCTCGAAGTCGCGCTCGCCCCCGACATGGTGGACAAGGCGGTGGAGACCATCCAGAAGGCCGCCAAGACCGGGCAGATCGGCGACGGCAAGATCTTCGTCTACGACCTCAACCAGACGGTGCGCATCCGCACCGGCGAAGCGGGCGTGGAAGCGGTCTGAGCGCGGCGCGCGGTCTTTTCAGCCCGGCTCATCCTTCAGCTTGTTGTGGGTGCCATCGCAGTGCGGCGGGTGGCGGCTGTGCTTGCAGCCGCACAGCCACAGGCTGCCGCTGCGGGCGGTCACGGTGAACATCCGCGGCTCGATCCCGCTGCCCTTGTGCGAGCCGTCGCAGAACGGCTGCGTGGCCGAGCGCCCGCAGGCGCACCAGGCGTAACGCCCGGGCGGCAGGTCCATCAGGTACGGCTTGCGCTGCGCGATCACCGGCTTCATGCCCCCCATGCTAGGCCCTGCCGCACAGTTTGTCTGCGCCGGATTTGGGTCTAGACTCGCAGCATCCTTCAGAAATCCGATGCCCCCGCCATGAATCTTCCGCGCTTGCTGTCGCTCCTGCTGATCGTGCTGGTGCTGCCGGCGCAGGCTGAATCCACGGTGTACAGCTGGGTGGACGCCGAGGGCAAGCGCCACTTCAGCGACCAGCCTTCCAACCCCAACGCCCAGCCGCTCAATCCGCGCGGCGTGCGCACGCCGGCTCCGGCAGCGGAAGCCGCCGCCCCGGTGGACGCGGCCGAGTGCGAGAAGAAGCGCGCCGCCCTGCGTTCCTACGAGAGCGCCGGCAACATCATCGAGCGCGACAATCTCGGCAACGAGCGCGCCTTCAGCGAGGCCGAGCGCGAACAGCTGCTCAACCGCGCACGCCAGCAGGTCGCCGAGGCCTGCGGCCCGGCCGCCGACACGGAGGATGGCGACACGCCATGAGCCCTGCGCAGCCGTACCCCGGGGCCGGCGCATGAAGCCGGCGCTCAAGGGCCTGCGGGTGCTGGTCACCCGCCCCGCGGCCCAGGCCACCGCGCTGTGTGAGGCCCTGGCCGAACTGGGCGCCCGGGTCACGCAGCTGCCGCTGTTCGAGATCGAGCCGCTGGGCCCTGCCGAGGCGCTGCGCGCCCAGCTGGCCGCCGAGCGCAGTGCCGACTGGTGGATCTTCACCAGCGCCAATGCCGTTACCGCCGCCCGTGGCCTGGACGCCGCCGACTGGCCGGCACAGGTCGCCGCCATCGGGCCGGCCACCCAGGCGCAGCTGGCCGCGCTGGGCGTCCGGGCCCTGGCGCCCGCTGGCGAGACCTCCAGCCAGGGCCTGCTCGCCGAGCCGCGACTGCAGGCGCTCGACGGCCAGAGCGTGGTGATCGTCACCGGCGAACGCGGCCTGGGCGAACTGGCGCCGGCGCTGGAGGCGCGCGGCGCCCGTGTCCGCAGCCTGCCGGTGTACCGCCGCGTGCCGGTCACCCACAGCCCCGAGGCCGTGCGCGCTGCCGTGGCCGACAGCGATGTGATCGTTCTCGGCAGTGGCGAGTCGCTCGATGCCCTGCTTGCGCTGACGCCGGATCGTGAGACCCTGCTCGACCGGCAGCTGCTCGTCCCCAGCCAGCGCGTGGCCGAGATCGCGCGCAGCGCCGGCTTTCGCCTCGCCCCCTGGATCCCCGCCCGCGTCAGCGACGCCGATTATGTCGATTGCCTGCGCACCCATGTTCAACCCGGCCCTCTCCCTGCCATGACCGTTCCCGAGTCGCCCGTCCCCACCCCCTCCCTGGCCGCGCCCGCCCGCCCGCCCGCCGCCGGCAGCGGCCATCTCGGCCGCCTGCTGATGCTGGCCCTGCTGGTGGCGCTGGGCGCCGGCGGCTGGTGGGGCTATCAGTACTGGCAGGGCCAGCAGGCGCAGCGGCAGGAGCTGGTCCGCGCGCTCAACCAGCTCGAAGTACAGACCGCGCGCCTGGACAGCCGCCAGGCCGATCTGGCGCAGGCCGCGCGCCGCAACGCGCAGGAGCTCGCCGGCATCGAGCGGCGCATCGAGGAATACGACCAGAGCCTGGGCCAGCTGTCCGAACAGCTCAGCGGCGGCCGCACCCGCTTCCAGCTCAGCGCCGTGGAACAGCTGCTGCTGCTGGCCAACGACCGCGTGCAGCTGATGGCTGACGCGCCCTCCGCCCTGCTCGCCCTGGAACTGGCCGACCAGCGTCTGGCCGCGCTCGGGGACCCGCGCCTGTTCCGAGTGCGCGAAGCCATTGCCCGCGAGCGCGCCGCCCTGCAGGCCCTGCCGGTGGCCGACCTGCCGGCGGCGGCGCTGGCCCTGGCCGGCCTCACCGAGCGGGCGCCCGGCTGGCCGCTGCGCGCCCGCGTGCCGAAGAAATTCGAGATCCCCGCCCAGACCCCCGCGACCCCGGCGCCGCCCGCCGAGGCCGGCTGGGCCGCGCGCGCCCGCGCCACACTGGCCGAGGTGATGGGCAGCGTGTTCATCCTGCGCCGCAACGAGGGCAACAGCCCGGTGCGTCTGCTGTCGGCCGAGCAGGAAAGCCTGGTCCACCAGATCCTGCAGCTCCGGCTGGAAGCGGCGCGGCTCGCCTTCCTGCGCCGTGACGAGGTGAGTTTCCGTGCCGCGACCGCCAGCGCCAGCGCCTGGCTGCGCGACTACTACAACGGCGCCGATCCCGGCGTGCGTGCCGCGCAGGCCGAGCTGGAGCGGCTGGGCCAGCTGCCGCTGGCCCCGGCGCTTCCCGACATCAGCCGCAGCCTGACCCTGCTGCGTGCCCAGCTGGAGCCGGCCCCCAGATGATCCGCCTGCTCCTGATTTTTCTGGCCCTGCTCGGCGCCGGCGCCGCGGCAGCCTACTACCTGCGCAGCGAGACCGGCTACGTACTGCTCAGCTACGGCGACTGGATCCTGGAAACCTCGCTGCCGGGATTCGTGGTCGGCTTCTTTGTGCTGATTCTGGTCCTCTACTACGGCCTGAAGCTGCTCTACGCCGGTGTGCGGCTGCCTGAGACCCTGCGCGATTATCTGCAGCGCCGCCGCGCCGAACGCGCGCGCGCTTCCTTCGAGCTTGGGCTGCTGAAATTGCTGGAGGGCAACTGGAAGCGCGCCGAGATCGAGCTGGTACGCCGTGCCGCCGACCATCACGCCGCGCACCTCAACTATCTGGCGGCGGCGCGCGCCGCGCAGCGTCTGGGCGCGCCCGACCGGCGCGACCACTACCTGCAGCTGGCCGCCGCCAGCGATCCGTCGCTGGAGTTTGCCACCCTCATCACCCGCGCCGAACTGCAACGCGAGCGCGGAGAGCACCAGCTGGCGCGCGCCAGCGCCGAGCGTCTGCGCGAGCAGCAGCCCGAGCACCCCTACGCCATCGAGCTGCTGGCCGAAAGCCTGGCCGCGCTGGGCGAGTGGGAGCCGCTGCGGCGGCTGCTGGCCGAAACCTCCCGGGTGCGGGCCCTGAGCCCGGAGCGCCGCCGTGATCTGCTGCTGCAGGGGCATCTGGCGCTGATCGAGGAGGCCGTCGCCCAGGCGCGGCTGGACCGTCTCAAGGCGCTGTGGGATGCCGCGCCCGCCGACGCCCGTGCCCTGCCCGCCCTGCGCCAGGCCTACGCCCACGGGCTGGCCCGGCTCAACGCCCAGGCCGATGCCATCGCCCTGGTGCTCAAGACCCTGGAGCAGGACTGGGACGGCGAGCTGGTCACGCTCTACGGCGAGCTCTCCGCGGGTGATCCGGTGACGCAGCTCGCCAATGTGGAGGCCTGGCTCAACCAATACGGCGAGCGCCCGGAACTGCTGGTGACCGCCGCCCGCGCCTGCGCCCGCAACAGGCTCTGGGGCAAGGCCCGCAGCTATCTGGAGGCGGTGATCCGCCTGCAGCCCACGCCGGCGGCCTACCTGGAACTGGCGCGCGTCTGCGAGCAGACCCAGCAGCCCGCGGAGGCGCAGCAGTTCTGCCGCCAGGGCCTGGAGCTCGCGGCCAGCCAGGGCCGCCCCTGCTGAGACGCGCCGGGCCTGCCAGGCCCGGCGCGCGGGTGAACCTCAGCGCAGGACCTGGCCGTCGGGATCGAGCACCGTCACCGGCCCCAGGCCGAGCTTGCGGACCGGACCTTCGATGCGTGCCAGATCGCCCACCACGATCCAGGTCAGCTGCTGCGGGCGGTACAGCGTCTGTGCCGCGGCCCGCAGCCCTGCCGGGGTCTGCGCCAGCACCTCGCCGACCAGGGTGTTGTAGTAGTCGTCGGGCAGGCCGTTTTCCAGGATGTAGCGCAGGCTGCCGGCGACGCCGGCGTTGGTCTCGTTGTCGCCCGGCAGGGTCAGCGTGAGCGCCCGCTGCGCGGCGCGGATCTCGTCGGCCTTGAGCGGACGCCCGCCGAGCAGCTCGCGCAGCTCTTTCTGCATCTCGCGCATGGCGTCGGCGGTACGGTCCTGCTGGACCGGGGCGAGCAGCGCCAGCACGCGGTCGCCCTGGGCCTCGCGCAGCTGGCTGCGCGCGCCGTAGCTCCAGTGCTTGTCCTCGCGCAGGTTGAGGTTCAGGCGCGAGGTGAACATGCCGCCGAAGGCGGTGTTGACGATCTGCATCGGCACTTCCTGGGCATGGCGCGCCGGCGGGGCCGCCTGTACCGCGGCGATGTAGGACTGCTCGGCGCCGGTGCGGTTGACCAGGAACACGCGCGGCGCCGTGGCCGGCGCGGCGGGGGGCAGTTCCACGGCGGGGCGCGGCCCGGCCGGGGCCTGCCAGCCGCCGAAGTGGCGTTCCAGCAGCGGCTTGAGCGTGGCCATGTCCACGTCGCCCACCACGAGCAGGGTGGCGTTGTCGGGCCGCACCCAGCGCTGGTAGTAAGCCAGCATCGCCTCGCGGCCGGCGCTGCGCAGCGTCTGTTCCACGCGGGGCGTCTGCCAGGCCGTGGCGTAGGGGTGATCCTCGCCGTACACCAGACGCGGGATCAGGGCCTGCACCACGCCGGCCGGCTGCGCCTTCTGCTGCTGCAGGCCGGACAGCAGGGACTGGCGCACGCGCGGCAGCTCGGATTCCGGGAAGCTGGGGCGCTGCACCACGTCGGCGTACAGCGCCAGCGAGGCGTCGAGCCGCGTGCTCAGCGCGGAGAGATTGAGGACGAAGCGGTCATTGCTGACGCCGGCGCTGATGCGCGCGGCCAGGCTTTCCTGCGCGCGGGCCAGCGCCAGGGCGTCAAGCCCGCCCGCGCCCTCGCTGACCATGGCGAAGCTCAGGCGCGCCAGGCCGGGCTGGCCGGCGTCATCCGCTGCCAGGCCGCCGCGCGCGAGCAGGCTCATTTCCACCAGCGGCGCGCCGTCACGCTCGGCCAGCACCACTTCCAGGCCATTGCCCAGGGTGGTGCGCTGCAGGGCCGGGAGCTGGAGCGCCGGCGGCTCGCCGGTGGCGGGCAGGCGGCTGCGATCGGCGCCGCCGCTGGCCACCGCGTAGTCCGGCGTGGGCGTCACGCTGAGCACCAGGGCGCGGTCGTGCAGCCAGCGTTGCGCGGTGGCGCGCACCGCGGCGGGCGTGGCCTCGCGCAGATCACGCAGGTAGGGCTTCCAGGCGTCCGGCGAGCCGCCGTAGACCTGGCTCTCGGCCAGCAGGTCGGATTTGCCGCCGAACCCGCCGATGCGTTCCAGCCCGCGCAACAGTTCGCCGACCAGCCGGGTCTGGATGCGTGCCAGGGGTTCGGCGCCGGGGCCGTCCTGCACCAGAGCGGCGACGGTCTGATCGATGGCGCTCTCCAGAGCCGCCAGCTCCACCCCCGGCACGGCGGTGGCGATCACCCACAGCTGCCCGCCCAGTTCACGCTCGAAGTAGAAGGCGCTGGCGTCGGTGGCGATGCGGTCGCGGTACACCAGGCGGTCGTAGAGCAGGCTGGTCTTGCCGCCGCCCAGACGCTCGGCGGCGAGCTGCAGCAGCGCGCCGTCGCGGGTGCCGTAGCCCGGCACGTTCCACACCTTGTACAGCCGCGCCTGCGGCACCCGGTCCTGCAGGGCCACGCGCTTCTCGCCCGGCATCTCGGCGATCCACTGCTGCTGGCGCCGCAGGGTGGGGCCGCTGGGAATGTCGCCGAAATAATGTTCGACCTTCTGCCGCACCTCGGCCGGATTCACGTCGCCGGCCACCACCAGCACCGCGTTGGCGGCACCGTAGTAGGTGCGGAACCAGTCCTTGACGTCCTCCAGCCGCGCCGCGTTGAGATCCTCCATGGAGCCGATGGTGGTCCAGGAATACGGATGGCCGGCCGGGTAGGCGTGCTGGGTGATGGTCTCCCAGACCAGGCCGTAGGGCTGGTTCTCGCCCTGGCGCTTCTCGTTCTGCACCACGCCGCGCTGCTCGTCGAGCTTGGCCTGGTCGATGGCGCCGAGCAGATGGCCCATGCGGTCCGATTCCAGCCACAGCAGCAGATCCAGCGCCGAGGTCGGCACATTGGCGAAATAATTGGTACGGTCGGAGTTGGTGGTGCCGTTGAAGTCGGTCGCGCCGGCGGGTTCCAGCGGGCGGAAGAATTCATCGTTGTAGTTTTCAGAGCCGTTGAACATCAGGTGCTCGAACAGGTGCGCAAAGCCGGTGCGGCCGGGCTTTTCGTCCTTGCTGCCCACGTGGTACCAGACGTTGACCGCCGCGATCGGCGCCTTGTGGTCCTGGTGGATGATCAGCGTCAGGCCGTTGTCCAGCGTATGCTTCTCGTAGACGATATCCGGGTCGGGCAGGGCGCCGGCGCTGCGCGTATCGCCGCCCCCCAGGCTGGTGCAGGCGCTGAGGGTGGCTGCGCACAGCAGCGCGGTGAGAAGGGTCGGCAGTGGCAAAGGCATGTTGGGGCCCCGGTGGGAGAATGACTGAGAACAGGCAGGGGGGAATCGTGAAGCAGATACCACGCGCTTGGCAAAGTTCCGTGGACCGGGACGGCCGCGTGCGGGGCGCGCGCTGGTGTCCCTCCCCCAATTGCGACGTGCGCCCGCGGGACGAGATCAGCCTGCTGGTGATCCACGCCATTTCCCTGCCGCCGGAGCGTTTCGGCGGCCATTTCGTGGAAGATCTGTTCCTCAACCGGCTCGACATCCACGCGCACCCCTACTTCAGCGCCCTGGCCGGAGTCACCGTTTCGGCGCATCTGTACATCAACCGCCACGGCGCGCTGACGCAGTTCGTCAGCCTCGACGACCGCGCCTGGCATGCCGGCGTCTCGCGCCATGAAGGGCGCGAGCGCTGCAACGATTTTTCCATCGGCATCGAGCTGGAAGGCTGCGACACGCGTCCGTTCACCGCGCGCCAGTACCAGCGCCTGGCGGCGGTGACGCAGGCAGTGATGGCCGCCTATCCGGCGATCACCCCGGAGCGCATCGTCGGCCACCAGGACATCGCACCCGGCCGCAAGACCGATCCGGGCCCGTACTTTGACTGGAAGCACTACCGGGAGCTGCTGGCATGACCCTGATCGGAGTCCTCGTCGCGATCGCCTTCGAGCGTCTGCTCGGCCAGTTTCCCGGCTGGGGCGAGCCCGTCGCCCTGCGCTGGCTGCTGGCCCGCGCGCAGACGCTGCTGCCGCTGCCCGCCTTCTGGCGCGCCGGCCCGGCCCTGCTGCTGTGGCTGCTGCCACCGGTGCTGCTGGTGTACGGGCTGGGCGGATTGATGGCCAACCCGCTCGCACGGCTGGCCTTCGCGGCCGCGGTGCTGCTGCTGTGCCTGGGCCCGCGGGATCTGGCCGACGACGTCAGCCGCCTGCTGGAAGCCCGCGAGGCCGGGGACGAAGCGCGCGCCGCCCATCTGGCCGGCGTGCTGATGCGCGGCCCGCAGCCGGAGAGCAGCCAGCACTCCCTGCTGGGGGCGCTGTTCATCCAGTCGCACGAGCGCCTGTTCGGCGTGCTGCTGTGGTTCTTCGCTCTCGGCCCGGCCGGGGCGGTGCTCTACCGCCAGGCCAGCCGCCTGCCGCGCCTGCTGCGCGAAAGCCTGGGAGACTGTGCGGCGGTGCGCTGGGCCGAGCAGCTGCACGCGGCGCTGGCCTTCATCCCGGCGCGGCTCACCGCGCTGCTGTTCGGTCTGGCCGGCAGCCTCGACGATACCCTCAAGGTCTGGCGCGAGCTGACCCAGTCCAGCATGGGCTGGCGCGCGCAGACCTGGGCGGTACTGGCCGAGGCCTCGGCCGCGTCGGTGAACCTGCGCGGGCCCGACGGTAGCACCAGTGTTCCCGCCACCCTCGCCGCCTGTCTGCGCGAGGTGCTCAGCATGCAGTGGCGCGCGCTGCTGATCCTGCTCGCGGTGTTTGCGCTGACGACCACCGGCACGCTGCTGTGAGATGGCTGGCGCTGCTGTGCCTGGGCGTGGTGCTGCCCGCCCAGGCCGGCCGCGTGGTGACCCTGGCGCCGCATCTGGCCGAGCTGGTCTGTGCGGCCGGCGCCTGCGACCAGCTGGTTGCCAGCGTGGCGCACACCGATTACCCGCCCGCCGCCGCGCGCCTGCCGCAGGTGGGCGATGCCTTTGCGGTCAACCTCGAAGCCCTGCTGGCCCTGCAGCCCGATCAGGTCATCGCCTGGGACGGCGGCACGCCGCCGGCGCTGATCGCGCGCCTGCGCCAGCTGGGGCTCAGCGTCCATCCGCTGGGGGTCGGGCGCATCGACGACGTGGCCGCCGCCCTGCTCGACCTCGGCGAACGGCTCGGCACCTCCGCCGCCGCCAGCCAGGCGGCCGCCGCGTTCCGCACCCGCCAGGCAAGGCTGGCGGCGGCCTACGCCGGGCGCCTGCCGCTGCGTGCCATGTACCAGATCGAGACCGACCCGGTCTTCAGCGTCAACCGCGACAGCCCGATCAGCGAGGCGCTGGCCCTGTGCGGTGCGGTGAACGTGTTTGCCGATCTGCCGCAGATCGCCGCGCCGGTGGGGCGCGAGGCCCTGCTCGCCGCGCGGCCGCAGGTGGTGGTCTTCGGCATCCAGGATGACGCCGCCGCCATCCGCGCCCTGTGGGCCGGCTGGCCGCCGCCGCGCCCGGCCCTGGTGGCGGTGGACGCCAGCCTGCTGGCACGCCCCAGTCCGCGCATGCTCGACGGGGTGGAGGACCTGTGTCGTCAGCTCGACGGGGTACGCGACCAGATGACTTCGCCGCCGGCCTCGCGCGCCAGCACCCGGGCACAGACGAACAGGTAATCGGAAAGGCGGTTGAGGTAGCGCGTCGGATTGGGCGCCAGCGCCTCCTGCGCATGCAGCAGCCACAGGGCCCGTTCCGCCCGCCGCGCCACCGCGCGGGCCAGGTGGGCCTGCGCGCAGGCCGGGCTGCCGCCGGGCAGCACGAATTCCTTCAGCGGCGGCAGGCTGGCGTTGAGCGCTTCCAGCGCGGCGTCGAGCGCCGCGACATCCGCGTCGCGCACCAGCGCCTGGCCGGGCAGGGCCAACTCGCCACCGAGGTTGAAGAGTTCGTGCTGGGTCTGCTCCAGCCGGGCGCGGACGGCCTCCGGCAGGCGGTGCGTGAGCAGGGCGCCGATGTGGCAGTTGAGCTCGTCCACCTCGCCCATGGCCTGCACCCGCGCATGGGTCTTGGGCAGGCGGGCGCCGGTAGCCAGCCCGGTCTCGCCGGTGTCGCCGGTGCGGGTGACGATCTTGCTCAGGCGGTTTCCCATGCGGGCAGTGTAGCCGCCCTGCCGCCCGGCGCGCAGGCCGGGCAGCAGGGACGGGCTCAGAAGCGGTAGCGCAGTTCCAGCGCGCCGTTGATGCCGGGCGAAGGGAAGAAGGATTCCGCCTCGTTGAAGCTGCCGTCGAAGGACGAGGCGCCGTACTCGCTGTACTCGCGGTCGAGCAGATTGTTGAGCCGCGCGCGCCACTGCCAGGCGCCCCGCCCGCCGCCGAGCGCGGCATTGACCACGCCGTAGCCGGGCAGCCGCGAGAGGCTGTTGTCAAAGTCCCCGGCAAACGCGCGGTCGTCGGTGCCCAGCCATTCCAGGCGCGCGCTGAGCTGTCGGGGCAGCGCCAGCTCGGCCGCCAGCAGGCCGGTGTTCTGCGCCACCAGCGGCACCGCCTTGCCGGCAAAGTCGCCGTGGCGCACCTGCGCGTCCACGTGCTGGTAGGCGAGGCTCAGGCGCAGCGCGTCCAGCGCCTGCCAGCGCAGGCTCAGGCCCTGGCCGTCGCGCCGGGTGACCGGCAGGTTGAAGTTGGTGAAGCTGTTGGGATCAAAGGCGATCTCCTCGCGCAGGTCCAGGCGGTAGGCGCTGAGCTGCGCCTGCCAGGGGCCGGCCTGCCAGTCGCCGCCCAGTTCGTAGCCGTCGCCGGTCTGGGTCTGCAGCGGGTTGCGGTTGGACGCCGCCGGCGCTCCGGCATTGGTGAACTCGTCCACCTTGGCGTAGCGGAAGTTGCCGTCGTAGCGCGTGTACAGGCGCAGGCCGGGCAGGGGCTCAAGCGACAGGCCGATCTGCGCGGCCTTCTGGCTGTCGTGGAAGCGGGTGGGGGTGACGAAGGTGAAACCGTCGAGCACCTCGTTCTGCACCCGGCCGGCGCGCGCGCCGAGCGTGGCTTCCAGCGTGCCGGCCAGCGGCAGGATGATCTGGAAGTAGGCGTCGCGCTGGGTCTGCTCGTTGCGCTGTACGCCGAAGGGGGAGCTGAGCACATAGCGCGCCTTCTGCAGGTCTGCGCCGAGCGTCACCAGGGCGTCTCCACCCGGCAGCGGGAGGCGGCCGGTGAGGCGCGGGTTGAGGGCGTTGACCTCGCGGTCCTGGCTGGAGTCTTCCGTGGCCGGCCCGCAGCAGGCGAAGGCGAGGCGGAAGGTGCCGTCGCTGCGGCGGTGCGTGGCCTCGGCCTCCAGCGCCCAGTCGCCGCCCAGCGCCAGCGTGGTGCCGAGCCGCGCGCTGGCGGTGCGGGTAGCGGAGAAGTCGTTGCGGAAGTTGGCGGTGGACTGGCGCCGGTCCTGCGCCAGCTCGTCGGCAAACAGCGCGCCGGGCGTCTGCAGGTCTTCGTCCACGTAACCGGCCTCGGCGAACACCCGCGAGGTGTCACCCAGCGCGTACTCGCCGTAGGCGAAAGCGTTCTGGTATTCCAGACGGTTGTGGTCACGGTAGTTGTCGCTGCGCCGCCCTTCGGCCGAGAGCCGGAAGGCTGCGTCGCCGGAACCCTGCGCCAGCTGCACGCGGGCGCCGAGGGCATCGTAGCTGCCGCCGCTGAGCGCGAGGTCGGTCTCCGCCGCGCGCACCGGGCGGGTGATGATGTTGATGACCCCGCCGACCGCCTGGTCGCCGTACAGGGCGCCGGCGCTGCCCTGCAGGATCTCGATGCGCTCCACGTCCTTGAGCGAGATGCTGTTGAAGTCGGCGCTGGCGATATCCGGGTTGTTCAGCCGGCGGCCGTCCACCAGCACCAGCGTGGACGAGTGCGCGCCCTCGCCGAAGCCACGCAGGTCCACCTGGGCGCGCGAGCCGTCGCCGAAGAAATCAGTGACCTGCGCCAGGCCGCTGCCGCGCAGCACGTCCACCACATGGCGGGCGCCGCTGCGCTCGATCTCTTCACGGGTGATGACGGTAACGGCCGCCGGCAGGCGATTGATCGCCTGGGCGGAGCGGGTGGCGGTGACCACCACGGGTTCCAGCTCGGTGGATTCCGCAGACTGGGCAACAGCAACAACAGGCGCGGCCATGGCGCCAATGAGCAGCAGGGTTTTCATGGAATGCTCCCGGGCCTGCATCCCCGCAGGCCCACTGGGTGAAATTCGGACGCGGACGTCCGGCCTGCCGCGGGCCGGTCTCCGGGCTCACGAGCGTTTCCTCGGCGCCTTC
>JBKHXN010000018.1:0-6756 GCA_046565985.1 Gammaproteobacteria bacterium
CCGCGCTGGCCCTGCAGGACGTGGTAGTGGACCGCGCCGATGAGGAAGATGATCTCGCCGATCACCGTGGTCAGTGCGGCAAAACTCGGCGGCAGCACGAAGCCGGCGACGAAGAACGGCACCGCCAGGGCCATGGCCAGCACCCGGATCTTCTCACCGCGGTCGGGGCGGCGGTTGAGCAGCAGCAGGATCGACACCAGCCCCGCCACCGTGGCGAACAGTACCGGCGTGGCGAACAGCCAGAACCCGCTGCGGCCGAACACCGCCAGCCCGTGGTTCTGGGTGGCCTGCAGGAAATCCGATACGCGCAGCTCGGGAAACGCCAGCGACAGCCCCAGATACACCACGCCCGCCAGCTGGCCGGCGCGCAGTCCGTAATCGCCTGCGCGCACGCTCATGCCCGCCGCCACCGGCACCGTGGCGCGCACGCGCAGCAGCCATTCCAGTTCCGCGATGATGGCGATCGCCTCCGGCAGGGCGAACCAGCCGGTATCGGCCGGGTGCGGGGAGTACGGCGTGTGCAGGACCATGTTCACCAGGATCGAGACGCCGATCGACCCCATCCCCACCGCCAGCGCCAGGCTGGTGCGCGATTCGCGGTCGGCGGACCAGAACGCGAAGCCCATGCCCAGCGCCACCAGCGATACGAGCACATGCGGGATCAGTTCGGCCATCGGGACGGCTCCGGGTACGGTCGCGGCAGCTTAATCAATTCACCGGGCGCCGGCACCGGGCATCAGCTGCGCGGCGCCTGCTCGCGGTCGGCCTCGAACAGCTGTTCCAGCTCGCGGGCCGAATCGCGGGCCGACTGCACCAGTGCCTGCTCGTCGTGCAGCAGTGCCTGCTGGCGCTGCAGGGTCTGCTCATCGGCCGCGCGGAACAGCTCGACGGCGCGCTGCGCCGCCTGTGGCGGGTCACCCAGCGCCTCCAGCAGGCCGCGGCTCATTTCCAGGCTGGAGAAGTAGCTGCGGCGCAGAACGTCGCGGATGCCCAGGTCCATCAGCCGCAGCGCGTGCTGGCGGGTACGGGCGAGGGCAAAGATGCGCAGCTGCGGGAAATGCTGGCGCAGCGTCTGCGCGATGCGCAGCGAGGTCTCCGGCTCGGCGATGGCAAGCACGAAGATCTCCGCCTGCCCCGCCTGCGCGGCACGCAGTACGTCCAGCCGTGTCGCATCACCGTAGTACACCTGGTTGCCGAAGCGGCGTACGAAGTCCACCTGCGCCGAATCCTTCTCCAGCACCGTGTAGCCGATCTTCTTCAGCCGCAGGATGCGGCCGATGATCTGGCCGAAAGGCCCGAAGCCGGCCAGGATCACCCGGCGCTCGGGCGCCCGGATGTCGTCGTAGGGCGGCGGCTCGGCTGCACGCGCCCAGCGCGACTGGGCGCTGTAGAGCAGCGGGCTGAGGATCATCGTCAGCGTCACCACCACGATCAGCAGGGCCTGCAGGTCCGCGGCGAGCAGGCCGGCCGCGGCGGCCACGCCGAACAGGACGAAGGCAAACTCGCCGCCCTGCGGCAGGGCCCAGGCCAGGCGCTGCGCGGCGTGGCGGTCCAGCCCCGCGGCACGCCCGAGGCCAAACAGCACGCCGGCCTTGAGCAGCAGCAGGCCCAGCGCCAGGCCGATCACCAGCAGCGGCTGGCCCAGCAGCTGGCCCAGGTCCGCCGCCATGCCCACCGCCATGAAGAACAGCCCCAGCAGCAGCCCCTTGAACGGCTCGATGTCGGCCTGCAGCTCGTGACGGTATTCGGAATCGGCCAGCAGCACGCCGGCCATGAACGCGCCCAGCGACATGGACAGCCCCACCGCGTCCATGGCGAGCGCGGTCGCCGTGACCAGCAGCAGGGCGCAGGCGGTAAAGACCTCCGGGGTGCCCGAGCGCGCCACCGCACGCAGCAGTGGACGCAACAGGTAGCGCCCGCCCACGATCACCAGCGTGAAGACGGCGATCACGCCCAGCACCTCCCGCCAGGCGCCGGAACCCGCCGGATCCTCGGCGGCTCCGCCGCCGACGGCGAGCAGGGGGATCAGCGCCAGGAACGGGATGATCGCCAGATCCTGGAACAGCAGAATCGCAAAGGCGGAGCGGCCGTGGCGGGTGGTCAGCTCCTTTCTCTCCGCCAGCAGCTGCAGGACAAAGGCGGTGGACGACATCGCCAGGCCGAAGCCCACGATCACCGCCGCGCCCGGCGCCAGACCAAAGGCCAGCGCCAGCCCCGCCAGCACGGCGGTGGTGAGGCCGACCTGGGCGCCGCCCAGGCCCAGCACCGCGCGACGCAGTGCCCACAGGCGCGAGGGCTGCAGCTCCAGCCCGATGACGAACAGCAGCAGCACCACGCCGTACTCGGAGAAGTGCAGCACCGTGTCCACGTCTCCCACCAGCGCCAGCCCCCAGGGGCCGACCAGCATCCCGGCCGCCAGGTAGCCGAGCACCGAGCCCAGCCCCACGGCGCGGGCCAGCGGCACGCAGAGGACCGCGGCGGCGAGCAGGACCGTGATTTCAGCCAGCATGGCCAGGACTCCGGGGCGTGAAAATGATCTTCATCATAATTCCATTCAGGGCAAATACTTGCGATAACTACTTGATGTTATTGATTAGTTAAAAAATCTTGCATTAAGCCCATTTTTGTTTTCAAATATATACAGATTTAACGTGTTTATAGCCTTGGTCACACCCGCATGGATGAGCAGAGCAAATCCGAGCAGATCGTTGCGCTCGCGCGCAAGCTCGGAGTACTGCGTCCGAAGGATCTGGTGCCCTACGGGATCCAGGCCGAATACCTGCGGCGCCTGTGTGACAAGGGGCTGATCAAGAAAGTCGGCCGCGGCAGCTACGTGCTGGCCGAAACCAAGCTCGGCTCCGGGGTCTCGCTCGCCATCGTCGGGCGCGCCGTGCCCAACGGCGTCATCTGTCTGCAATCGGCGCTGGCCTATCATGGCATCGGCGAGCTCGATCCGGATCTGGTGTTCGTGGCCATCGAGCGCCGTGCCGCACGGCCACGGGTGGACTATCCGGAACTGCGCGTGGCGCGGCTGGGCGGCGCGGCATTCACCGAGGGCGTGGAGATCCACCCGATCGAGAACGTCAAGGTCCGCATCTACGCGCTGGAAAAAACCCTGGCCGATCTGTTCAAGTTCCGCAACAAGATCGGGCCGCACATCGCCGTGGACGCGCTGCGCACCGCGCTGGCCGAGGAGAGCGTCAACCTCAAGAAGCTCTGGCATTATGCGCGCCTGTGCCGGGTGGAACGCGTGATGAGGCCCTACGTGGACGCGCTGCACCCCGGCTGAACTACACGGCCCTGTCGGGTCATTCTGCCTTTCTGATGCATAGACCATGCGCCTGATCATACTGGCGGGGTTGCTGTGGCTGGCCGGGCCGGCGCAGTCACAGGATTACCCGCTGCTGCCCAACCACGACATCACCGCCGAACCCCTGGGCGCCTCCTCCGCGGCGGCGGAGGCAGAACCAGCGGCCGGCGACGACGGACGCAGCGCCGGCCTGTTCGGCTTCCAGCGTCAGGATATCGACACTTATTCCATCGTCTCGGTCGCCCGCGGGCTGTCCACGCACAAGCCCATGTACCTGATGCCGATCACCTACAGCGAGGACATCGCCGGGCTCAACACCGAGGTGGTGTTCCAGATCAGCGCCAAGCAGCGGCTGTTTGCCCGCAACCTGTACTTTGGCTATACCCAGCGCTCCTACTGGCAGCTGTTCGACGAGGACCGCTCGCGCCCCTTCCGCGAGACCAACTACAACCCGGAAGTCTTCTACCGCTGGACGCCCGACCCGGCGCGCTACAAGCACTGGGGCGCGGATATCGGCGTGGAGCACGAATCCAACGGCAAGGACCTGCCCGACTCGCGCAGCTGGAACCGGCTGTATCTGGCGCCGTTCCAGGCCAAGGGCCGGCACCTGTTCTACGCCAAGCTCTGGTATCGCCTGCCGGAAGACCGCAAGAAGGACGCGAACGACCCCAAGGGCGACGACAATCCGGATATCGAGGATTTCTACGGCTACACGGAATTCCACTTTCAGCGCCAGTTCTTCGGCAAGCACCTGGGGCACCTGATGGCGCGCGGCAACCCGGCCACCGGCAAGGGCGCGTTCTCGCTCACCTACAGCCTGCCCTCTCCCGACGGCTACGCGTTCTATGCCCTGAGCCTCTGGCACGGCTACGGCGAGAGCCTGATCGACTACAACCGCCAGGTGACACGCATCGGCATCGGCGTGATGCTCTCGCGCTAGCAGCCGCGCCCCGGGCGCTCAGGTGCCCTGGCGCTGGGCCTCCAGCTGCTCCCAGCGCTGGTAGGCGCCGGCCAGTTCCGTCTCGATCTGCCGCAGACGCTGCTGTGCGCGCGCGATCTCGCCCGGATCCTGGGCAAAGAATGCCGGCTCGGCCATGCGCCGTCCCCAGTCGGCCTGCTCGCTCTCCAGCGCCTCGATCTGCGCCGGCAGCTTGTCCAGCTCGCGCTTCTCGGCGTTGCTCAGCCGGCCGGGGGCCGGTACTGCCTGAGCAGGACGGGGTGCCGGCGCACCCGGCGTGGGCGCGGGAGTGGCGCCCTCGGCGGCGCGGGATTCGCGCAGCCAGTCGTCGTAGCCGCCCGCCACGTCGCGCACCCGGCCGCCGCCCTCGAAGACCAGGCTGCGGGTCGCCACCGCGTTGAGGAACGCGCGGTCGTGGCTCACCAGCAGCACGGTGCCGCTGTAGTCGAGGATCAGCTCCTCCAGCAGTTCCAGGGTTTCCACGTCGAGGTCGTTGGTTGGCTCGTCGAGTACCAGCAGGTTGGAGGGCTGGGAGAACAGCCGCGCCAGCAGCAGGCGGTTGCGCTCGCCGCCGGACAGTACCCGGACCGGGCTGCGCGCGCGGTCGGGCGTGAAGAGGAAATCCTGCAGGTAGCTGATGATGTGCTTGCGCGCGCCGTTGATCTCCACATGATCGCGGCCCGCGGCCACGTTCTCGGCCACGGTGGCCGATTCATTGAGCTGGGCGCGCAGCTGGTCAAAGTAGGCCACTTCCAGCTTGCTGCCGAGCTTGAGCGTGCCGCTCTGCGGATTCAGACGCCCCAGCAGCAGATTGAGCAGCGTGGTCTTGCCCGCACCGTTGGGGCCGATGACGCCAATCTTGTCGCCGCGCAGTACGGTGGTGCTCAGCCCGCGGATCAGCGCACGTCCGGCATAGCTGAAACTCACGTTCTCGGCCTGCGCCACCAGCTTGCCGGAGCGCTCGGCCTCCTGCACCAGCATCCGCGCCTGGCCCGGTGCGTTGCGGCGCTGGGCGAACGCGCGGCGCATCTCCACCAGCCGCTTGACCCGGCCCATGTCGCGCGTGCGGCGGGCCTCGATACCCTTGCGGATCCAGACCTCTTCCTGCGCCAGCTTCTTGTCGAACAGCGCCCGTTCCTGGCTCTCGGCGTGACGGCGCTCCTCGCGGTGGAGCAGGAACTGCTCGTAGTTCCCCGGCCAGCTGGTCAGCTCGCCGCGGTCCAGTTCCAGGATGCGGGTGGCCAGCGCCCGCAGGAAGGCCCGGTCGTGGGTGATGAACAGGATCGCGCCGCTGAATTCGCGCAGAAAGCCCTCCAGCCACTGGATGCTGGGGATGTCGAGATGGTTGGTCGGCTCGTCGAGCAACAGCAGATCCGGGTCGCTCACCAGCGCCTGGCCGAGCAGCACGCGGCGCTTCATTCCGCCGGAGAGACTGGAGAACGGCGCGTCCGGCGGCAGATCCAGCCGCGACACCACCGCCTGGATGCGCGCGTCGATGCTCCAGCCGTCCTCGGCGTCGATGCGGGTCTGCAGCTGGCCCATGCGGCGCAGGTCCGGCTCAGCCTGCACGGCCAGATGGTGATACTCGGCCACCACCGCGCCCAGCTCGCCGAGACCGCGCGCCACCACCTCGTAGACCTCGGTGGCGCCCGCGTCCGGCACGTCCTGCTCCAGCCGCGCGATGCGCAGGCCGGTGCTGCGGATGATCTCGCCCTCCTCCGGCTGCGCCTCTCCCGCCGCGACCTTGAGCAGGGTGGACTTGCCGGCGCCGTTGCGGCCGATCAGGCAGACGCGCTCACCGCGCTCGATGCCGAAGCTGGCGTGATCGAGCAGGACCGTGCTGCCGAGGCGCAGCGAGACATCACGAAAAGCCAGGAGCATGGGAAAGATTGGTGCCGGGTGAGGGATTTGAACCCCCGACCAACGGTTTACAAAACCGCTGCACTACCACTGTGCTAACCCGGCTCGGGTGGGAAGGCGCGCAGTTTATGCAGTGGCGCGCGCCATTGCCAGCAGACCTTCCAGCACCAGATGCGGGCGGTGCTGCCAGCCGGGGAGCAGTGGCAGGAGCGTGGCGGCGTCGCCGCCGGTGAGCTTACCGCCCCTGGAGAAGTCCAGTGACCCATTAGATCTGTCTGGAAGGTGCCAATTTCAGTCGTTGGCGAACGGCAGCTTTGGGGTTACTGAAAGGCGTTCTCTAATTATTGTTCCCGACCCACTGGGGATCGCGTCAGCGGTTAGGGTGTCAGGTGTCAACGCCGGTCGACGATTGCACGACAGTCAGGCGCGGTGGGGACGCTATTCTGTCCCGCCGGACGCGTCCCGGACCTTTGCCGGGGCGACCTCCGAAGCGACGTCCGCGCTAGGGGCCCTCCCAATGCGCGTGCCTGAAGGTAGCGCGCCACGGGACTCCCTCTCACCTGGGCCAAATCCCTCCTGCAACGCCCTAGCGTCCTCTGTGTGCTGCACGGGCGACGGCGCGCCTCCT
>JBKHXN010000019.1:0-4291 GCA_046565985.1 Gammaproteobacteria bacterium
GGCCTCGCGGCTGCGGTGGATGGCCTGCCGCCAGACGCCGGCGGCGGCCTCGGTGTCGCCCAGGGCCAGGTGCAGGTCGGCGGTGGCGAACGTGATGCTGCGTACATCCGCGCAGCGCTCTGCGTCGGCGGCCAGGCGCGGCAGCGGCGCGGGCTGCAGGGAGGCCAGACGGCTGCGGCGCTCGGCGGCGGGGAGCGGCGCGGTGCAGCCCAGATAACGCTGCAGCTCGTAGGCGTAGTCACAGCCCAGCACCACCTCCTGCAGCACCACGCGGCCGCTGGCCTGGCAGGCGTGCAGATCTTCACGGATGCTGTCCCGCAGGAATGCCAGCCGGTGGCGCCAGGCGCTGACCAGCGGGTCGGCGGCATGCTGCGCGCGCACGCTCTGGGGCAGGCCGAGCCACCACTCCAGGCCGCCCTCGCCGTCCCGCCGCGCGTGGTAGGCGGCGAGCACCTCGGCCGCCGCCGCGGCGCCCGCGGCATCCGGCTGCAGGGCGCGCTGGCGCAGGCGGGTGAGCGGGCTGCCGCGGGCGAGGATGGCGCCGAGCTGGCGGTAAAAATCCGCACGGGTCTGCTCGCCCAGGATGCGGCCGAGTTCTTCCCCCGCCTCGTTGAGCACCACATAGCTGGGAATGGCCTTGACCTGCCAGTCCTGCATGAGCTGCGCGCCGTCGGGGCTGTCCACGTCCACGTCGAGGATCACGCTCTGCGCACGCACCCGCTCCCAGTCCGTGCCGGTGAGCACGTTGCGCGCCATGAAGTAGCAGGAGTAGCACCAGGGGGCGTGAAAATCCACGATCACCGGCGCGCGCCGGGCGCGGGCCTGTTCCAGTGCCCCTGCCAGGGTCTCGGCCGCCAGCGAGGCGCTACTGCACAGCAGCAGGGGCAGCAGAATCCACTTCGTCATGGCGTCAGGGGTGGCAGGCTCTTGGGCGCGTCGGCCGGTGGCTGGTCGGGGTAGATGATACGCGCGTTGTAGGCGTTGCCGGTGGCCGGATCGTGGATGTTGGAGATGCCGCGGTATTCCAGCAGCTGGCGTTGTTTGGGCTCGTAGATGAGGTCCAGCGGATCGGCGATGAGGCGCAGCAGGGAATCCGGTTCCACCCGCAGCCTGACCGCATCCTTGCCGTCGAAGGTGGTCTGGCCGGTGCGCAGGACGCGGAAGCGGAAGCTGTCGAGATTGCCGGCCACGGCGAGGGTGAAGCGTACGGTCTCACCGCGCATCAGGGCAGGAAAATATTCGCGGATCAGGGTGTGAAAGCCGGAGTCGGCGGCCATGCCGTCGCGCCGGTCTAGAGT
Organism: Gammaproteobacteria bacterium; assembly: GCA_046565985.1. GTDB lineage: Bacteria > Pseudomonadota > Gammaproteobacteria > Nevskiales > Nevskiaceae > Polycyclovorans. The sequence goes on from JBKHXN010000019.1 coordinate 1,299, forward strand.
TTTTTCCCGCCGCTCGCCCTTGCTGGATTTGTACAGCGTCAGGCGCTTGCCCACCTGGCTGATGCCCTCGGCATAGTCCTTGTAGGGCAGCTCCAGGCGATAGACGGGGATGAAAGGATCCGCGGAAAAATCCAGCGTCTTGTCGCCGATCAGCTGCCCCTGCGGGTCAAAGTAACGGATGCGGCCGCGCAGCCAGCGCTCGCCCACGATCTCCTGCTCGTGCACCTCGGTGTAGAGATAACGGCCGCTGCCAAGCTCGTAGGCGTAGCCGTAGAAGCGGTAGGTCTCGGCGTGCAGCAAGGCCGGCAGGCAGAGCAGAAGCAGGGCGGCGAGTCGGAGTTTCATGCAGGGCATCCGGTGGTGGCAGTGGGCAGAGAAGGTAGATCATGGCCCGCGCCGAATACCGGCACGGTGAAGGCATCGGGCGGCAGGCCGGCCGCGTCGCGGGCACGGGCCAGGTCGGCCGGCGGCTGCTGCTGGTCTTCGTCCGACAGCTCGAAGGTGCCGAAGTGCACCGCCAGACTCTGGCGCGCCTGCAGATCCTGGTGGGCGCGCACGGCCTCGGCCGGGTCCATGTGCTGGTAGGCGGTGAGCCAGCGCGGCTCGTAGGCGCCGATGGGCAGCAGCGCCAGGCGCATGGGGCCGAAGCGCGCGGCCGTGTGGCGGAAGTGATCGGCGTACCCGGTATCGCCGGCAAAATAGACCGGGCCGCCGCGGGTGCCGAGCACAAAGCCCAGCCACAGCGAGCGGTTGCGCGCGCCAAACCCGCGCCCGGTCCAGTGCCGGGTCGGCACGCCCCACAGCTGGCAGCCGTTGGACAGCGGCAGGGCCTGCCACCAGTCGAGTTCCGTGACCCGCGTCAGCCCCCGCGCCTGGAGAAACCCGCGTTCACCCAGGCCGGCCACGAACAGGGGACGATGGGCCGCTTCCAGCCGGCGCAGCGTCGGCAGGTCCATGTGGTCGAAATGGTTGTGCGAGATCAGCACCAGATCAATGGGCGGCAGATCCTCGAAGCGCAGGCCCGGCGGCACGAAGCGCCGCGGACCCGCCCAGCTCACCGGGCTGGCGCGCTCGGACCAGATGGGATCGGTCAGCACGTTGAGCCCGTCAGCCTGGATCAGCACCGTGGCGTGGTTGACCACGGTCACGCGCAGCTCACCCGGCCCTACCCGCTGCGGCGGCGGCGGGCCGGGCGCGATCTCCAGATCGCGCACCCACACGCCGGGCTCACGGGTGCGGTAGTAGCGCAGCAGATCCCGCCAGCCCTTGTCGAAGGGCTCGACATTGTGGAAGCGCTGGCCGTCGAAGTGATCGCTCGGCGGGCCCTGGTAGCGCGGGCCGGCACAGGCCGCAAGGCCGGCCAGGCACAGCGCCAGGAGCAGCCGGCCGGGCATGGCGCTTACGCCCCGCGCTTCTCGAACAGGTAATGCCCCACGCCCCACTCGTTGCCCTGGGCGTAGCCGAAGAATTCCGCCACCGCCATGTAGAACATGCGCCAGCGGTTGAACCAGATGGCGGCATTCTTCTCGCCGTAGGCCTGGGCGAAGATCGGCATGATTTCGGCGCGCCGCGCGTCCATGCCGGCCAGCCAGTGGTTGGAGGTCTTCTCGTAATGCTGGCCCGACACCCACCACTGGCGCGCGATCTTCAGGTGATCCTGGAAGTGCGCGAACAGGTGCTCGCTGGGCATGGTGCCGCCGAGGAAGAAGTACTGTGTCATCCAGTCGGACTCGTCCTTCACCTCGTAGTGATAGGCGAGCAGCTTGTGCGCAAAGATGTGCACGAACAGCCGCGCATCCGGATTCATCCAGCGCGAGATCTTGGCCAGCAGCAGGCCGTAGTTCTTCATGTGCTCGAACATCTCGATGGACAGCACGCGGTCGAACCCGGCCTCGACCCCCTGGGCCGGGAAATCGAATTCCACGATATCGCCGGTGAGGATGGTCAGATTCTTCAGCCCGCGCTGCGCGGCCTGGGCCATGATGAATTCACGCTGGCCGTTGGAGTTGGAAATGCCGGTGATGCGGGAGTTGGGGTAACGCGCGGCCAGCCACAGCGACAGCGAGCCCCAGCCGCAGCCCACGTCGAGGATGCGCTGGCCGTCCTGCAGCTGCGCGCGCTCGGCGTAGAGCGCCAGCATGGCCTGCTCGGCCTCGGCCAGGGTTTCGTTGCCGGTGGGATACAGGCAGCACGAATACTTGAGGCAGGGCCCCAGGTGCAGGTGGAAGAATTCCGCCGGCACCTCGTAGTGCTGCACGTTGGCGTCACGCGTGTTGATGGCGATGGGACTCTCGCGCAGCTCGGACAGGAACCGGGCGAAGCGCTCCGCGCGCAGCTCCTGGTTGACGCTCTCCGGCGCGCGCAGGCGCTCGGCGATGAGGCGGCGCATGCCGGCACGTGCGATGACGTCAGGCACAAGGCCACGTTCAACCCATTGGATCGGATTCATGATTCTTCAGACTGTATTTTTAGGAAGGATGACGGGGAAACCAGGGAATCAGCGGCGAGGTGCTGCGCATGTACTCGGCGTAGCCGGGCTTGCGGCGTGCCATCTCGGCCTCCAGCAGCGGCATGCCGGACAGCCGGGTGAGCAGGAAGGCCATGACCAGCGGCGCGAAGACCGCCGTCCAGCCGTAGGGCGCACCCAGCGCCAGCGGCAGGTAGGCCAGCCAGTGCACCGCCTCGAAGAAATAATTGGGATGACGCGAGTAGCGCCACAGGCCATCACGGCAGACCTGCCCGCGGTTGGCCGGATCGGCGCGGAAACGTTCCATCTGCGCGTCGGCGATGCCCTCGCCGATCACCGAGCCCAGCCACAGCAGCACCGCCAGCACGAAGGCCCAGGCCGGCGGGCTGTCGGGCCGGTAGGCCACGGCGGTGAAGGCCGAGGCGGCGAGCATGAGCGTGAAGATGTTCTGGAACTGGAAGAACCAGAACAGCTTGGACTGGGCGCTGGCGCCCCAGTCGGCGCGGAACCGGGCATAGCGCCAGTC
>JBKHXN010000020.1:0-2094 GCA_046565985.1 Gammaproteobacteria bacterium
ACGCCAGGCCGCCCACCGGCAGGAACATCACGGCGGCGCCCAGCAGCCACAGGTAGCGTTTGTGGTCGGCCCAGTCCGAGCCGGGGTTGAGGGTGGCGGTATTCATCCTGCGTCTCTCCAGTGCACGAAACCCGTCTCTGCGGGCGGGCAGAATTAAATTAACCGAGCGTTTAATAACTGTCAAGTCCCTGTCGCATGGCCCTTTTGCGGACGCTCAGACGGGGGCGGCGGCGCGCAGCCGGACCAGGGCCTGCTGCATCGCGGCGCTGGCGTTGACCGGCTCGGAGCGCCCGGCCTGCAGATCGGCGAGGAACTGCGCGACGCCCAGGCGCAGGCGGCTGTCGCTGCTGAAGCCGGCAAAGGCGATGCGCTCCTGGGCGGCATCCACCGAGGCGATCTTCAGCCACTGCGTGCTGCCGCTGTCGGCGTCGAACACGCGGAACCAGGATTCCGGCTGCAGCAGGGTCTGGCGGTCGGCTTCGCTGAAGGGGCCCGCCGCCGGCGCTGCAGGCGGCGGAGCCGGCACGACGGGCGGCGCCGCGGCCGCGGCTGGCGGGGGCGCAGGTGTGGCAGCGGGCGGCGTGACGGGCGCAGGCGTTGGGGCAGACGCAGCTGTAGGGGACTCGGGTGCGGCAGCCTCAGGCGCAGGGGTGGGCGCAGCCGGGGTGGGCGGCGGGGTTGGCGCGCGCTGCACGTGCAGGTCCAGCTCGGGGCCACCGCCGGGCGCCGGTCGCGGGCGCTGGTCGGCCTTCTTCCAGGCCGCGCGCAGGTCGCGGATCAGGGTCTGGATGCGGCTGTCCTGCAGCTCCGCCGCCCGCAGGTCGCGGACCAGCGCCTGCTCGAGCGCCTTGCGGGTACCGGGGCTGGTGTCCGGCTCCAGGCTGCTCACCACGTCGTCCACGCGCTGGCAGGCCTGGGTCCAGGCGCTGCTGTGCATGCCCTCGCCCAGCAGCGCACGCGACATCACCGTGCCCAGCCCGGTGCGCAGCAGACGCTGCATAGGCACGTCCAGATCGCCGCCCAGGGTCTGCACCTCCAGCTCGTGGGCGACGGTGCGCCGCACGCGGGCGAGAAATTCCTCGCGCTGGGCGGCGGCATCCTGCCGGGCGTGGTCCAGAAAATGTGCGGCCTCGGGCTCTGTCAGCGCCACCAGATCGCCCAGGCTGTCACGCACGAAGCGCGCGCTGATGCTCATGCCCTCGGGCAGCTTGCCCAGCTGTTCCTTGGCGCGCGTCAGCGCGGTGGGGCCGCCCAGGCGGGCCGACAGGGCTACCCGTACGCCTTCGTTGACGATGGCCCGCACCGGATGCCCGTTCTGGGTGAAAAAGCTGCGGTCCACCAGCGAATTCTTCAGCAAGGGCAGACGCAGCTGCTCCAGCAGCGGCTTGCAGCCGTGCGGGATGTACGGATCGGCGAGCATCAGGTTCAGGTACTGCCCCGACAGCGCCAGCAGCTGCCGGATCGCGCCGTCGCGGCCCTCGGCGGGCTTCTGCACGGCGTCGAGCAGATCCTGCGCGAGGGCGGCTTCGACTGCGGATTCGGGCTTGTCCTGCGCCGCGACCAGGCTCAGGGTGTGCAGGGTCAGTGCGTCCAGGGCTTCCTCGCGGGTGGGCGCCGCCTCGGGCGTCTGCACCTCCACCAGGACCTTGCCGATGCGCTCCAGCAGCGCGCCGAGCGCGCCGAGCACGAAGCGCTCGAACAGCTTCAGGGCGACGCGCCGTTGCGCGAATTCCAGCTCCAGCCCGCTCAGCGCGTGCCGGAAGGCCTCGCCCAGCCCCTCGGGCGAGACGGCCTCCACGCAGGGCGGCAGGCCCAGCTGGCGGCCCAGCTCCACCAGCTGGCTTTCCACTTCCACCAGCCGCTCGCGGTGCTGGGCGCGCGCCCGCCCGGTCATCACGGCCATGAAGCGATTCTCGTCCAGGGTTTCGGAGGGCAGGGCGGCCAGGTCGTCGGCGTTGGGAACCCGTCCGCCGGCGGCGGAGAAAATCTGGTTGATTTCCATCAGGAAGCCGCGCGTGAGCGCCGCCTGATCCATGCGCAGCACCGGAATCAGCGACTGGCAGGCCTGGCGCTCGGGATCGCTGCCGGTGGCCG
>JBKHXN010000021.1:0-53324 GCA_046565985.1 Gammaproteobacteria bacterium
CATCGGATCGGTACGACCGGTCAGCATCCAGCGCGGCGTGGTGATGAAGGTCGCGAGGCTGCTGCCGGCGTCGGTCAGCACGATGTTGTCGGACAGCCGTGCGCCGGCCTCGCGCAGCAGCCGCTTCACCTCCTCCTGCGCCATGTGCCACATGTTGCGGCAGGCGACCAGGGTGACGACCGGCGTGTCACGCAGCAGCCGGCGCCCGGATTCGGACTTGAGAAACGCGGTGACCGGCGGCGACGGCGACAGGAACCAGACCGTGTAGGCAAGCACGATGAGGTCGTAGCGCTGGCCGTCGGCGACCGGCAGCGGCTGCAGCTGCGGCGGATCGAGATGCACCGCCTCCGGAAACTGATCGAAGAACTCGAAGAACGGCCACGGGAACGGATACGGCCGCAGCGGCCGCAGCTCGCACCAGTCCACCGCGATGTCGCCGGCGGCCTCCAGCGGGCCGCAGACCGAGCGTGCGACGCGCAGCAGCTGACCCGTCTGCGAGTAGTAGACGACCAGAACCCGTTTCATCCCCTCGGCGTGCCCCCGCTTGCCATACGAAAAGGGCGCGGTGTCCGCGCCCTTCCCTCCGATACCTGCGCAACCTGGGGGAGTTTAGTCGAGATACTCGTACGCCGGGAGCGTCAGGAAGTCCGCGCACTGCGGCGCAGTCGACATTCGCGCGAAGATGCCCGCCGCTTCGGCGTAGCGGCCGCGGTAGTAGCGTTCGTCGCCGAGCTGCTGGCGGATGCCGGCCAGCTCCTCGTCGATCATCGCCAGCACCAGCTCGCGGGTGACCGTGCGGCCGTCCGAGAGCCGGGCGCCGTACTTGAGCCACTGCCAGACCTGCACACGCGAGATCTCGGCAGTCGCCGCGTCCTCCATCAGATTGTGCAGCGGCACGCAGCCGTTGCCGGAGATCCAGGCTTCCATGTACTGGATGCCGACGTTGACGTTGTTGCGCAGGCCGGCCTCGGTGATTTCGCCCTGCGGCAGCTCCAGCAGGTCGGAGGCCTTGATCTTGTAGTTGAACTGCTTGGCGACCTGGTTCGGCGTCGGCATGTTGTCGTCGAACACCTTCATCGCCACCGGCACGAGGCCCGGATGCGCGACCCAGGTGCCGTCGTGGCCGTTGTTGACCTCGCGCAGCTTGTCGGCGCTGACCTTGGCGAACACCTGCTCGTTCTTGGCCGGGTCGTTCTTGATCGGGATGAAGGCCGCCATGCCGCCCATCGCCTGCGCGCCGCGCTTGTGGCAGGTCTCGCACAGCAGCTTGGAATAGGAATCGAGGAAGTGCTTGTCCATCGTCACCTGCAGGCGGTCCGGGACGATCCAGTCCTGGTGCTCGCGCAGGGTCTTGATGCAGGAGAAGATGTAATCCCAGCGGCCGCAGTTGAGCGCCACGATGTGGTTGCGCAGCTCATAGAGGATCTCGTCCATCTCGAACGCCGCCCACAGGGTCTCGATGAGCACCGTGGCCTTGATGGTTTTCTGCGGAATCTTCAGCTCGTCCTGCGCGTCCTTGAAGATGCTGTTCCACAGCCGTGCCTCGAGATGGCTCTGCATCTTGGGCAGGTAGAAGTACGGGCCACTGCCGCGCTTGAGCAGCTCGTGGGCGTTGTGGAAGAAGTACAGGGCGAAATCAACGATGCCGCCGGGCGCCGGCTTGCCATCGATGAGGATATGCCTTTCCTCCAGATGCCAGCCGCGCGGGCGCACGATCAGGGTGGCGATCTGCTTGTTGAGCTTGTATTCCTTGCCCGCCTCGTTGGTGAAGCTGATCTTGCGGCGCACCGCGTCGGCCAGATTGACCTGGCCCTGCATCATCAGCTCCCAGGTGGGGCTGGCGGAATCCTCGAAGTCCGCCATGAAGCACTTGGCGCCGGAGTTGAGGGCGTTGATGATCATCTTGCGGTCCACCGGACCGGTGATTTCCACGCGGCGGTCCTGCAGATCGGCCGGGATCGGCGCTACCTTCCACTTGCCGTCACGGATCTTCTTGGTCTCCTTGAGGAAACCCGGCAGCTTGCCAGCATCAATCGCCGCCTGGCGCTCGTCACGATAGGCGAGCAGTTTGTCGCGCGTGGGGCCGTGCTTGCGGACCAGCTTGGCCACGAACTTGAGTGCTTCCGGGGTGAGAATTTTCTTGTAGGCGGGCGTCAGCGGCCCCTTGATCTCCACACCCTTGACTGCACTCATGCGCTGGCTCCTGCGGTTGGTGATGAACGGAACGACTTCATGGCAAACAGCGAAGTCCCACATTATAGCGGACTCGCCGGTTTACGTTGCAATGCAGCATGAGGCCCGGAGCCTCAGCCGTGCAGGGCGGACTCCGCGACCAGGATGCCGTCGGCGTCGGCGTACAGCCAGGCACCCGGGGCAAAGCGCACGCCGGCAAACTCCACCACCCGGCCGAGATGCCCGCTATGCAGCCCCTTTTCGCTCTTGCGCGGGTGCGCGGCCAGGGCCTTGATGCCCAGGGCCTGCGCGCCCAGCTCGGCCAGATCGCGCACGCAGCCGTTGACGACAATGCCGGCCCACTGGTTGCGGACCGCCAGCACGCCCAGGTTGCCGCCCACCAGCGCGCAGCGCAGCGAGCCGCCGCCGTCCACCACCAGTACCCTGCCCTCGCCCGGGGTTTCCAGCGTGGCGCGCACCAGGGCGTTGTCCTCGAAGATCTTCAGGGTCTGGATCGGGCCGTGGAAGGCGCTGCGCCCGCCAAAGTCGCGGAAGACCGGATCGCAGACCTGGGCTTGGGGATGGGCGTCGGAGAGATCGGTGGTGGCGTAGCTCATGGAATTTTGCAAGCGATGTGGAGGATCAGGAGCGTACCGGCGCAGACCGCGCCCGCAGCCATAGCAACAGAACGTACAGCCCCAGGCCGATGAAGCTGATCAGCGTCCAGCCCGGCAGGCTGATGCCCAGCCAGGCGGCGTCAATACGGGCACAGCTGCCGTCCCCGCTGAGCACCAGCCGGACCACCTCCTGCACCGGCAGGAAGTCCAGCAGGTAGTCCAGGGTCGGGCCGCAGGCGGGCACCTGGTCTTCGGGCAGGGACTGTAGCCAGACATGGCGGCCGGCGATGAAAGCGCCGGCGCCGCTGGCGAGCGCCCCCAGGGCTGCATACACCCCACGACCGATCGGGCCCGGGCCCTGCAGGGCCGCCAGCAGGAAAATCAGGCCGGCGGCGAACATGGCCAGCCGCTGGAACACGCACATCGGGCAGGGTTCAAGACCCTGGAAGTGTTCCAGGTACAGGGCAAACAGCAGGCCGAGCCCACAGGCCAGTGCCGCCAGGGCGTGGCCGCTGCGATAGCCGAGCAGGATATGGAATGGGGCTTGCATGGGGCCTCAGGCAGTGACGACCGGGATGGCGCCGATCTTTGCCTGGATCTTCGCCTGCCACTGCTGCGGGCCGGTCTGGTGGACCGAAGTGCCCCGGCTGTCCACCGCCACGGTGACTGGCATGTCCTGCACCTCGAACTCGTAGATGGCCTCCATGCCCAGGTCCTCAAAACCGACTACGCGCGCACTCTGGATCGCCTTGCTGACCAAATAGGCAGCACCGCCCACGGCCATCAGATAGGCGCTCTTGTGCTCGCGAATGGCCTCGATGGCAACGGGCCCGCGCTCGGCCTTGCCGATCATGGCGATCAGGCCGGTTTGGGCCAGCATCATCCCGGTGAACTTGTCCATGCGCGTGGCAGTGGTGGGCCCGGCCGGGCCGACGGCCTCGTCGCGCACCGGATCTACCGGCCCGACGTAGTAGATCACGCGGTTGCTGAAATCCACCGGCAGCTTCTCACCGCGGGCCAGCAGATCCTGGATGCGCTTGTGCGCAGCATCGCGGCCGGTGAGCATCTTGCCGTTGAGCAACAAGGTCTGTCCCGGTGTCCAGCTCGCGACTTCTGCCGGGGTCAGGGTGTCCAGGTTCACGCGCGTGGAGGTCTTGAGATCGGCCTTCCAGGTCACCTGGGGCCAATCTTCCAGCTTGGGCGCTTCCAGCTTTGCGGGGCCCGAGCCGTCCAGCTCGAAATGCACGTGCCGCGTCGCAGCGCAGTTGGGGATCATCGCCACCGGCAGGCTGGCGGCGTGGGTGGGATAGTCGATGATCTTCACGTCCAGCACCGTGGTCAGGCCGCCCAGGCCCTGGGCCCCGATGCCGAGCTGGTTGACCTTCTCCAGCAGCTCCAGGCGCAGCGTCTCGATCCTGCTCAGCGGCTCGCCGCGCGCCTGCTTGGCCTTGAGCAGGTGGATATCCACCGGCGCCATGATCGCTTCCTTGGCCATGACCGCGGCTTTCTCCGGCGTGCCGCCGATGCCGATGCCAAGGATGCCCGGCGGGCACCAGCCAGCGCCCATGGTCGGTACGGTCTTGAGGACCCAGTCCACGATCGAATCACTGGGATTGAGACAGACCAGCTTGGACTTGTTCTCGCTGCCGCCGCCCTTGGCGGCGCAGGTGATCTCGACGTGATCGCCCGGCACGATCTCGTAGTGGATCACCGCCGGGGTGTTGTCGCGGGTATTGGCGCGCCTGCCCGCCGGATCGGCGAGCACCGAGGCGCGCAGCTTGTTCTCCGGGTTGAGGTAGGCGCGCCGTACGCCCTCGTCAACCATCTCCTGCACACTCAGGCGCGCGTCCCAGCGCACGTTCATGCCTACTTTCATGAACACCACGCAGATGCCGGTGTCCTGGCAGATGGGCCGCTTGCCCTCGGCGCAGAGCCGGGAGTTGGTGAGAATCTGCGCGATGGCGTCCTTCGCCGCCGGTGACTCCTCGCGCTCATAAGCCTCACCCAGGGCCTGGATGTAGTCCAGCGGGTGGTAGTAGCTGATGTACTGGAACGCGTCCGCGATGGACTGGATCAGGTCTTCCTGGCGTATGGTCGTCATGTGAGGCGCACGGCTGCGGGGATGGCGGCGCGCATTATCCAACATTGCGGCGCTACGGTCCCTAGTCCGGCAGCCCGCCACGGGTGAGCCGCTGCGGATCCAGCAGCCTGCGCAGGCGCCGTGCGTCCAGGCCGCTCATTTCCAGTGCCACATCGAACACCGGGCGGCCTTCCTGATAGGCCTGCTTGGCAATGGCGGCGGCACGTTCATAGCCGATCTCGGCGTTGAGCGCCGTCACCAGCACCGGGTTGCGGGCCAGGCTTTCGTTCAGGCGCTGCCGGCGCAGCTTGAAGCCGGCAATCGCCTGATCGGCGAGCAGCCTTGACGCATTGGCGAGCAGTTCGATGGACTGCAGCAGGTCGTAGGCGATCAGCGGCAGCATCACGTTGAGCTGGAAGTTGCCGCTCTGCCCGGCCACGGTGAGCGCCGCGTCGTGGCCGATCACCTGCGCGCAGACCATACACACCGATTCCGGGATCACCGGATTGACCTTGCCTGGCATGATCGAAGAACCCGGCTGCAACGCCGGCAGCTCGATCTCTCCAAGGCCGGCTAGCGGGCCGGAGTTCATCCAGCGCAGATCGTTGGCGATCTTCATCAGGCTGACCGCCAGGGTCTTGAGCTGGCCGGAGAGTTCCACCGCCGTATCCTGGCTGGACAGGGCCGCAAAATAGTCGGCGGCGGGTTCGAATCGGCAGCCGACCTGGCGGCTCAGGAGCCGCGCAAACAGGCGCGCGAATCGCGGATGGGCGTTGACGCCCGTCCCCACCGCGGTTCCGCCCTGGGCCAGCTGGCGCAGGCGCGGCTGCACCGATTCGATCCGTGCAATGCCCTGGCGGATCTGCGCCGCCCAGCCGCCCAGTTCCTGGTCCAGGCGCAGCGGCATGGCATCCATCAGGTGCGTGCGCCCGGTCTTGCTCACCCGCGCCAGGCTGCGGCCCTTGCGCTCGATGCGGCGCGCCAGATGGCCCAGTGCGGGCAGCAGCTGTTCCCGGAGTGCCAGTTGTGCGGCAACGTGGATGGCGGTGGGAATGACATCGTTCGAGCTTTGCCCGAAATTGACGTGATCGTTCGGGTGCACGGCGCGCCCGCAGGCCTGGCTGGCGAGCCGCGCGATCACCTCGTTGGCATTCATGTTGCTGGAGGTGCCCGACCCGGTCTGGAACACGTCCACCGGAAACTGGGAGTCGTGCTCGCCGGCCGCCACGGCCAGCGCGGCGGCGCGGATGGCGGTGGCGATGCGCGGCTCCAGCAGGCCGAGCTGCTCGTTGGCCTCGGCGGCGCTGGCCTTGATCAGCCCCAGGGCACGGATGAACCCGCGCGGCATGCGCAGCCCGGAAACCGGGAAATTCTCCACCGCGCGCTGGGTCTGCGCACCCCACAGCGCCGCGCGCGGGACCTGCAGGCTGCCCAGACTGTCCTTTTCGAGACGAAATGCGGCCATGTGCGGCTCCGGATGGAAGGCTCAGGGTAAAATGACACACTGACCGTGCGAATCAAATCCGAATGAACCTGACCTCCCTCTCCGCCATCTCCCCGATCGACGGCCGCTATGCGGTCAAAACCGTGGCCCTGCGTGAAATCTTCAGCGAATACGGCCTGATGCGCTATCGCATCCTGACCGAGATCCGCTGGCTGGAAGCGCTGGCGGCGCATCCGCAGATTCCCGAAGTGCCGGCGCTCACCGCCTCGGCGCGCGACAAGCTGGAGAAGATCGCCGAGCAGTTCGACATCGGCGAGGCGCAGCGGGTCAAGACCATCGAGGACACCACCAATCACGACGTCAAGGCGGTGGAGTACTACCTCAAGGAGAAGATCGGCCCGCACCCCGAACTGGGCGCGCTCAAGGAATTCGTCCACTTTGCCTGCACCTCGGAGGACATCAACAACCTCGCCCATGCGCTGATGCTGCGGGATGCGCGCAGCAAGGTGCTGCTGCCGATGCTCGACCAGCTGATCCAGGCCATCGCCGCGCTGGCGCGCTCGTATGCCGAACAGCCGATGCTCTCGCGCACCCACGGGCAGCCCGCCTCTCCCACCACCCTGGGCAAGGAGATGGCGGTATTCGCCCAGCGCCTGAAGCGCCAGCGCGAACAGTTTGCCGCGGTGCCGATCCTCGCCAAGCTCAACGGTGCGGTGGGCAATTACAACGCGCATCTGGCCGCCTATCCGGACGTGGACTGGGCCGCGCTGTCGGCAGGCCTGATCCGTGAGCTGGACCTGGTGCCGAGCCCGGCGACCACGCAGATCGAGCCGCACGATTACATCGCCGAATACTTTCATGCCCTGTCGCGCTTCAACACCATCCTCATCGACTTTGCCCGCGATGTCTGGGGCTACATCTCGCTGGGGTATTTCAAGCAGAAGACGGTGGCGGGTGAGGTCGGCTCGTCCACCATGCCGCACAAGGTCAATCCGATTGACTTCGAGAATGGCGAGGGCAACCTGGGGCTGGCCAACGCGCTGCTCCAGTACCTGGCGGAGAAGCTGCCGGTCTCGCGCTGGCAGCGCGACCTGACTGATTCCACCGTGCTGCGCAATCTCGGCGTGGGCGTGGCACACGCCGTGGTGGGTTACCAGTCGATCCACAAGGGCATCGGCAAGCTCGAGGCCGACGCCTGGCGTATGGGCCAGGATCTGGACCAGAACTGGGAAGTGCTCGGCGAGGCCATCCAGACGGTGATGCGCCGCTATCACCTGCCCGAACCCTACGAGCAGCTCAAGCGGCTGACGCGCGGGCAGAAGATCGGCCGCGAGGCGATGCGCAGCTTCATCGAATCGCTGGATCTGCCGGAGGCCGAGAAGCAGCGGCTGGTGGCGATGACCCCCGGCAGCTACACCGGCAATGCCGCCGAGCAGGCCAGGCTGCCGTGAAACGTGCGCCCCGCCCCGCAGTGCCGCCGGTGGCAGAGCCGGTACTGGGCCTGGACGCCTACGCCGAGGCCGCGCAGCGCCTGGTGACACAGGCACGCCGCAGCGTCGTGCTGATGAGCGTGGGTCTGGACCCGCGCGCCTATGGCAGCCCCGGCTTTGTGGACGCAGTGCAGACCTTTGCCCTGAGCAACCCGCGGGTGCGTATGCGCATCCTGCTGCAGCAGTCGCGCCAGGCCATGGCGGGCGGCCACCGCCTGGTGGAACTGCTGCGGCGGGCGCAGAGCCGCATCGAGGCCCGCCAGCTGCTGCCCGAGCAGCGCCACCTGCCGCCCGAGGAATACCTGATCGTGGACGAGCGCCACCTGCTGCAGCGCGCGGGCGTGCTGGTGCTGGAGGCCCGGCTGCTGCAAGACGCCCCCGCCGCGGTGCGCCCGCTGCTGGAGACCTTCGACCGGTTGTGGGAAGAAAGCCCGCCAGCGCGCGAGCTCTCGGAACTGAAACTCTGATGAAGGTGGCCGAAGCCATCCGTGCGCGGCGCGCCGTCAAGTACTTTGACCCGCAGCACCGCATGCCCGCCGAGCTGCGGCAGCGCCTGCTCGAACAGGTGGCCTGTGTGCCCAGTGCCTTCAATCTCCAGCACTGGCGCATCGTGGAAGTCGCGGATCCTGCGCTGCGGCAGGCGCTGCGCCTCATCGCCGGCGACCAGCCCCAGCTCACCGACGCCTCGCTCCTGCTGATCCTGTGCTTCGACCGCCTGGCCTGGGACCGCGACCCGGAACACTGCTGGCGCCTGGCGCCGGGCGAGGTCCGCTCCGCCATCGTCAGCGAGATCCGGCGCTTCTACGGCCCGCGCACCAGCTTCCAGCGCGACGAAGGGCACCGTTCCTGCGGCATCCTCGCGCAGACACTGATGCTGGCGGCACAGGAACTGGGCTACGACTCCTGCCCGCTGGACGGCTTCGATTTCGAGCGCGCCGGCGAGCTGATCCGGCTGCCGGCCGACCATGAGATCAGCCTGATGATCGCCATCGGCAAGGCCCTGCAGCCGGCACACCCGCGGCCCGGCCCCCTGAGTCTGGAACAGGTGCTGGTGACAGACCGCTTCCCCGCTACTCCTGCGGAGGCACCACTTCGCGCTGGCGGATGAGTGACCGGACGTGCTCGGGCAGCGGCTGGGTCTTCTGCAGTTGGTAGTCGAACCACACCACCACCCCGCGGGTGACGGCGACCAGCCGGTCGGCCACGAACAGAGCACCCTGGGTCTGCATGCTGGAACGCCCGAGGCGGCTGATGCGAAAGCCCATCTCCAGCTCCGAGGGATGATGCAGCTGGCTGAGAAAATCGCAGCCGATGCTCGCCAGGATGAAGCCGTAGTCCTTCCAGAAACGCGGGTCATCCGCCCACAGCGACTGGAAGTAGGCCAGCCGCGCATCCTCGTCGAAGCTGAAGAAGCGGGCATTGTTGACGTGGCCGAGCAGGTCCATGTCGGACCAGCGGGTGGCGAGACGGTGCCGGTAGGCAAAGTCCTCGCGGCGGATGGAATCCTGGCTCATGAATTTTGCTTGCTGTGCGGTGGAATGGGTGGTCGCAGCGCCCGTGCTTCCCGGCGCGCCTGCGCACGCTGGCAGATCTGCTGGCGCTGCGGGGCGCTGGCATCGAGCCAGTTGCTGATCTCATCGAGCGTGCGCCCGCACCCCTCGCAGACGCCGGTGCCGTCGAGCACGCAGTGCCGTATGCAGGGAGAAGCGGGAGCGTCCGGAATCACGGCGGTCATGCGCGTTACTGCAGCTCGATCCTGAACTCCACGCGACGGTTGAGTGCCTTGCCCTGCTCGGTCTGGTTGTCCGCCACCGGGCGCGAGGAACCGTAGCCGCGCGCCACCAGCTGCGCGGCGTTGACGCCACGGCTGATCAGGTAGTCGCGCACGGTCTCGGCACGCTGCTGCGACAGACGCAGGTTCTGCGCCTCGGAGCCGGTGGCGTCGGTATGGCCGGCGATCTCGATCATGGCATTGCGGCCGTTGTAGCCCTGCAGCGTCGCGGCGGTGCGGTTCAGGGCCTCCAGCGAGGCGGCCGTGAGCCGCGCCGAGTCGCTGAGAAAGTTCACGCCCTTGATGATCTGGGTGCCGACGATCACCGGACAGCCGCGTCCGTCCACGGCGGTTCTGACCGGCGTCTCCGGGCAGATGTCCTGGTCGTCGGGCACGCCGTCGCCGTCGGCATCGCTCACGCAGGCGGGGCGGCCGGGCACCGGCGCCTGGCCCGCCAGAGTGCAGCCGGGCGCTACGGGAGTTTCCTTCACCGCCGGCAAGGGCTGTGCCGCAAGCGGCGGGACCGGGATGCGTTCACCGCCGCCGAAGAAGGCGAGCGGGATCTGCAGGCCCAGGCTGAGACGGTAATCCAGCAGGCGCTCCTGGCCGGGCACCGACCGATCGTTGTCCTGGGCCAGCACGCGCGCCTCGGTGCGCACCGCCCAGTCGCGAAAGCCGGTATCGATCAGCAGCCCCAGACCGGCGTTCAGACCGGGGTAGGTCTCCCGCACACCCGCCACATCGTCCTGCACGGCGCTGATGCCCAGCAGCACGAAGGGCGAGAAATGCGGCAGTCGCACCGGATTCTCATCCAGGCTGCTGAGCCAGCCGAACACGCCGAAGTCGTAGATGAAATCCAGCGAGAGCGCCGTCTGATAATCGCGGTTGCCGTCAATGTCCCGCTTGCGCTGCACACTGTAGTAGGACAGCTCCAGGGCGGTCTGCGGCCAGGCGCGGATCGGCAATCCGGCGGTGATCTGAAAGCCCTTGCCACGCTCGGACAGCCGCTCGCGGTCGTTGATCTCGTGCACGTACTGGGCGGCGATATAGGGCACACCCTCATCGCCGAGGTTGACCGCCGCCGCCGGGGCAGCCCAGGCCGCCATCAGCATCGTCATCACGCAGGACAGGCACCGCATCATCATGGTTGCTCCCGAAAATAGGTTTGCCGTGTGGGCTCAGGCCAGCGCTGCCGCGCACTCGCGGATCAGCTCCGGCCCGCGATATATGAAGCCGGTGTAAATCTGCACCAGGTCTGCTCCGGCCTCACGCCGCGCCCGCGCGTCCTGGCCGCTGAGGATACCGCCGACGCCGATCAGGGGGTACTCGGCACCGACTGCCGCGCGCACCGCACGCAGGGCCTGTTCGGCCAGCGGGCCCAGCGGCCGGCCGGACAGCCCGCCCGCTTCCGCGGCCTGTGCGGCATCGGCAAGCCCGGGACGGGTGATGGTGGTATTGGTGGCGATGATCCCGTCCATGCCGTTCTCGCGGCAGGCCAGGGCAATGCGGCGCAGCTGTTCGGCGTCATTGTCCGGCGCGATCTTGATCAGCATGGGCGTGCGCTTCCCGTGCTGCTGGGCCAGCGCCTCCCGTGCGGCCGCCAGCCTGCCGAGCAGCTGCTGCAGCGGCGCCTCACCCTGCAGGCTGCGCAGATTCTGCGTGTTGGGGCTGGAGATATTGACGGTGACGTAATCCGCGCGCGCATGCACACGCTGCAGGCAGTGCAGATAATCGTCCGCCGCGCGCTCGATGGGGGTATCGGCGTTCTTGCCGATGTTGATGCCGAGTACGCCAGGGTAATCGGCCTCGGCCACCTGCCCCAGCAGATAATCCACGCCGCGGTTGTTGAAGCCGAGCCGGTTGATCAGCGCCTGCTGCCGGGTGAGACGGAACATGCGCGGCCGGGGATTGCCCGGCTGCGGGCGCGGGGTGACCGTCCCCACCTCCACGAAGCCGAAGCCCAATGCCGCCCAGGCACGCAGGCATTCGCCGTTCTTGTCCATGCCAGCGGCCAGGCCCACACGGTTGGGAAAGCGCAGGCCCATCAGCGTCACCGGCGCGTCCGTCACTCTCCCGGCGAACGGGCGGGTGGCCAGCTGCGGAAAATGCCGGAAGGAATGGATGGCGAGATCGTGGGCGGTCTCGGCGTCCAGCGAGAACAGGGCGCGGCGGGCCAGGGCGTACAGCATCAGTCGCAGCTCATGGTGCCGCGATCGCGGCGGATCGGGAGCGGCGGCGCAGCACCGCAGGCAGGCCGGTGGCCAGGCGGCCCGACCACTGCCGGCTGCGCACCCGCAACTGTTCGCGCGCCAGGGTCAGAGGCAGACGCACGCAGGTGCGCGCCAGGTCACGCAGCAGGTATTGCCGGGGCGTGGACTCGTACAGGCTGGCCAGGCTGCCGACCACCGCAAACAGCGCGCGGGACAGATGCAGGTAGTCGCGCTTGAGCACCAGCCCGGCCTGCTGGGTGTTGGACATCAGATGCAGCACGGTCTGGCCACGCTGGTGCAGGCCCTGCCAGCCGCCACGGCGCAGCTCGCGCAGGATGTTGGCGCGGTCCAGCGGCACGATGCCCTTGCGGGCCAGCGTCTCGTCCAGCAGCCTGCGGATCTCCTCGCGGCGGGCGGCGTTGGCCTCCGGCTCGGTGCTGACGCGGATCAGCGCATCCGTGAGCAGCGTGGTATTGCCCAGGATGGCGCCGGCCAGGTAATCCCAGACCGCCTGCCACTTGCCGTCCAGCGCCACCACGTTGCCCCAGTCGATCAGGTGCAGCTCGCCGTCCGGGTCCACCATCAGATTGCCCGGGTGCAGGTCGCCGTGGATCTCGCGGTGCACCAGCCCGTGGTACAGCAGGGTATAGAGCAGCTTTTCGGCGATGCGCGACTGGAACTGGCGGCGCTGTCCGGGGGGCAGCTCGCTCAGCGCGCGGCCGAGGCTGGAGGCATCGGCCAGGTATTCCATCTCGAGTATGCGGCGGCTCTGACCATAGAGCGCCGGCACGTGCCAGACGCCGGAATGCCGACTGCGCTCAAGAAAACGCAGGTGATTGCGCGCCTCGGCTTCAAAGTCCAGCTCCTCCATGAAGCCGGCGACGAATTCATCCACCTGCGCCTGCATGGCGCGCAGGAAGGGCGTGAGCTTGGAATGCGGCGCCCAGTACTGGCTGGACATGATGGCAAGCCCGAGCACCAGCTTGCCGATGGCGAACTCGCGGTCGAGATTGTGCCGGCCCACCTTGATCACGACCGGGCGCAGCACTTCCCTGCCGTCTTCCATGAACGGCTTCTTGGCAAAATAGACACTGCCGATGGAACCGGATTTGACCGGCCGCGAGGCGTCGAACTCCAGGAACAGCTTGTGCGGCAGCTGGCCGTAGCATTCGATGAAGGCGGCGTTGACTTCCTCTTCGCTCATCGGCGGCACGTCTTCGTGAAACACCGCCAGCTCGCGCGCGATCTCGTCAGGGAGAAAATCGGCATTGGCCGCCGCCACCTGCGCCAGCTTGATGAAGAATGGCCCGAACTCGCCCACCATCTGCGCCACGATCTGCGCCTGGTGCTTGAAATCCCGCGGGTCGGCCTGGAAAAAGGGCTTGATGTGGCGGATCGCCTTGATCTGGCGGCGCACGATCAGCGCGTCGCTGCGCACCATCGCCGCGCGGCGCAGGATCTCGTTGAGCTGCCACTGGTTGAAGCGGCGGCCGGCCTTGAGCAGGTTGATGATCTCGACCAGCAGCGGTTCGTAGGTCTTGACCACCAGCCGCACCATGTCCAGCGTCAGCTCGCCCAGGCCCTTGAGCTCGGGGCTGGAGAACAGCTCGTTGAAGAACTGCCAGAACTCGTCCACCAGCGCCTGCGGTACCGCCACCGGGCTGCGCGCCACGGTCTGTTCGAGGACGAAGCGGATCAGCTCCTCGGTGGACTGCTCATCCGGGATCAGCCGGCGCTTGCGCAGGAAGCGCGTGAACTGCTGGCTCTGCGCCATCAGCGGATGCTGGTACAGGCCGTCGAATGCCCGGTCCACGGCCAGCGCCAGATCATCGCGGGTCAGATCGTCCTCGCTGGCCAGCAGCTTGAGCAGGGGCGCAAAGCCGCGCGAGGCGCGGTAGGTGGAGGTGGACAGACGGCCCAGCTCGCGGAACCAGTTCACCCGCACAACGGCGGTATCGGGAGCGGCATTGCTCATGGCAGGGGCAGGCTCAGCAGGTGTCCCAGCTTCAGCCGCTTGGTGGCCAGGTAGCGGGCGTTGTGCGGATTCTGACCCAGCTCCAGCGGGACACGCTCCACGACCTCGATCCCGGCGCGCTCCAGCTGCTCGAGCTTGCGCGGATTGTTGGTCATCAGGCGGATACGGCGCAGACCCAGCACGCCAAGCAGTTCCACCGCCAGACCAAAATCGCGGCTGTCGGCCGGAAAGCCGAGCTGGTGATTGGCCTCCACCGTGTCCACACCCTGATCCTGCAGCGCATAGGCCCGGATCTTGTTGCCCAGGCCGATGCCCCGGCCTTCCTGGCGCAGGTACAGCACGGCGCCGCGGCCGGCCTGGGCGATCATCTCCAGCGCGCCTTCCAGCTGTGCGCCGCAGTCGCAGCGCAGTGAGAACAGCGCGTCGCCGGTGAGACATTCCGAATGCAGGCGCACCAGCGGCGGCTCGCCGCCCAGTTCATTGAGGGTGAGCGCCAGATGCTCCTTGCCGTCCGGCGCGGCATAGACCGCCACGCGGAATTCCGCGAACGGCGTGGGCAGCCGCGATTCGGCGATGAATCGCAACGTGGCCGCAGTCCCGGGCTCAGGCGCCGACAAAATTCTGCCCGCATACGCGCAGGGTGGCGCCGTTGATGCCGCTGGCAGCCGGCGACGCCAGGAAGGCAACCGCCTCGGCAATATCCTGCGGCAGACCGCCCTGCGAGAGCGAGTTGAGGCGGCGCCCGACCTCGCGCGGCCCCATGGGCATCTGCGCCGTCATCTGCGTCTCGATGAAGCCCGGGGCAACGGCGTTGATCGCACCGCCCAGCCGGGCCAGCGTGCCGGCCATGGCGTCGGCATAGCCGATCACCCCGGCCTTGGTGCTGCCGTAATTGGTCTGGCCGGCATTGCCGGCGATGCCGCCGATGGACGAAATGCAGACCATGCGCGCACCGGCATTCAGACCCTGGCGGAGCAGGCCTTCATTGATGCGCAGGATCGCCCCCAGGTTGATGTCCAGCACCATGTCCCAGAAATGCGGCGGCATGTTGCGCAGCATCTTGTCGCGCGTCACGCCCGCGTTGTGCACCACGATGTCCAGCCCGCTGAAGCGGGGCGCGATCTGGCTGGCGATGCGCTGTGCGGCATCGGGGGCGGTGACGTCGAGCGCCAGACCCAGACCGCCGACCTCGCTCATCGTCTGGCCCAGGCTGCCTTCCTGCGAGGGGTGGTCCACCCCCACGATCTGCGCGCCCTCGCGCGCCAGTACCTGGGCGATGGACGCGCCGATCCCGCGCGCCGCGCCGGTGACCAGCGCCACCTTGCCGCCCAGCGAACCCGGCAGGCGCTGTGCCTCCACGTGCGTGGCGCTGACCGGCAGCACCTGGCCGGTGATGAAGGCGGCGTGCTCGGTGAGCAGGAACCGGATCGGGCCGTGCAGGTGCAGCTCCGCACCCTTGGCCACTTCCAGCAGATTGGCGGTGATGCCCTTCTTGCCCACTTCCTTGGCCAGCGAGCGGATGAAGCCGTGCAGCGCCCGGGCGCAGGTTTTTTCGGCAATGCCGTCGAGGCTGGACGGCGCGCGCGACACCAGCAGGATGCGGCCGTTGGCGGCCAGCTGCGGGATGACGGCGTGGAAGAGATCGTACAGCTCGCGCAGCTGTGCGACCGAGGCAAACCCGCTGGCGTCAAAGACCACCGCCTGACTGCGCGCCCCTCCGCTGGACGGCGGCGGATTGCCTTCCAGCCCGATCTGCAGCTGCTGCGCCGCCGCCTTGAGCACCGCCAGGCCGGCGTGCTCGGGCACGATGCGCAACTGGGCGCCGGCCTCGGCCACGGCCTCCAGCAGGGCCGGGGCCAATACGCCACCGCTGCTGCTGGCCGCGAGCACGGCCTGCCCTGCCAGCGGCTTTTCCGCCCAGGCGGCCTGGGCGCGCTTGAGCAGCGGAGGCTGCGGCAGGCCGAGCAGGGACGACAGGCTCTTGCCCACGGTGGAATGGGTGAACTCCAGATAGCGATCCGACATCGCGACTCCCGAAAGACGGTGTTGGGGGGACAGGGGAAAATGCAGTCCGCTATTATTGCAAGCCGCAGGCATCGCCGCACGATCCGTGCCGCCGCCCAAGCTGACTCGTCCGTCATTGACGGCCATGCGGGCATCGGGGATAGTCCGCGTGCTGCCGCATTGGTGCGAGCGGCTCGAACAATCTGCCCGCTGGCCGGGCAAAAAACATGGGGGAACGTCTGTAATGCTGAAAGTGCTCGGTATTTTCATTGCCATGCTGGCCGTGGGGGCTGGCACCTACTACGGTCTCAGCTACCAGTTCCCGATGCAGTCGCAGGATCTGCGTGTGGTCCGCCCGCCCAGCGTGGCCGAGGTGGTGGCCCAGCCGCTGGTTCCCGCGCCGATCCCGGGCAACGTGCGTCTCACCGCACCCGACGGCATTCTCAGCGATCCCTCCGCCGGCGTCGCCGAGGAAGCGAGCCTGGATGAGCTGGCCGATCTCGACGCCCTGGCGGACGCTGACAGCGAAGCGGACAGCCTGCCCGCCCTCGAACCCACCGAGCCGGACCCGATCGTCGCCGTGGCCCCGGCGCCCAAGCCTGAACCGCAGCCGGCCCCGGCTCCCAAACCCGCACCCAAGCCCGCTCCCAAACCGGCCGCTCCGGCCCCCAAACCCACTCCGGCTCCCGCACCCGCACCGGCGGAGAAGATCGCGGCCTGGTGGGGCAAGGAAAATCCTCAGGCCCTGTCGGTGGTCTATGCCGGTTCGGCGAGCTACACCCGCGCCGTGGTGCTGTTGTTCAACGGCCCGTTCGCCAGCGCCGCCAGCGCCAACAGCCTGGTCAAGGTCAAGGACAGCAATGGCCGCACGCTCAACGGCAGCTGGCAGGTCAATCCCAAGAACCCCCGCATGCTGGTGTTTCCGGTCGCCGCGGCGGGACGCTACCAGGTGGAAGTCGGCGCCGGCCTGGCCGACCGGACCGGCAAGAAGCTGAGCACGCCGGTCCAGGGGCCGGTGCTCATTCCCTGAGCGAGCCGGATCCTCGCCCACAAAAAAGCCGCCCCCGGGCGGCTTTTTTGTGGCATGCAGGGCTGGGCTACATGGTCTGGGTGGGGCGGTCCGCGCCCAGGGCGCCGGCCAGCAGGACCTCGATCTTCTTCTGCGTCTGGCCCTCGTCCTGGCTGCTGAACTGGATGCCGATGCCCTGCTGGCGCTTGTTCTGTGCGCCGCGCGGCGTCACCCAGATGACCTTGCCGGCTACCGGCAGGCGCTCGTTGCTGTCCATCAGCGACAGCACCATGAAGACTTCATCGCCCAGCTTGTATTCCTTGGTGGTGGGGATGAACAGGCCACCGTTGCGCACATAGGGCATGTAGGCGACATAGAGCGCCGACTTGTCGGTGATGTTGAGGTTGAGAATGCCCGGCTGGACCCCCGTCCCCGGGCGCATCGGTGTGCTCATGCTAGGACCCGTCCTGGATGATGGCCACAACCTTAGCAGATTTCATTCGCGCTTCAGGCCCCGCGCGCGGGGCGGGTCTGCCGCCACCAGAGGATGGCCAGCCCCTCGACGGTGAGCGCCGGACTGAGGTTGCGCGCCAGGCCCGCGCGGCTCTCCAGCGCCTGGCCCAGCAGCAGGTCGAGGCTGTGCGCGGAAGCCGGGCCATCCTGACCCAGGACCGACTGCTGCAGCTGGCGCCCCAGCCAGGCGATCAGCCAGTCGATGAAATCCGCGACCTGATCCTTGTCCACCTGGGCGGCAAAGGTCAGCACGTTCAATTTGCCGCGGGCGATGTCCAGCCAGTCGCGCGCCCAGTCCAGACGCTGCTGCAGGCCGTCGCCGCTGCTCAGCGCCAGCGCCTGCAGCGGTGCGCCCTGCGCCTCTTCCAGGGCGCGGGGATCGCCACCCGCCTGTTGCAGCCAGCTGCGCGCGATCTCGGGCGGCGGGGCGCCGAACCGTAGCTTCTGGCAGCGTGAGCGCAGCGTGGCCGGCAGGCTCTGCGGGCGCTCGGTGACCAGCAGCAGATGGGTGCGCGGCGGCGGCTCCTCGATGGTCTTGAGCAGCGCATTGGCGCTGCTGGCGTTGAGCGCGTCGGCCGGTTCGATCACCGCCAGCTTGGGCTGGTCGTAGTGGCTGGCCAGCGCCAGGCGCTCGCCGAGCTGGCGGACCTGTTCGATCTGGATATCGCGCTTTTCCTTGCCGCTCTTGTCGTCGCTGAGCCGGCTCAGCCAGAACAGGTTGGGGTGCGAACCGGCCGCCAGCTGCTGGCAGGAGCGGCAGGCGCCGCAGGCCTGGCCGCCGCGGGCCTCGCACAGCAGGAAGGCCGCCAGGGCGCGGGTGAAGTGGCGCTTGCCCACCCCGGCCGGGCCGGACAGCAGCAGGGCCTGGGGCAGCCGGTTCTGGAGGATCTGGGCGCTCAGCTGCAGCCAGTGTTCCTGCTGCCAGGGCAGCGGCGCGTTCATAGCCGTTCCTCCAGGACCCGGACCAGGGCCTGGCGTACCCGGTCCAGCGGCTGGGCCGCGTCGATGACCGCAAAGCGTCCGGGCTCGGCCCTGGCCCGTGCCAGGAAGGCCTCGCGGACGCGGGTCATGTAGGCCAGGTTCTGGGCTTCGAAGCGGTTGGCATCGCCACGCTGGCGGGCGCGCGCCAGACCGAGCTGCGGCTCCAGATCGAGCAGCAGGGTGAGATCCGGCCGGGCGCCGCCGAGCACCAGTGCCTCCAGCGCCTGCAGGTGACGCGGATCCAGCCCCTGGCCGCCACCCTGGTAGGCGTAACTGGAATCCACGAAGCGGTCGCAGACCACATCCACGCCCAGCGCCAGCGCCGGCGCGATGGTGGCGTGCCAGTGCGCGGCACGGGCAGCGAACATCAGCAGGACTTCGGTCTCGGGCGTGGTGCCCTCCGCCCAGTCCTGCAGGACGATGCCGCGCACCGCCTCGGCCAGCGGCGAGCCGCCGGGCTCGCGGGTGACGGTTACCTGCCGGCCGCGCGCCTGCAGCCAATCGGCGATGAACCGGCAATGGGTGGACTTGCCCGCACCCTCGCCGCCCTCCAGGGTGATCAGCCGGCCAGGCGCGCTCATGGCCGGCTCCGGCGCAGGTTGCGCAGGTAATCGCGGACTGCCGCGTTGTGTTCGGCCAGGGTGTCGGAAAACACATGCGCGCCGCTGCCGTCGCCGCGCGCCACGAAGTAGAGCGCGGTGGTGGCTTCCGGGTGCAGGGCCGCCGTGATGGCCGCGCGTCCGGGCAGGCAGATGGGCGTGGGCGGCAGCCCGCGGCGGGTATAGGTGTTGTAGGGCGAGTCGGTGGTGAGATCCTTGCGGCGCAGATTGCCGCGATAGGCCGCGCCCATGCCGTAGATCACGGTGGGATCGGTCTGCAGGCGCATGCGGCGCTGCAGACGGTTGATGAAGACGCCGGCGATCCGCGGCCGCTCGGCGGCCAGGCCGGTCTCCTTCTCGACGATGGAAGCAAGGATCAGCGCCTCGTAGGGCCGCTGGTACGGCAGCCCGGAGGCACGCGTCGGCCACTCGCTGCCGAGTACCGACTGCTGGGCCAGGAAGGCGCGGCGCAGGAACGCGAGATCAGTGGTGCCGCGGGCGAAATGATAGGTGTCCGGCAGCAGCTGGCCTTCCGGGTGCAGCCCGGCCTGCCCCAGCGCGGCCATCACCGCCTGCGGATCGGCCGTGTCGGCGGTCTGGCGCAGCGCCGGGTGGGCGCGCACCGCTTCCAGGGCCTGCGCGAAGGTCCAGCCCTCGACCAGGCGCAGTTCATGGAGCACGGTGCGGCCCGAGGTCACCAGGGCCAGCAGCCCGGTCGCCGTGAGCCCCGGCTCCAGGCGGTATTCACCGGCCTTCAGGCCATCGCTCAGGCCGCGCAGGCGGGCGTGGACGCGCAGGTACAGCGCCAGCCGCGCGGGCACCAGCAGGCCGTCGCCCCGCAGCTTGGCCAGCAGTCCGGCCAGCGTCTGGCCGCTGGCCACGTCGAGCACCGCCGGCTGCTCCAGCGGCAGGGCGCGGTGCAGCAGGCGCCACGCGTCGGCAGCGAGCCCGGCGGCAACGGCCAGCGCCAGTCCGCAGACCAGCAGGAATGGGCGGCGCCTCATGCCGCCACCAGCCGCGGATGTGCCAGCGCTGCCTGCAGCCGCCGGCTGACCGGACCGGGCGCCGGCCAGCGTCGCTCGTCCAGCGCCCGCAGCGGCCAGAGCCCGATCAGGGCATTGCAGATGAAGGCCTCGTCGGCCTCCAGCAAGCTCTGCCAGGGGGCACGGACGACGTACAGGGGAATGTTCAGGCTGTGCGCCAGGTGCATGATCTTGTTTCGCATGATGCCGCAGACGCCGCCGAGACCGAGGTCCGGAGTATAAAGGCAGCCGTTTTTCACCCAGAACAGGTTGCTGCGCGTCCCGCACAGCGGGTGCC
The DNA here is from genome assembly GCA_046565985.1 of Gammaproteobacteria bacterium. Taxonomy (GTDB): domain Bacteria; phylum Pseudomonadota; class Gammaproteobacteria; order Nevskiales; family Nevskiaceae; genus Polycyclovorans. The sequence continues at coordinate 20,186 of JBKHXN010000021.1, forward strand.
CGCCCGGGTCGGTCTGAAGGGCTTCCAGCACCCCGTCCGGCCAGCCGCGCGAAGCCAGCACCTGCTCCAGGCGATTGAGATGCTTGACGCCTGCCAGCAGCGGCTGCGGCGCCAGGGTCACGGCTGAACGCAGCGCCCGGATGCCCTGCGTCCAGCAGGCGGCCGGATAGCTCGGCGGCGGCGCACACAGCACCAGACGCTCACTGGCCTCGCCGCCGGGGGCGTAGCCGCGGTCGCCGGCCTGGCGCAGCACCAGCCACTTGATCACCGCGGTCTCGCGTTCACGGCTCACCGCCAGGCTGTCGGCGTACAGCGCATCGTGATCGGGCGGGGCCAGATGCAGGCGCGCGCAATCATCCGATATTTTTTTTAAATGATGTTCAATATCAATTATTTGAGATTGATACTTCAATAATGTTCTGAACACTCCGTCGCCATAATGCAGGCCGCGACTCCAGGCCAGCGCGGCGCGCTCGGGCCGGCCGTTGCGCCGGGCCTTCACAGCCTCGCCCCCAGGGCCAGCAGCAGGCCGCGCGCCTTGGCGCGGGTCTCGGCCAGCTCGGCCTCGGGCTGCGAATCGGCCACGATGCCGGCACCGGCGCGCAGGGTCGCCACCCCGCCCTCCACGGTCAGGCTGCGGATCAGGATGTTGCAGTCCAGACGGCCGCAGCGCGACAGGTAGCCCATGGCGCCGGTGTAGGCGCCGCGCGGGCCGCACTCCAGCTCGGCGATGATCTCGGTGGCGCGCACCTTGGGGCAGCCGGTGATGGTGCCGCCAGGGAAGACCGCACGCAGCACCTCGCCCGGGCCCACATCCGCACGCAGCCGGCCGCGGATGTTGGACACGATGTGATGCACGTGGGCATAGCTCTCCACGCTCATCAGCTCGCTGACGCTGACCGTGCCGGGCTCGCAGAGGCGCCCCAGGTCGTTGCGTTCGAGGTCGATGAGCATGACGTGTTCGGCGCGCTCCTTGAGATTGCCGACCAGCTCGCGGCGCAGGGCGCCGTCCTGGGCCTCGCCCTGCCCGCGCGGACGCGTCCCGGCGATCGGCCGGGTTTCCACCCAGCCGTCCGCCACCTGCACCAGCCGCTCGGGCGAGGAGCTGATGACCGCCGCCCCGCCCCAGCGCGCCAGACCGGCAAACGGCGCCGGATTGGTCTGGCGCAGGCGACGGTAGAGATCGCGGTAGTCGGTCCCCGGCCCCAGCCGCGCCCGCCAGGCGCGGGACAGATTGACCTGGAACACGTCGCCGGCGCCGAGGTAATCGAGAATGCGGGCCACGCCGTCGAGGAACTGCTGCGGCGGATCTTCCTCCACCTGCGCAATCAGCGCGTCCGCCGGCGCCGGCGCCGGGCGGCTCAGCACGGCCTCCACATCGGCACGCAGCGTGTCCAGCGCCGCCGCGCCCTGCTCGCTGACCAGGTACAGGCAGCGGCGCTCGCGGTCGGCAATCACCGCCGAGGGACAGCGCACGGCCAGCCCGTCGGGCAGGCCGGAACGGCTGGGCGCCAGCCGCAGGCGCGGCTCCACCCATTGCGCCGCCTCGAAGCCCAGCAACAGGAACCAGCCGCCGCAGTAGGGCAGATCGGGGTTGTCCAGGCGCGGCAGGGCGCCGGCGCGCCGGTTCAACTCGGCAAAGAAATCGGGACCCTCGCCCGCGCGCAGGGCCAGGGCCTCCCCGGGATGGGCAAACAGCAGGTCGTAACGGCCCGAGCGGGGGTGCCCGGCCACGCTCTGCAGGAGAAAGGGATAACGTTCCGGATACGCCGCGTGCAGATCAAATAAATCAATCCAGACAGGCAATTGAGCGTGAAAGCTCATGTGACCGTCCGGTTCAGGCGTAGCGCTTGAACGCGAGTGTCCCGTTGGTTCCGCCAAAGCCGAAGGAGTTGGACAGCACCACGTCCAGACGGCGCTCCCGCGCCGTGTGCGGCACGTAGTCCAGATCGCAGCCCTCGTCCGGGTTGTCCAGGTTGATCGTCGGCGGCATCACGCCGTCGCGCAGGGCGAGCACGCTGAACAGCGCCTCGATACCGCCGGCGGCGCCCAGCAGATGGCCGGTCATGGACTTGGTGGACGAGACCGCCAGCTGGCGTGCGTGCGCGCCGAAGGCCGCCTTGATCGCCTCGGTCTCGGCGATGTCGCCGGCCGGGGTGGAGGTGCCGTGGGCGTTGATGTAGTCCACCTGCTCCGGGTTCAGGCCGGCGTCCTTGAGGGCGTTCTGCATCGCCCGCCGGGCGCCGTGACCGCCCTCCGGCGGCAGGGTGATATGGAAAGCGTCACCCGACATGCCAAAGCCGATCAGCTCGGCATAGATGCGGGCCCCGCGGGCCTGGGCGTGGCCCAGTTCCTCGAGCACCAGCACCCCGGCACCGTCGCCGAGTACGAAGCCGTCGCGGTCCTTGTCGAAGGGGCGGCTGGCCTGCTCGGGCGCATCGTTGCGGGTGGACAGCGCGCGCGCCTGGCAGAACCCCGCCATGCCGGCCGGCGCGGACCCGCACTCGGCACCGCCGGCGATGAATACCTCGGCGTCACCGTGCTGGATCATGCGCATGGCCACACCGATGGCGTGGGCGCCGGTGGTGCAGGCGCTCACCGTCGCCAGGTTGGGGCCGGTGATGCCCAGATCAATGGAAATGTGCCCCGAGATCATGTTGATGATCGAGGACGGAACAAAGAATGGGGAGACGCGACGCGGGCCGCTGGCGTGCAGCGTGCGGCACTCCTCTTCGATGGTGCCGATGCCGCCGATGCCCGAGCCCACGCAGATGCCGATGCGCTCGCGGTTGTCGTCGGTGATGGCCAGACCGGCGTCCTGCACCGCCTGCTTGGCGGCGGCCACGCCGTAGTGGATGAAGGGGTCCACCCGCTTGGCTTCCTTGGGACCCATCCACTGGGCCGGGTCGAAATCCCTGACCAGGCCGGCAAAGCGGGTGGAATAGGCCGAGGCGTCATAAGACGTGATCGGCCCGATTCCGGAACGCCCCGCCAGCAGGTTGGACCAGGCTGAATCGACCGTATTGCCGACCGGGGAAACGATGCCCAGGCCCGTCACTACCACACGTCTTCGACTCATCTTCTACCCTGATCCGGTTGCGCTGGCGGGGTGGCTGGGCTCAGCCCTGGGGTGCGGCGTGCGCCTTGATGTAGTTGAGCACGTCCTGGAAGGTGACGATCTTCTCGGCTTCCTCGTCGGGAATGTCGATCTCGAACTCTTCCTCCAGCGCCATCACCAGTTCCACGGTATCCAGCGAATCGGCGCCCAGGTCTTCCACGAAGGAAGCCCCCGGCGTGATCTGGTCTTCTGCAACAGACAACTGCTCGGCGATGATCTTCTTGACCTTCTCTTCGAGACTGCTCATGCGTCACTCCTGACAAACGTTGTATGAATAAACCGCGCCATTGTAAGTGAATCCCCCGGTGGAAACAGCCAGCCCGGGGCCCTGCCTCAAACCATGTGCATCCCGCCATTGACATGCAGGGTTTCACCGGTGATGTAGCCGGCGTCGCGGCTGGCCAGGAACGCCACCGCGGCGGCGATGTCCTCCGCCTGCCCCAGGCGTCCGGCGGGAATCTGCGCGGTGAGCCGGGTGCGGGTGTCCTCGCCCAGGTCGCGGGTCATGTCGGTTTCGATGAACCCCGGCGCAACCACGTTGACGGTGATGTTGCGCGAGCCGATCTCCTGCGCCAGCGCCTTGGAGAATCCGACCACTCCGGCCTTGGCGGCGCAGTAATTGGCTTGGCCGGCATTGCCGCGGGCGCCCACCACCGAGCCGACGCTGACGATGCGCCCGTAGCGCGCCTTCATCATGCCCTTGAGCACGGCGCGCGACAGCCGGAACACGCTGCCCAGATCGGTCTGGATCACCTCGTCCCACTCGGCGTCCTTCATGCGCAGCAGCAGGTTGTCGCGGGTGACCCCGGCGTTGTTCACCAGGATGGACAACGGCCCCAGATCGGCGATCAGCGCTTCGACGGCCGGCGCGTCGCGCACGTCGAGCACCCGCCCCTGCCCGCCCAGCGCCGACAGGGCCTGGCTGATGCCCTCCGCGCCGGCGGTGGTGGTGGCGGTGCCGATGACCCTGACGCCCTCGGACGCCAGGCGCAGGGCGATGGCACGGCCGATGCCGCGGCTCGCACCGGTGACCAGCGCCACGTCAGATTCGAATTTCATGTTCTCTCCACTCCCTGCGGTTGTGCGGTCGGCGTCAGGCGGCCAGCCACTCGGCGGCGGTCGCAAAGGCCTCCGGCGTCTCCAGGTTCAGCGTACGGCTGTCCTTGGCGATGCGCTTGTTGAGCCCGGCCAGAACCTTGCCGGGCCCGCATTCCACGAACTGCGTGATCCCCCCGTGCACGAACTGCTCGATGGTCTGCGTCCAGCGCACCGGAGAGTGCAGCTGGGCGGCCAGCGCGACGCGGATGTCGGCCGCGCGCTGGCGCGCCTGTGCGTCCAGATTATGGAAGACCGGTATGGCAGGCGTGTGAAACTCAGTACGCGCCAGGGCCTCGGCCAGACGCTCTGCGGCGCCCTGCATCAGCGAGCAGTGCGAGGGCACCGAGACCGGCAGCGGCATCACCATGCGGGCGCCGTGGGCCTTGCCGTTGGCCGCCAGCCAGTCCAGCGCGGCACGGCTGCCCGCCACCACCACCTGGCCGGGTGCGTTGTAATTGACCGGTTCCAGCACCTGGCCTGCCGGGGCCTGGGCGCACAGCGCCTCCACCTGCGCGTCCTCCAGGCCGATCACTGCGGCCATGCCGCCCTGGCCTTCCGGCACCGCCGCCTGCATGAGCTGGCCGCGCAGCTCCACCAGGCGCAGGGCCGCCGCAAAGTCCAGGCTGTCGGCCGCGACCAGCGCCGTGTACTCGCCCAGGCTGTGCCCGGCCATGCCGGCCGGCCGCGGCAGCGCCTGCTGCTGCCACAGGCGCCACAGCGCCACGCCGGCGGTCAGCAGCGCCGGCTGGGTTCTTTCCGTGCGATTGAGCTGATCGGCCGGGCCCTGCTGGCACAGCGCCCAGACATCCCAGCCCAGTACCTTGCTGGCCTCGGCAAAGGTCTCTGCCACCACGCCGCCGGCATGGGCCGAGAGCATGCCGACCGCCTGGGAACCCTGGCCGGGAAAAAGTACGACGAACATTCAGATGGTCTCCTTGGCAGCGGACCCGCCACGGGTCCAGAACCGGCACATCAGCGCATAGCCTAGCGCGCCGAGCACGCCGAACAAATGTGATTCCACGATCACGCGCCCGCCGATGGCCTGCTCGTCGGAAACCGGCGCGCCGGCGTACAGCTCCCAGCCGATCTTGCCGAACAGGTACAGCAGGCAGCCCAGCGCGATCAGGTCCCCCCGGCGCGCCTGCGGCAGCAGCCCCAGCACGAACAGACCGTGGATCACCCCCGACATGCCGACATAGTGCCCGAGCCCCGGCACCGCGAGGTACAGTCCCGCGCTGGTGGAGAGGGCGAGCAGGACCACGCGCCGCGCCCATTCCCGGCCCGGCAGCGGCTGCGGGCAGAGCAGCACCAGCACCACCAGCCCCAGCTCGTTGAGAAACCAGTGCCACCAGCCCAGGTGCACGAGATTGCCGGTGAGCAGGCGCCAGACCTGGCCGGACTCGATGGCGCCGCGGTCGAACGCCAGCCACTGGCGGCCGGTGTCTCCCAGGGTCTCGGTCAGCAGCAACAGCAGCATGAGCGCCAGCGGGGCCTGCCACTGCAAACGGAACTTCCGGACGCCTGTTATCATCAATTGAACCCGTCGTGTGCGCGCAGCACGCGCTTTTTCCCGCATTATCCCACCTGTCCAGATCGCTCATGTTCCTGCCCGCCTCCACCGCCCAGCGCGGTTTCACCCTGATCGAGATCATGGTCGTGGTCGTCATTCTCGGCATACTCGCCGCCGTGGTGGTGCCGCGGATCATGGACCGGCCCGACGACGCCCGCATCGCCAAGGCCCGGCAGGATATCCGCGTGCTCGAATCCACGCTCAATCTGTACAAGCTCGACAATTTCCACTACCCCTCGACGCAACAGGGGCTGGAAGCGCTGGTGACCAAGCCCTCCGGCGAGCCGGAGGCGCGCAACTGGAAGACCGGCGGCTATATCAAGAATCTGCCCAAGGATCCCTGGGGCAATCCCTACCAGTACCTGCAGCCCGGCGTGAAGGGTGAATTCGATCTGTTCTCGCTCGGCGCCGACAACCGTCCGGGCGGCGAAGGCGCGGCCGCCGACATCGGCAACTGGGAATAGCGGCCCGCGCCCCGCATGCACCACCCGAGACCGCCGCGCGCAAGCGGCTTCACGCTGGTGGAAGTGCTGGTGGTGGTGCTGATCATCGGCGTCATCCTCAGCTTTGCGGTGCTCTCCATCGGCAGCCGCTCGCTGGACGATCAGCTCGAGCAGGAGGCCCGGCGCCTCTACCAGATCCTGCAGCTGGCCCACGAGGAAGCCGAAAGCCAGAATCTGCAACTGGGGCTGCGCCACAGCACGGCGGGTTATCTGTTCGTGGTCCAGGGTGAGCAGGGCCGCTGGCAGCCCTACGCCGTGGGCGGCCCGCTGCGCCCGCGCACCCTGCCCGCGCCGCTGACCATCGCCCTGTACGTGGAAGGTCGCAGCGTGCCGCCGGCCAGCGACACGGCCGATGAAGACGCCTCGCTCGATCCGCACGCGTATTTTCTCTCCAGCGGCGAGGTCACGGCCTTCGACGTGGACCTCTCCGCGCCCGGCCTGCCGACCTACTACCGCATCCAGGCCGATGCCTTCGGGCGGCTCAGCCAGCAGCGCATCGAGCTGCCGCCATGATCCGCCGCGCCCGCAGCCGGGGCTTCACGCTGGTGGAAGTGCTGGCGGCCGTCGCGGTGCTGGCCATTGCGCTGGCCGCCATCCTCTCGGCGATGGCGCGCTACGCCGACCAGGCCGGCCATCTGCGGCAGAAGACCCTGGCCCTGTGGGTGGCGCACAACCGTCTCAGCGAGATCATGGCCGAACCGCAGTGGCCCGCCACCGGGCGCAGCAACGGCGAGGTGGAGCTGGGCGGGCAGGTCTGGCGCTGGGAGCTGCTGATCCAGAACACCCAGGACGAACAGCTGCGGCGCCTGGACATCGAGGTCCAGCTCGACCGCGAGCGGGAGACCTCGCTGGCCAGCCTCTCCGCGTTCATCTCCCAGAGCGGCCGGCCATGAACCCGCAGCGCGGCTTTACCCTGCTGGAACTGATCGTGGTGATCGGCATCTTTGGGCTGATGTCGGTGATGGCCTACGGCGGGCTGGACAGCGTGCTGCGCACCCGCGGCGAGGTGGAGGCCGCCATGGCGCGTACCGCCGCGTTCCAGAATGCCTACCGGCGCCTGCGCGATGACCTGCAGCAACTGCGGCTGCGCCCGGTGCGCGACGGTTTCGGCGACGTGCGGCCGGCACTGGACGGGATCTCCGGCGAAGGCCCGGTGACCTTCACCCGCGGCGGCTGGCGTAATCCGCTGCAGCAGCCGCGTCCGGGCCTGGAGCGGGTGCGCTACCGGCTGGAACGCGAGCGCCTGCTGCGCGACAGCTGGCGGGTACTCGACCAGGCGCAGGATTCCCCGGTGGTGGAGCTGGTGCTGCTGGAGCGCATCGAGTCCCTGCGCTGGCGCTATCTGGACCAGTCCCGCGAATGGCGTGAAGCCTGGCCGCCGGACGCCGACCTGCAGCCGCCCCTGCTGGTGGAACTGGTGCTGCAGAGCCGCGACTGGGGCGAGATCCGCTGGCTGTTCCGGCCCGGTCCGGACGCCGCGGCCGGCGCCTTCGCCACCCCGCCGGTGCTGGGCGATGACCCGCCGGGCGGGAGCCCGTCCGATACCGAGCCGCAGACGCCATGAAGCGCCAGCGCGGCGTTGCCCTGATCACCGCCATCCTCGTGGTGGCGCTGGCCACGCTGTCGGCGGTGGCGATCACCGTCTCCGCCAACCTGGCCCTGCACCGCGCCAACCGCCTGCAGGACACCGAGCAGGCCTGGTGGTATGCCGAGGGCGTGGAAAGCTGGGTGAAATCCATCCTCGAGCGCGACGCCCGGAACAACCAGACCGACAGCCTCCAGGACGCCTGGGCCCAGCCGCTGGATTACCTGCCGGTGGACCGGGGGTTCATCCGCGGCTCGGTCACCGACCAGCAGGGGCGCTTCAATCTCAACAACCTGGGCGTGCCCGACCCACAGCAGTACCGCCGCTACGCCGAGCAGTTCGAGCGGCTGCTGGGCGAGATCGAGGGCATGGACGCCTTCGCCGCGCGTGCGCTGGCGGCGGCGATCCGCGACTGGATCGACCCGGACAGCGACCCCACCGGCTTCGACGGCGCGGAGGACACCCATTATCTGGGCCTCAACCCGCCCTACCGCAGCGCCAACCGGCCGCTGCAGAGCGTCTCGGAGCTGCTGGCGATCAAGGGCATGGACAAGCAGTGGTATCCCCTGCTGCTGCCCTACCTCGCCGCGCTGCCGGCGCTCAATACCCCGGTCAACGTCAACACCGCGCCGGAGCCGGTACTGCGCTCGATGGTGCGCCAGCGCAACCCGGAACTGGACCGCTTCATCGCCCGGCGCGCCGAGCAGCCGGCCGAGAACCTGCAGGAAATCCAGACGGCGTTCGACGCGCAGAGTCCGCCCGCCACGGTCAGGAGCCAGTTTTTCATGCTGCAGGTGGAAGCCTTCATAGGCAGCGGACGGGTCGCGCTGTATAGTTTCTATTACCGGCCCGATGAGGCTGCTCCCGTGGTACTGGGTCGCAGCACCGACCACCCATAGACCCGCTTCCAGCCCCCCGCCGTGCGCGAAACCCTTTATCTCCGCCTGCACTCCACTGCCGCAGACGCGCCGACCGAATTCTGCCTGGCGGCGGACCCTGCCGGGCTCTCCTGGCCGGTCAACGTGGCCCCGCTGGGCACGGTGCTGGAACAGGCCGGCGGGCGGCGGATCGTGGTGCTGGTCCCGGCCGAGGACGTGCGCCTGGCGGCGATCGAGGTCCCGGCGCGCCAGCCCGCCAAGATCCTGCAGGCCGCGCCCTATCTGCTCGAAGACCAGCTGGCCGAAGAGGTGGAGGCCCTGCACTTTGCCCTCGGCCCGCGCCTGGCCGACGGCCGCTGGATCGTGGCCTGTGCCGCGCACGGCCGCATGGAGCAGTGGCTGGCCCCCTTCCTCGCCGCGGGCCTGCGCCCCGACGAGCTGATCCCCGAACAGCTCTGCCTGCCGCTGCCAGAGCCCCCGGGCTGGAGCGCACTGCTGGAGCCCGGCCGTGTCACGCTGCGCAGCGACGGCTGGTCGGGCTATACCTGCCTGCCGGAGGATCTCGGGGCCTTTCTGGGCCTCGCAGGGGTGACCGCGGAGACGCCGCTGCGCATCGTCATCGCCCAGGCCGATGCTCCCGACCTCACCGGCCTGCCGGCCAGCGTGGAACTGCTGCCCGGGTTCCGGCACCCGCTCGCCGCCCTGCTCCAGTACCGCCGGCCCGAGCACACGCTCAACCTGCTGCAGGGCAGCTACTCCAAACAGGAAAACCTGCGCCGCCTGTGGCTGCCCTGGCGCCGCAGCGCCTGGCTGGCCGCGGCCTGCGTGCTGCTGACCCTGCTCTACCACGGCATAGCGGCGGTGCAGCTGCAGGCCGAGCTGGCGCGTCAGGAGGCCCGCAACATCGCACGCTTCCAGCAACTGTTTCCGGCAGAAACCCGGATCGTCAACCTGGCCGTACAGGCCGAGCAGCAGTTCCAGCGCCTCAACGGGCAGCGCCAGCAGGCCGGCCTGACGCTGCTGGCCGGCGCCCTGGCCGACGGCCTGGCCGAGGCGCGCGGCCTGAATGTGCAGAGCCTGCAGTATCGCGACGGCGCCCTGTTCGTTTCGCTGAGCGGTCGCGACCTGCAGCAGCTGGAAGTGCTGCGTGGCTGGTTTTCCGCCGCGCGCGGCGCGCGGCTGGAAGTCCAGAGCGCCAACTCCGGCACCGAGGGCGTGCAGATCCGCATCCGGCTGAGCCCGGCATGAAACGGCTGATCGCCCTCCTGGAACCCCTGCTGCTGCGCCTGGCGCCGCGCGAGCGCGTGCTGGTGCTGCTGGCCGCCGCGGCCGTGGCGATGACCCTGTTCTTCCTGCTGGTCTGGGAGCCGCTGGCCCAGGCGCACCAGCGCCGTGCCGACGCGCTGCAGGCCGCCCGCGCACTGGCCGAACGCCTGGAAGTGATCGGCGCCGAGGTGCAGCGCAGCCGCCGCAGCGGCGGCGCGCAGGCGCCGGATCTCGGCACCTCCCTGCTCGCGGCGGTGGATCTGTCGGCCCGGGCCGGCACGCTGTCCAAGCCGCCCTCGCGCATCCAGCCGGAAGGCGAACGGGAAGTCCGCGTCTGGCTCGAAGCGGTGAGCTTTGACAGCCTGTTGCGCTGGCTCGGCGAGATCGAGACCCGCTACGGCATCCAGGTACAGACCGCCGATATCGAGCGCGTCGAGCGCCCGGGGCTGGTGGACGCACGCCTGACCCTGGTTCGGCCATGAAGCGCGCCCATCTGATCCTGGCCGGGACGGCCGCGCTGATGCTGGGGCTGCTGATCTACGCGCCGGCGGCCACCGTGCTCGGCTGGCTGTTGCCCGCACCGTCGGCGCTGCCGGTGACGCTCAAGGGCGTGAGCGGCACCCTGGTGCGCGGCGAGATCGCCGGTCTGGTGCACCAGAACCGCACCGTGGTGCGCCGCCTGCGCTGGCAGTGGGCGCCGCTGCCCCTGTTCAGCGGACGCCTGGCGGCCGCGATCCAGGGCGAAAGCGAGGACATCCTGTTCAGCGGGCAGCTCGCCCTGCGGCCCGGCGGCCGGCTGGAGCTGCGCAACGGCCAGGCCGCGGGCGGCATCAAGGGCCTGCTCGCCGCTGCCGGCCAGCCCTTCGTTCCGGTGGACGGCCGCTGGGGACTGCAGGCCGCAGAGCTGGAACTCGCCGGCAACTGGCCGGTGCGCGCCAGCGGCCAGCTCAGCGTGGAGAATCTGGCCTGGACGCTGTCGCGCGAGCCGCTGGCGCTGGGACGCTTCGAGGCGACGATCCAGACCCAGGACGAGCGCATCGTGTTGAGCGTCCGCTCCCCCTCCGGGCCGCTGGAGGCCGAGGGCGGCGCCACCCTGCTGCCGGAGCGGCGTTACCAGCTGGCGCTGCGCCTGCGCCCGCGGCCGGAGGCCTCGCCCCTGGTCCGCAACCTGCTGGCCGGCAGCGGCGCGCCCGATGCCCAGGGCTGGTACACCCTGCGCCAGCAGGGCCAGCTGCCCTGATGGCCTGGTCTGCGCATGTGGTGGTCGCCACGGTGGTTGAGCGTGAGGGCCGCTTCCTGCTGGTGGAGGAACGCGTGGGCGGCGAACTGTGCCTCAACCAGCCGGCCGGGCACTGGGAAAGTGGCGAAACCCTGGTCGAGGCCGCCGAGCGCGAGACGCTGGAGGAATCAGGCTGGCAAGTGCGCCCTACCGGCCTGCTCGGGCTCTATCACCACCAGCCGGAACATCTGGATTACGGCTTTCTGCGCGTGGCCTTTGCAGCGCAAGCACTTCACCACGAGGCCGGACGCGCGCTCGATGAAGGTATCGTGCGCGCCCTGTGGCTCAGCCGCGAGGAGATCGCCGCCTGCCCCGAGCGACACCGCAGCCCCATGGTGCTGCGCTGCGTGGATGATTATCTGGCCGGGCAGCGTTATCCGCTGGCGCTGATCGCGCATCTGGCATGAGCGCGGCGCATGTGGTGGTGGGGCTGTCCGGCGGCGTGGACTCAGCCGCCGGCGCCTGGCTGCTCCGGGAGCAGGGCTACCGCGTCTCGGGGCTGTTCATGGTCAACTGGACCGAGGACGAGGCCGGTTACTGCAGCGCTGCGGAGGATTACCAGGACGCGCGGCGGGTCTGCGAGGAACTGGGGATTCCCCTGCATCGTGTGGATTTCTCGCAGACCTACCGCGAGCAGGTCTTTGCCCGCTTTCTGGCCGATTACGCCGCCGGCAAGACCCCCAACCCGGACGTGCTGTGCAACCGCGAGGTCAAGTTCCAGCCTTTCCGCGATTACGCGCTGCGGCTGGGGGCCGACTACATCGCCACCGGCCATTACGCGCGCATCGAGCACGCCGCAGACGGGCCGCGCCTGCTGCGCTCGGTCACCGAGGACAAGGACCAGACCTATTTCCTGGCAGCCGTGGCCCGCGAACAGCTGGAGCGCGTGCTGTTCCCGGTGGGCGCCTACACCAAGCCGCAGATTCGCGAGATCGCCCTGCGTGCCGGCCTGCCGGTGCACCGCAAGAAGGACTCCACCGGGATCTGCTTCATCGGCGAGCGCGAGTTCCGCGGCTTTCTCCAGCGGTATCTCAAACCTTCGCCCGGCCCCATCGTGGATACCGCCGGCACGCGTCTGGGCGAACACCCGGGACTGATGTACTTCACCCTGGGGCAGCGCCGCGGCCTGCAGATCGGCGGACGCCGGGACGCCCGCGAGGCGCCCTGGTACGTGGTGGCCAAGCAGCTGGAGCGCAATACCCTGGTGGTCTCGCAGGACGCGGAAGATCCGCAGCTGATGAGCCGTGAATTGCGGACCGCCCCGTTCCACTGGATCCGCCGGCCGCAACCACTGCCCGGCAGCCTGCAGGCGCGCATCCGCCACCGCCAGCGGCTGCAGGACTGCCATATCGAGCCAGAGCCCGATGGCCGGGTGCGCGTGCACTTTGCCCAGGCCCAGCGCGCGGCGGCACCCGGCCAGTACTGCGTGCTCTATGACGGCGCCGAGTGCCTGGGCGGCGGCGAGATCGAACAGGTACGCAGCCAGGCCGGCTGAACGGCTGCTGCGGCGGCGCCTTGCCGCTATAATTGCGCCCCTTTTTCCACGCGCCCCCACGGGCCGCGTCCAGCGGTCGCCATCCTCCAGGAGTCTCCCACCATGACGGACAGCTTCAAGACCCAGTCCAGCCTCAAAGTCGGTTCCAAGACCTACACCTATTACGACCTGACCAAGCTGGAGAGCGCCTACCGCGTGTCGCGCCTGCCCTACTCCTACAAGGTGCTGCTGGAAAACCTGCTGCGCCATGAGGACGGCGTGAACATCACCAAGGACACCGTCGCCGCACTGGCCGGCGCGGACCTCAGGAAGCTGCCGTCCAAGGACATCGACTTCACCCCCGCCCGCGTGATCCTGCAGGACTTCACCGGCGTGCCCTGCGTGGTGGACCTGGCCGCCATGCGCGATGCCATCAAGAAGCTCGGCGGCAGCGCCGCCAAGGTCAACCCGCTGTGCCCGGTGGAGCTGGTGATCGACCACTCGGTGATGATCGACCACTACGGCAGCAAGGAGGCGCTGGACCTCAACGCCAAGATCGAATTCCAGCGCAACGAGGAACGCTACACCTTCCTGCGCTGGGGCCAGGAGGCACTGAAGAACTTCAAGGCGGTGCCACCCGACACCGGCATCGTTCACCAGGTCAACCTCGAGTACCTGGCGCGCGTGGTGTTTGAAAAAGACGGCCTGCTCTACCCCGATTCCTGCTTCGGCACCGATTCGCACACGACCATGGTCAACGGCATCGGCGTGCTGGGCTGGGGCGTGGGCGGCATCGAGGCCGAGGCCGCCATGCTCGGCCAGCCCTCCTCCATGCTGATGCCGGAAGTCATCGGCGTGCGTCTCACCGGCCGACTCGCCGAAGGCGCCACCGCCACCGACCTGGTGCTCACCGTCACCGAGATGCTGCGCAAGCGCGGGGTGGTGGAGAAGTTCGTCGAGTTCTTCGGCCCGGCCGTGGGTAATCTGTCGGCTGCGGATCGCAACACCATCGCCAACATGGCGCCGGAGTACGGCGCCACCTGCGGCATCTTTCCGATCGACGAGGAAACGCTCACCTACCTGCGCCTGACCGGCCGCAGCGACGAGCAGGTCGCCGTGGTCAAGGCCTATGCCCAGGCCCAGGGCATGTGGTGGAGCGCCGACGCGCCGGAGGCCGAGTACAGCGACGTGCTGAACCTCGACCTGTCCAGCATCAAGCCCAGCCTCGCCGGGCCCAAGCGCCCGCAGGACCGCGTGCTGCTGACCGACGTGAAGGCCAACTTCCGCAAGGCCTTCGAGGCCGAGCAGAAGATGCGCCCGTCCAGCGGCCCGGCCACCGTGACCGACCGTGGCCAGACCTTCGAGATCAAGGACGGCGCGGTGGTCATCGCCGCCATCACCAGCTGCACCAATACCTCCAATCCCAGTGTGCTGATCGGCGCCGGCCTGCTCGCCCGCAAGGCGCGCGCGCTGGGCCTGAAAACCCAGCCCTGGGTCAAGACCTCGCTCGCCCCCGGCTCGCTGGCCGTGACCGAGTACCTGAAGAAGGCTGGCCTGATCGAGGATCTGGAATATCTCGGCTTCCACGTCGCGGCCTACGGCTGCACCACCTGCATCGGCAACTCCGGCCCGCTCAACGAGCCGATCGGCAAGGCGATCCAGGACCACAAGCTCAGCGTCTCGGCCGTGCTGTCGGGCAACCGCAATTTTGAAGGGCGCGTTCACCAGGACGTGCGCATGAACTATCTCGCCAGCCCGCCGCTGGTGGTGGCCTATGCGCTGGCCGGCTCCACCGATCTGGACCTGAGCACCGAGCCCCTGGGCAAGGGCAAGAACGGCCAGGACGTCTTCCTCAAGGACATCTGGCCCAGTAACAAGGAGATCCAGGAAGCCGTGGCGCAGAGCGTCACCGCGGATCTCTTCAAGTCCAGCTACGCCAATGTGCTCAAGGGCGATGCGCGCTGGCAGTCCATCAAGGTCGCCAAGTCCGAAACCTATCCCTGGGACGACAAGAGCACGTACATCCAGAATCCCCCGTACTTCCGCGGCATGACCATGACGCCCCCGGGCATCCAGCCCATCGCCGGGGCGCGCTGCCTGGCGGTGCTGGGCGACTCGATCACCACCGACCACATCTCCCCGGCCGGCGACATCAAGAAGGACGGCCCCGCCGGCAAGTACCTGGAGGCACGCGGGGTGGCCAAGGCCGATTTCAACAGCTTCGGCAGCCGCCGCGGCAATCACGAGATCATGATGCGCGGCACCTTTGCCAACACCCGCATCAAGAACGCCATGACCCCCGGGGTGGAGGGCGGGGTGTCACGCTACATCAACGGCGGTGCCGGCCCGGTGGAGCCGATCTACGACGTGGCCATGAAGTACGCCGAGAAAAACATCCCGCTGGTGGTGCTGGCCGGCAAGGAATACGGCACCGGCTCCTCACGGGACTGGGCGGCCAAGGGCACCCTGCTGCTCGGCGTGAAGGCGGTCATCTCGGAGAGCTTCGAGCGTATCCACCGCTCCAACCTGGTCGGCATGGGCGTGCTGCCGCTCAATTTCCAGGACGGCGAGAGCGCCCAGAGCCTGGGCCTGGACGGCACCGAGGTCTTCGACTTCGAAGGCCTGAAGCAGGGCGCCACCGAGCTGACGGTGAAAGCCCGCAAGGCCGACGCAACGGTGAAGACGTTCAAGGCCCGGGTGCGCATCAATACCCCCAAGGAATGGGAGTACTACGCGCACGGCGGCGTGCTGCAGTACATGCTGCGACAGATGGCACAGAACTCCTAGCAGCGGCATGGCAGGATCAACAGGGGCGCTAAGTGCGCCCCTGTTCAGTTGGGTTCAGACCGTCAGGATGCAGGAGGCAACATGCCGCCCAGGATGCCGACACGCGTGGTCAGTGTGCTGATCCGGCGCCCCGCTGCGGAGGTCTATGCCTTTGCCTCCCAGCCGGAGCAGATGTGGCAGTGGGCCACCGGCCTGGGCGCCGGGCTGCGCGCCGTCGAGGACGGGGAATGGGAAGTGGATACGGCCGAGGGTCTGGCGCGCATCCGCTTCGCACCGCCCAATGACGAGGGCATCCTCGACCACGAGGTGCGTCTGGCCAGCGGCAAGCGGATCCAGGTGCCCCTGCGCATCGTGCCGCACCCAGAGGGCTGCGAGGTACGCCTCACCCTGTTCCGCACGCCGGGCATGAGCGCGCTGCAGTTCTCCGCCGACGCCGAGTGGGTGCTCAATGACCTCACCACGCTCAAGCGGCTGATGGAGTCCGGCACCGACTGAGCGCGGGATCAGCCCTGCAGGATGCGGGCGCGCGTGGCCTCCAGGAAGCGGTCCACCAGGCTGGTGAACTTGCCCTGGATGAACGGCGGCGCCACCAGCCGGTACATCAGCGGCACCGGCACGTCGTACAGCTCGCCCTGGACCGCAAAGCTGATCTCGGTGCGGTCGCCCTGGCCGCGCAGGCGGAACTGGCCCTCGATGCGCGCGTTGCCCTGTCCGGGTATCGGCTGCCAGCTCAGCAGCCCCTGGCTCGGGTCCAGCGTATAGGCCGCACCGTAGCTGACCTCGTGGGCGATCTTCGCGAGGCGCGAGCCGATGGTTTCCATTTCCCACAGATAGCGGTTGGGCCCCAGCTTCTTCAGGCGCCGGAGCTTGGGAAAGCGCTGGATGGTGCCCTCCAGGTCTTCGAGCAGCGGCTGCACGCGCGCATAGGGTGCGGCCACGGTGAGGCTGCGGGCGATTTCAAGATTCACTTTCACGATGGGAGTCTCGGCAGGATCAATCGGGGATTCAGAAGCGCCAGTCGCCGGCGAGGATGCGGGCATGGTGTTCCGGCTGGAGCGGCTCATAGCCGCGCTGGCCGCTGCTCAGCACATACAGCGGCTCCTGCACGCGAGCCGGGTCAAAGCCCTCACGCTTGAGCTCCACCTTGCGGTACTTGAAGGTGGAAGTGGTCTGCGGCTCGCGCTGCAGGCGCAGGAAGCAGGGCACGGCATAGGGCGGCAGCGACTCGCGCAGGAAAGCGGCCAGGCCGGCCGTGTCCAGCCCCGGGGTGCGCAGCGTCAGCGCCGCCATGCCGGCGCGGCCTTCCTGGCCCGGCACCGTCACGCCGTACACCACGGCCTGCTCCACGTCAGGATGGCGGGTCAGCACCGCCTCGACCTCGGAGGTGGCGACGTTCTCGCCCTTCCAGCGAAAGGTGTCGCCCACGCGATCCACGAACTGGATGTGACGGTATCCCTGGTCGCGCACCAGGTCGCCGGTATTGAACCAGCAGTCGCCCGGCGTGAAGACATCCCGCAGCAGCTTGGCCTCGCTGGCGCGGCGGTCGGTGTAGCCGTCGAAGGGGGTACGTTCGCTGACCTCGGTGATCAGCAGCCCCACCTCGCCGGGCCTGACTTTCTGCAACCGGCCACGGGCATCGGGCAGCGGCTGTTCCTGCTCGGGATCAAAGGCCACCACGGCGAACGGCATGGGGCAGAAGCCGGCAGTGCGCGACAGGCCGAAGCCGTTGACGAAAGCCAGATTGGCCTCGCTGGCGCCGTAGAACTCGCTGATGTGCTCGATGCCGAAGCGGCTCTGGAATGTCTCCCAGATCTCCGGGCGCAGGCCGTTGCCGATCATGCTGTGCACCCCGTGCCGGCGGTCGTCCGCGCTGGGCGGCTGGTTGATCAGGTAGCGGCAGAGCTCGCCGATGTAGCAGAAGCTGGTCGCGCCCTGTGCGCGGATGTCCTGCCAGAAACCGCTGGCACTGAAACGCCGTGCCAGGGCCAGCGTGGCGCCCGCGCCGAGCACCGCGCCCCAGCTCACCGTGAGCGCGTTGTTGTGATAGAGCGGCAGCGGGCAATAGAGCACGTCCTGCGGCGTCAGCCGCAGACCCATCATCCCCAGCCCGGCCATGCCCCGCAGCCAGCGGTAATGCGTCATCACCGAGGCCTTGGGCAGGCCGGTGGTGCCGGAGGTGAAAATATAGAAACAGGGCTGGCGCGCCAGCACGCTCTGGGTCTCCGGCGGATCGGCCGCCGGCTGGCGCTGCGCCAGATCGCGCAGCGCTTGCCAGCCTGGCGGGCAGCCGCCCTCCCCGTCCCAGAGCCGGGCGGGGATATCCGCGATCGGCACCGTCTCCAGCGCCGGCAGGCACTCCGCGCCCGCCACCAGGCAGCGCGGCGTGCCCAGCTGCAGACTGTGCTGCAGGGCGGCGCCCCGCTGCTGGTGATTGAGCATCACCGCAACCGCCCCGAGCTTGACGGTGGCCGCGACCAGGGCCAGCACCTCGGCACGGTTTTCCATCAGGATGGCCACGCGCTCGCCCGGGCCCACGCCCTGCAGGCGCAGCACCGCGCTGAGCCGGTTGGCCCAGGCGTTGAACTCGGCGTAGGTCCAGCTGCGGTCCTCGAAGCGCAGCGCGATCTGCTGCGGCTGCTCCCGTGCACGCATCTCCAGCAGCAGGCCCAGCGAACAGGCGCTGTCGGGCTTGATCCGGGCCAGGTGCCAGAGACCGCGCAGGAACGGGCCGGTCTGCGGCAGGCGCCGCCAGGCGCCCTGCAGCAGATCACGGAACCGGACTTGATCGCTCATGGTGCGCTCCCGCGCTCATTTTGGATATAAAATAACCACAACCCCGCCGCCTTTACTGCCCGCAGCCTGACATGTTGCGCCTGTACACTTTTTCCATGTCCCACTTCAGCGAGAAGATCCGCTGGGCACTGGACTACGCCGGCCTGGCCTATCAGGAAGTGCGCTGGACCCCGACCCTTCACCTGGTTCCGGCGCTGCTGAAGGGCCGCAAGGGCACCACAGTCCCGATTCTGCAAACTCCCCAGGGTTACGTACAGGACTCGACCGCCATCCTGCTGTGGCTGGAACGCAACTGCGCGCCTTTCCCGCTGATCCCGGCGGATGGCGTGCTGCGCAAGCGCGCACTGCACTGGGAATCGCACATGGATCGGCTGGGAGTGCACGTGGTACGCCTGGCCTATGCCCACGCGTTTGGCCATCCGGATTACGTCAGGCGCCTGTGGACGCTCGACGCCAGCCCGGCACAGAAGCTGCTGGTGCGCGGCAGTTACCCGCTGTCGCGCCGCGCGTTCGCCCGGCATCTGAACCTCTCGGACGCCGCGGTGCAGGCCTCGACGAGGAAAATCAGCCAGGGGCTGGCCGCGCTGCAGACCCAGCTCCAGCGCGGCGGGCCTTACCTGTTCGGCCCGCAGTTCGGCGTGGCCGAGCTGAGCACCGCGGCCCTGCTCGCACCCCTGGCCTGCCCGCCGGAACACCCGGTCTATGGCCGTGCCGAGCACCGGCAGGTCCTCGCCCCCCTGCTGGACCGCTGGGACCAGCACCCGGGCATGCACTGGGTGCGCCGCATGTACCGCGAACACCGCCGGGCCAGAGCCTGAATCTTCCAGTCTCCTGCATCCGCAAACGGCGCGGGTGCGTACGCCGGATAATTCCTCAGTGACAGATGATTCAGGCTGCCCTAGATTCTCACTGCAACCGCTGTGTGCCCCATCTTTTCAACGTCTCATGCCGCCGGCTGAATGGAGTTGCCATGCGTACCTTCCTGATGATTGCGGCCAGTGCCGCGACGGTTTTCCTGCTCGGTCTGTCAGTGGCCGTACCTGCGGTACACGCCACCGCCACGCCTGATCTGCGCGCGCCCTACAAGGCGCGCATACAGGCTGATTTTGAACAGCGACTGCGAGCACGGGCGCCTGCGGAACTTGAAGGCGCCTTCGTACATTTCCGCAGCACACAGCCGGGGGATCAACAGGCCCTGCTCAAGGCCCACGGGCTGGAATTGGTGAGCAGCTACCTGCCCTACGCCCCGGCCGCATTTGCGGTCGGGCCGGTGAGCGGCCTGCTGGGCCTCCTGGCCGACCCGGGCGTGAGCTACCTGGAAGAAAACCGGCAACTGCAGTACCTGGGCGATACCGGACCCTGGGCCACACGCCTGCGCGCCGCGCAGGAGGCGGTGGCCGGCGGCCCCTACCTCGCCCCGGACGGTCTGAGCCCGCTCAGCGGCGCGGGTGTGGCCATCGCCGTGGTGGATTCCGGTCTCAACGGCCTGCACCCCGATTTTGCCGGGCGTGTGGACCGCAACTACAAGGTCCTGTGCACCACCCCGGGCCTGATCAACACCACTACGGGGGTCTGTTTTGGCGACAGCCTCGCTCCGGGCATGGGCATCGTGATCCAGGACCTGGGACCCAACTCCAACACCGACAACACCGGCGGCCACGGCACCCACGTCACCGGCATAGCCGCCGGCAGCGGCGCGGCCTCCACCGGCCCCTACCCGGTCGCGGCAGCGGCGCCCAGGGTGCGGGGCACCTTCACCGGCGCGGCGCCGGGCGCGCGCATCGTGGCCTATGGGGCCGGCGAAACCCTGCTGGTGCTGACGGCGGCCGAGTCCTTCAAGCACATCCTCGACAATTACGACGACCCGGCGGTGTTCCCCACCCGCATCCGCGCCATCAACAATTCCTACGGCGATGCTGCCGGCACGCCACATGACCCGCAGGACATCAGCAGCCGGCTCGGCCAGGCGCTGGTGGCCAAGGGCGTGGCCGTGGTCTACGCCGCCGGCAATGGCGACGCCAACGGCAACGGCGGCAACGGCACGGCCGACCGCACCTCGTCCTTCTGCAAGGACCCGACCCCCGGCATCATCTGCGTGGCCAACTACAACGACGCCAACACCGGCAACGTGGACAACATCCTGGCGCCCTCCTCCAGCCGTGGTGTCAGGACCGATCTGACGAGCTATCCCGACATCGCCGCACCCGGAACCTCCATCACCGCCAGCTGCACCCAGCCGCTGCCGGGGCAGACGGTATGCACCAATGCCGAGCGGCGTTGGCAGCCGCACTACGGCACCATCAGCGGCACCTCCATGGCCACTCCGCACGTGGTGGGTGCGCTGGCGCTGCTGTTCGAAGCCAGGCCCGATCTCAGCCCGGCCGCCGCCGAGGTGCTGATCCAGAACACCGCGCGCAAGGTCCGGCCTGCAGAAAATCCTTACGAGCCAGACCCCCAGAACCCGGGTGCCACGGTGCACTTCGGATTCGGCGCCGGCCTGCTGAATGTGCAGGCGGCGCTCGACGCGCTGGGAATTGCCTCGGCCGGGCCCACCGGCGGCGAGCCCGCGATCACCATCACGGCGCCGATGACCGACGCCGTCTTCGACGGCTCCGTGCCGATCGAGGTCGCCGGGACCTTCCAGACCGGCGCCGGCACGGCGACCAGCCCGCCATCGCAAGTGATCTTCGACGGCGACGTGGACAACCGGATTCCCGGCGCGGCCGATATCGTCAGCCTGAGCGTGGAGGAAACCCCGGCGGGTACCGAAACCCCGGGCCTGCGCTACACCCTGACCCTGCGCGGGACAGACTTTCCGCCCACGGGTACGGTGGAGTGGCAGCTGTCGCAGAACGTCAACGGCAGGCCCTTCCTCAGCATCCTCAGCGCGACTGCGGCTGCGGTGACGCCCTCCGCCAGTGCCACCAGCACCGCGAAACCCACGGAAGCGGTACGCGACGGGACGGTGGTGAATTTCTTCATCCCCTTTGCCAATCTGGGCGAGCCCCCGGCCGGGGCCATCGCGCACAACGTCTTCACCAACAGCTTTGCCGGCCTGCTGGTGGATACCGCACCCGGCAACACCGCCAATCTGGGGCTGGACCGCAACACCCAGCCGATGTTCGGCCGGCCCTACACCATCCTGCGTCCCGAACAGGCCGTGCTGCCCTCGGCCCAGGTCCGTGTCAGCGTGAACAACGGCCCGGAAGAGGTCGCCAGCATCAACGGCGAAGGTCCCGGCTTCAGCTGGAACATCACTGCGCTGGATGCCGCCAGCCTGGGCAATGGCCAGCATCTGGTCAGCGCCAGGCTGCTGCTGGACGGAGCGCCCGCCGCCCAGACCAGCACCCGCTTCGAAGTGGCGCTGGCCGACGAAGTCGAACCCGGTGACATCAACGCCGTGCTCAGCAGCGACAGCACCGGCGGCAAGGTACCGGCCACGGTGAATTTCGACGCCTCCGCCTCGCGCTATGCGGACGGCAGCGCGCTGGTGCAGCCGCAGTACACCTTCGTGTTCGGCGACGGTGAGCGCCTGGGCCCACAGCCCGAGCCCACTGCCGCCTATACCTACGAGACGGCCGGACGCTTCAGCGCCTATGTGATCGTCACCGATCGCAACGGCGGCGGCCAGGTCAGTGAATCCAACCGCATCCAGATCGACACCACCGTGGAGATCAACGTCACCCCCGGCAACGAAACGGTGGCGCAGCTGCGCGTGATCGGCCCCCGCTCCGGTCCCGTGCCGCTGCAGGTGACGTTCGACGGCTCCGACTCCTTCGCCCGCGACGGCGAGGAGATCGTCCGCTACACCTTCGACTTCGGCGACGGCTCGCCGCTGGTCAGCGGAACGGCCGCCACGGTCCGGCATACCTACACCGTTCCCGGCCGCTACGAGCCCACGCTCACGGTCACCGACAGCGCAGACCAGACCGCCACGGCCAAGGCCTCGGTCCAGATCAACCCGGACAACACCACGCCCGGCGCCCTGCCGGCGCCAGGCCGCCGTGGCAGCGGCGCCCTGGGGCTGTGGCTGTTGCTGCCGCTGCTGGCGGTGGCTGTCGGCCGGCGCAGGCGGCGTCGCTAGACTGCCTCACGGCCAGCGCCGCGGGGCGCTGGCCGTCGCCGCGGGCGGGGATGCTCTAAAATCACGGGCTCAGAGTCAGCCCCGGGTTCCCGTGCCGCATTTTCCTGCCCGCTTCTCCGTCGCGCCGATGATGGACTGGACCGACCGGCACTGCCGGGCGTTTCATCGCCTGCTCACGCGCGAGGCGCTGCTGTACACCGAGATGGTCACCAGCGGCGCGATCCTGCACGGCGACACTGCGCGCTTCCTGCGCTGCGATCCGCCCGAGCAGCCGGTGGCGCTGCAGCTGGGCGGCAGCGAGCCCGACGCGCTGGCGCGCTGCGCGGCGCTGGGCGAGCAGTACGGCTATGTGGAGATCAACCTCAACTGCGGCTGCCCGTCCGACCGTGTGCAGGAAGGCCGTTTCGGCGCCTGCCTGATGAAGGAGCCGGAACGCGTCGCCGCCTGTGTGGCCGCCATGCGCCGGGCGACCTCGCTGCCGGTCACCGTCAAGCACCGCATGGGCGTGGATGATCTGGAGGGCGAGGCCTTCCTGCACCACTTCGTCGCCACCGTGGCGGAGGCAGGCTGCGAGACCTTCATCGTCCACGCCCGCAAGGCCTGGCTGCAGGGCCTCTCGCCCCGGCAGAACCGCGAGATTCCGCCGCTGGATTACCCGGGCGTGTACCGGCTCAAGCAGGCGTTTCCGCAACTGCGCATCGTGCTCAACGGCGGTATCCGCAGCCTCGATGAATGCGAGGCGCACCTGCGCCATGTGGACGGCGTGATGCTGGGCCGCGAGGCCTACGAGAACCCCTATCTGCTCGCCGGGGCGGATGCACGCCTGTTCGGCAGCCCGCGCGCGGTCCCGACACGCGAAGCGGTGCTGGCCGATCTGCGGCCACACATCGAGCGCACCCTGGCCGAAGGCCGGCGACTGTCGGACGTCAGCCGTCACGTGCTGGGGCTGTACCGCGGCATGCCGGGCGGGCGGGCTTTCCGCCGCGTGCTGTCCGAACAGGCGGTGCGCCCCGGCGCCGATTACCGCGTCATTGAAGCCGCGCTGGACGAGGTGCGGCGCGCAAGGCTGGCCACCGCCGCCTGAACCCTGCAGGAGCATCCACCATGAAAACCCTGCATTCCTTCCTGTTCACACTGCTACTGGGACTCACCATGACCACCGCACACGCCGAAGCACCCGTCCGCATCCTGCTGGAAACCAGCCTGGGCAACATCACCCTGGAACTGGACGCCGAGAAAGCGCCGAAAACCGTCGCCAATTTCGTGCAGTACGTGGACGATGGCCACTACAATGGCCTGGCGTTTCATCGCGTGATTCCCGATTTCATGATCCAGGGCGGCGGCTATGACGCCCAGTACCGCGAGCGCAAGACCCGTGCGCCGGTACAGAACGAGGCGGCCAATGGCCTGACCAATGTGCGCGGCAGCGTGGCCATGGCCCGTACGCCGGATCCGCATTCGGCCAGCGCGCAGTTCTTCATCAACCATGCGGACAATGCCTTTCTCAATTACCCGGGCCAGGACGGCTGGGGCTACGCGGTCTTTGGCCGTGTGGTGGATGGCATGGACGTGGTGGACCAGATCGCCAGCACGCCTACCGGGCGCATCCCGCCCTTCGGCCGCGACGTGCCGGTCACGCCGGTGCTGATCCTCAAGGCGCAGCGCCTGCCGCACTGATCCTTGATCCAGCTCCTGCTCTCGGACCTGCACCTGCCCACCGGGCCCTCGCCTCTGCGCGAGGGCTTTCTGCATTTTCTGCGCGGGCCCGCCCACGCGGCCGATGCCGTGTTCATCCTCGGCGACCTGTTCGAAGTCTGGATCGGCGATGACGCGGGGCTGCAGGACTACGCCGAGGAAGTGCAGGCCCTGCGACGCCTGAGCGAATCCGGCACTGCGGTCTTTTTCATGGCGGGCAATCGTGATTTTCTGGTCGGCGCCCGCTTCGCCGCTGCCACCGGCGTGGGCCTGCTCGCGGATCCCTATCTGCTGACTCTCAATGGCCGGGCCACCCTGCTCAGCCACGGTGATGCGTTCTGCACAGACGATACCGGCTACCAGCGCTGGCGCCGCGTGGCGCGCAGTCCGCTGTTCCAGCGGCTGGTCCTGCGACTGCCGGTGAGCTGGCGGCGCGGCCTGGCCGGCGGCGTGCGCGGGCAAAGTGCGGCACGCAAGCAGCACAAGCCGGCGGCGATCATGGACGTGAACCCCCACAGCGTGGAAAGCGCCTTCCGGCAGCACCGCGTGTCACGCATCATCCACGGCCATACCCACCGGCCCGGCGAGCATCAGAGTGCCGGCGGCGAGCGCATCGTGCTCGCCGACTGGCAGCCCGAGCGCATGGAATACCTGCACGTCGAAGACCCGGGCTGGCGCCGCGTACGGCTCTAGGCGCGGCCGAGTTCGCCCAGCTCCTCGGCGGCAAAACCGGCCGCCAGCCGCGCGGCGTGATTCAGCGGCGGGCGCACCTGCATTCCGTGTTCCGCCAGCAGGCGGCGGAAGGTTGGGCGCTCCTCGAGCCCGCGTTGGGCACACAGCCAGGCAAACCAGCGCGAGCCGATCGCCACATGGCCGATCTCCTCGCGCAGGATCTGTTCCAGGATCGCCACCGTCTGCCCGTCGCCGGCCTGGCGCAGCCGCTCGATCATGCCCGGCGTGACATCCAGCCCGCGCGCCTCCAGCACACGCGGTACGCAGGCCATGCGCGCCAGCACATCGTGCGCGGTCTTCTCGGCGGCTTCCCACAGGCCGTTGTGCGCGGGGAAATCGCCGTAGGTGTAGCCCAGCTGCAGCAGGCGTGCGCTGAGCAGGCCAAAGTGCCGCGCCTCGTCCTGCGCCACGCCCAGCCAGTCCAGGCGGTAGGCATCGGGCATGTCGGGGAAGCGCAGCGCGGCATCCAGGGCCAGATTGATGGCGTTGAATTCAATATGCGCCACGGCATGGATCAGCGCGGCGCGGCCCGGCACCGTGCCCAGACCCCGGTGCGGCACTGCACGCGGCCGCACCAGCTGCGGCAGCGCAGGACGTCCTGGCGGCGGCACGGGCACGGAATCACCGGCCAGATCAGCAGACGTAAGCTGGGCTACGGCAGCGCACTTGCGCGCTGGATCAGTCTCCTGCAGCGCCGCGGCGAGCCGCTTCACCGCAGGCCGGTGGCGAGGTCGGCGGTGATGTCGGCGAGGTCTTCCAGGCCGACCGCCACCCGGACCAGGCCCTCGGTGATACCGGCGGCGGCGCGGGCCTCGGCGCTGATGCGTCCGTGCGTGGTGGTGGCCGGGTGGGTGATGGTGCTGCGCGTATCGCCGAGGTTGGCGGTGATGGACAGCATGCGGGTCGCGTCGATCAGCCGCCAGGCGCTGTCACGGCCGCCGGCCAGCTCGAAGCTGACGATGCCGCCAAAGCCGCTCTGCTGTGAGGCGGCCAGCGCGTGCTGGGGGTGATCGGGCAGGCCGGGATAATGCACCCGGCTGACCTGCGGCTGCGC
Organism: Gammaproteobacteria bacterium; assembly: GCA_046565985.1. GTDB lineage: Bacteria > Pseudomonadota > Gammaproteobacteria > Nevskiales > Nevskiaceae > Polycyclovorans. The sequence goes on from JBKHXN010000021.1 coordinate 46,102, forward strand.
CGCCAGCCAGTGCGCCAGCCCCAGGGCATTGTCGCAGTGCGCCTTCATGCGCAGGGACAGGGTTTCCAGCCCCTTGAGGAATACCCAGGCGTTGAACGGGCTCAGGCAGGGCCCGGCGGTGCGCATGACGCTGAAGACGTCCTTGCCCACGTGCTGCGCGTCGCCGACGATGGCGCCGCCCACGCAGCGGCCCTGGCCGTCCAGGTACTTGGTCGCCGAGTGGATGATGAAATCCGCCCCCAGCTTCAGCGGCTGCTGCAGCACCGGCGTCAGGAAGCAGTTGTCCACGCACAGCCAGGCGCCGTGCCGATGGCTCAGCTCGGCCAGGGCACGGATATCGGCGATCTGCATCAGCGGGTTGGACGGGGTTTCCACGAACACCAGCCGCGTCGCGGGCGTGAAGCCCTGCTCCCAGGCGCCCAGGTCGGTCATGTCCACGTAGCTGGTGGTGACGCCGAAGCGGGCCAGGATGTTGTTGAACAGATTGATGCTGGCGCCAAACAGGCCGCGCGAGGCCAGCACGTGATCGCCGGCCTTGAGCACCGCCAGGCACAGCGTCAGGATGGCCGACATGCCGCTCGCGGTGGCCACGCAGGATTCGCCGCCTTCCATCGCCGCCAGACGCTTCTCGAACGCCTGGACGGTGGGGTTGGTGAAGCGCGAATAGATCATGCCCGGGCGTTCCCCGGAGAACGTCGCCGCCGCCTCGGCCGCCGTCCGGAAGACATACGAGGAGGTCAGCGACAGATTGGCCGAGTGCTCGCCGTCGCTGCGCCGCGGCTCTGCGGCGCGGATGCCGAGCGTGGCGTATCCCCACTCGGGACCGAAGGGATCTTCGACGCTCATGCGTTCTGGATCTCGATGACGGTCTGGCCGCCGCGGTTGCGCTGCTGGCGCGCGGCGTCCGAACGGAACAGTTCGAGCTGGCTGAGATATTCCGAGGTGATGTCGCGGGTGATGTACTCCCCGGTGAATACCGAACAGTCGAAACGCTCGATGTGGGATTCCTTGTGGCGCACGGCCTCGATCAGGTCTTCCAGATCCTGGTAGATCAGGCGGTCGGCGCCGAGCAGCTTCTCCAGCTCCGGCACGCTCCGCCCGTGGGCGACCAGCTCGGAGGACGTGGGCATGTCGATGCCATAGACGTTGGGATAGCGCACCGGCGGACTGGCCGAGGCAAAGTACACCTTGTTGGCGCCGGCCTCGCGCGCCATCTCGATGATCTCCCGCGAGGTGGTGCCGCGCACGATGGAGTCATCCACCAGCAGCACGTTCTTGCCCTTGAATTCGATGTCCACGGGGTTGAGTTTCTGCCGCACCGACTTCCGGCGCTGCGCCTGTCCGGGCATGATGAACGTGCGGCCGATGTAACGGTTCTTGATGAAACCCTCGCGGTAGTTCACGCCCAGGCGCGCCGCCAGTTCCGCACCCGCCACACGCGAGGTGTCGGGGATCGGAATGACCACGTCAATGTCGTGTTCCGGCCACTCGCGCAGGATTTTTTCCGCGAGCTTGATGCCCATGCGCAGACGCGACTTGTAGACGTAGATGTTGTCGATCACCGAATCGGGCCGCGCGAGATAGACATACTCGAAGATGCACGGCGAGTAGATCGGGTTCACCGCGCACTGGCGCTTGTGCAGCTTGCCGTCCAGGGTGATGTACACCGCCTCGCCGGGTGCGATGTCGCCCAGCATCTCGTAGCCGAGCGCGTCCAGCGCCACCGATTCAGAGGCGATCAGGTAGTCGGTCCCCTGCCCGTTCTCGCGCCGCCCGTACACCACCGGCCGGATGCCGAATGGATCGCGGAAGCCCACCACGCCGTAGCCGGTGATCATGGCCACGCACGCGTAGGCGCCGCGGCAGCGGCGGTGCACGCCGGAGACGGCGGCAAAGACATCCTCGGGCGTCAGCCGCAGCGCGTTGCGCTGCATCAGCTCGTGGGCAAAGATGTTGAGCAGCACCTCGGAGTCCGACTCGGTGTTGAGATGCCGCCGGTCCTCCGCGAACAGTTCCTGCTTGAGCTCCTCGGCGTTGGTCAGATTGCCGTTGTGCGAGAGCGAGATGCCGAATGGCATGTTGGTGTAGAACGGCTGCGCCTCGGCGCTGCTGGAGCAGCCGGCGGTGGGATAGCGCACGTGCGCCACGCCCATCCTGCCGCGCAGGCGCAGCATGTGCTCGTCCTTGTTGAAGACGTCACGCACCAGGCCGTTGTCCTTGCGCAGGTACAGCCGGTCGGAATCGTTGGTAATGATGCCGGCCGCGTCCTGTCCGCGGTGCTGGAGCATGGTCAGGGCGTCGAACAGCTCCTGGTTGACGGCGGCTCCCTGGGAAACGATACCGGCAATGCCGCACATGGTCAGGACCTCGTCAGCGGGAGTGTGGAGGGAGTGCCGGCGTGGAGTTTTTCCAGCCACGCGTCGGGGATCAGCACACTCAGGGCATTGGCCACCCATTCAAACTGGGCGACCAGCAGCGAGTCCTGCCACCAGCGTTCCTGGCGGGCCTCGGTATGGCCGGCCAGCATCACCGCCAGACTGACGATCACCAGCGCACGCAGCAGGCCGAAGCCGCCGCCGAGCGTGCGGTCTGCGCCGGAGAGCGGGCTGTTGCGGATGGTCTCCACCAGCAGGCTGGTGGCGAGCGCGCCAATGAGCAGGCCGAGCAGGAACAGGATCACGCAGGCGGTGAGCAGGCGCAGCGCGGGATCGGAGATGTAGCGCGCCAGCCATTCGCTGGTTTCATCGGCGAAGAAATAGGCGAGCCCCAGCGCCAGCACCCAGGTGCCCAGTCCGAGCAGCTCGCGCGTCATGCCGCGATAGATGCCGATCAGGACGGACAGCGCGATTATCACGAGGATGCAGTAGTCCACCCAGATCATGCGTCAGAGCCTTTGCGTTCAGGCCGCATTTTACACCCTCGTGAACGCGGGCGCGGACCGTTCAGGGTCTGACGATCGCCGTTCGCGGATGTCCCAGCTCGGCAGCGCGCGCCTGCGCCGCCTGCGCCCGCTCGCGGCCCAGGTAGGGGCCGATCTGTACCCGGTAGAGCGTGCCCTGGGCGCTGTCGGCCAGGGCGATGCGGGCCTTGAAGCCTTCGCGCTCGAACTGATCGCGCACCTGCTCGGCATTGCGCAGGCTGGAAAAGCTGCCGATCTGCACCATCCACGGCTGGGCATCATCCGCCGGGGCCGGGGGTGCTGGTGCTGGTGCAGGTTTGGGCGTGGGGGCCGGCACCGGCTCGATCTCCGGAGCCGGCACCACCGCAGCCACAGTGGCGCTGTCCGGTTTGGATTCGGGTTCGGGTTCGGGTTCGGGTTGCGGCTCGGGGACGGCGACGACCGGCGCCGTGACCGTACCGGCAGCCTCCCCGGCCGGCTCCGAAAGCGGCAGGGTCACGCGCTCCACGCCCTCGCCGTCCACGGCGGGCTCACCGGGCTCGGGCAGCAGCGCCACCAGGATCCAGGCCAGCACGAACAGCACCAGCATGCCGACCAGGCGCCGCTTGAAGATGTCATCCATGCAGGCACTCCAGCGCCGCCGCCACCGTGAGAAAGGAGCCCGTCACCACCACGGGCCGCGCACCGCGGGCCTGGTGCAGGGCTGCGGCAAGATCAGCATGGAGCATGGGATGGGGCATGACATCGACAATTCTCGCGGCCAGCGCCGCCGCACTCAAGCCGCGGGGCCCCGGCAGGTCCACCAGATGGGTCTCCGCCACCCAGGGCGCCAGCGCGGCGGCGAAGGCCTGCGCCGGCTTGTCGGCCAGCATGCCGAGCACCAGGTTCACCGGCTGCCCGAGCCCGGCGATACGCTCCGCCAGGGCCTGGGCCGCCTCGGTGTTGTGCGCGACATCGAGCCACACGCTGCCGATCTGCTGCCAGCGCCCCGGCAGACGGCTGCGCGGCAAGGCCTGCGCAATGGCCGTTTCCGGCAGCGGCAGCCCCAGGGCGTCCACGGCGGCCAGCACGCCGGCGGCGTTCTGCAGGGCCTGCGGCCCGGGCGTGACCGGCAGGGGCAGGCCCGTGCGCGCGCGGCTGCCCCAGTATGCCCAGCCGGAAGCCTCGGCCTGATAGCCAAAATCGCGGCCGATCTGCCGCAAGGGGGCGTGCAGCGCCTGGGCCTGACGGGCGATGCTCGCCGGCGGCGCCGGATCGGCACAGACCGCGACCCGTCCGGGCCTCAGGATGCCGGCTTTCTCGAAGCCGATGGCTTCGCGGTCCGGCCCCAGCCAGTCGGTGTGATCCAGGCCGATGCTGGTGATCAGCGCCACGTCGGCATCCACGATGTTGACCGCGTCCAGACGCCCGCCCAGGCCGACTTCCAGCACCCGCAGCTGCACCCCTGCCTCACGGAACAGCCAGAGCGCGGCCAGGGTGCCGTACTCGAAGTAGGTCAGCGGCACACCCTCGCGGCAGGTCTCGATGGCGCGAAACGCGGCGCAGATCAGCTCGTCGCCGGCGGGCCGCCCGTCGAGTTCGATCCGCTCGTTGTAGCGCAGCAGATGGGGCGAGGTGTACAGGCCCACGCGATAGCCGGCGGCGCGGTAGATCTCGCTGGCGAGCTTGGCGCTGGAGCCCTTGCCGTTGGTGCCGGCGATGGTCAGCGTGGGGATCGGCGTATCCAGCAACCGCAACCGCCGTGCCAGCACGGCCACCCGTTCCAGGCCCAGCTCGATGGCGCGCACCGACAGGGTTTCCTGCCAGGACAGCCAGCTCTGGAGAGGCGCGTCCGCTGGCGGCGCGGGATGGGGGCTCATCCCCTGGTATTGCCTAGCTGACGGTGGGCGAGAAATGCGTGAGCATGGCCAGGATGCGATACACGCGATCCCGCATCTCGCGGCGGTCCACGATCATGTCGATATGGCCGCTCTCGAGCAGAAACTCTGCACGCTGGAATCCTTCCGGCAGCTTCTGGCGCACGGTCTGCTCGATCACGCGTGGCCCGGCGAAGCCGATCAGCGCCTTGGGTTCGGCGAGATTCAGGTCTCCCAGCATCGCCAGGCTGGCGGAAACGCCGCCCATCGTGGGGTGGGTCATCACGCTGATGAACGGCAATCCGCGGTCGGCTAGCCTGGCCAGCGCCGCGGAGGTCTTGGCCATCTGCAGCAGGGAGAACAGCGATTCCTGCATGCGCGCGCCGCCCGAGGCGCTGAAGCACACCAGCGGGATGCCGTGCTCCAGGCAGGCATCCACGCCGCGCACGAATTTCTCTCCCACCACGCTGCCCATGGAGCCGCCCATGAAACCGAATTCGAATGCGGCCGTGACCAGCGGCAGACCCATGAGCTGGCCGCGCATCACGATCAGGGCATCCTTTTCCTCGGTATCGGCCTGCGCTTCCTTGATCCGGTCGCGGTACTTGCGGCTGTCGCGGAACTTCAGCGGGTCGGTCGGCGTGATCCCGGCCGCGATCTCGACGCGGGACTCGGGGTCCAGAAAATGATGCAGCCGCGCCCGCGCGCCGATGCCGCGGTGTGCGCCGCACTTGGGGCAGACCTCCAGGGTCCGCTCCAGCTCGGCGCGGTAGAGCACCGACTGGCAGCTCTCGCACTTGGTCCACAACCCTTCGGGCACGTTGCGCTTGCGCGCGCCCGCCGAGAGCAACTGCGATCCCGATATCTTGTCTAGCCAGCTCATGGTGTCAGTGTAAGTTCATCCAGCGCCGCGCGCATGAGGGCCAGCTTGGCGCCGAGCAGGGCCGGCAGGCGCTCCGGCTCGGCGGCGTGGCGCTCGATCTCCGCCACCAGACTGCTGCCGACGATCACACCGTCGGCGACCTGTCCGACCGCCTTTGCGGAGGCCGCATCACGAATGCCAAAGCCCACCGCCAGCGGCAGGGAGGTAATGGCCCGGATCTGAGCGAGCTTGGCGCTGACGCTGGCGATGTCGAGCGTGGCAGCGCCGGTGACGCCCTTGAGCGAGACGTAGTAGAGATAGCCGCTGGCCAGCTCCGCCACCGCGCGGATACGCGCCTCCGGGCTGGTCGGCGCCAGCAGGAAAATGCTGTCCAGGCCCGCGGCGCGCAGCGTGGGCAGGAATTCCGGCGCCTCTTCCACGGCGAGATCCACGATCAGCACACCGTCCACGCCACTGGCCGCCGCGCGGCGGGCGAACTCGGCCAGGCCGCGACGCTCGATGGGGTTGAGATAGCCCATCAGCACCACCGGGGTCCGGGTGTCGGTACTGCGGAAGCGGGCAACCATGTCGAGGATCTGCCACAGGCCGGTGCCGTGTCGCAGGGCGCGCTCGCAGGCGAGCTGGATGGTCGGCCCGTCTGCCATCGGATCGGAGAACGGCATGCCGAGCTCGATCACGTCGGCGCCCGCCTCGACCAGCGCGTGCATGAGCCCGACCGTGCAGTCCGGGTGAGGGTCGCCCGCGGTGATGTAGGGGATCAGCGCCTTGCGGCGCTTCGCGGCGAGCGCCGCAAAGGTGGGGCCGAGGCGGCTCATGTGAGGCTGATGCCCTCCAGCCGCGCGATGGTGAAGATGTCCTTGTCGCCACGCCCCGAGAGATTGACCACGATGTGTTGATCGCGGCGCAGGCCGCCCGCCAGCTTGCGGGCATAGGCCAGCGCGTGGGCCGGCTCCAGCGCGGGGATGATGCCTTCCACGCGGGTGAGTTCGTGGAAGGCGGCGAGTGCCTCGTCGTCGGTGGCATCCACGTAGTGCACGCGACCGCTGTCCTTGAGCCAGGCGTGCTCGGGGCCCACGCCCGGGTAGTCCAGACCGGCGGAGACACTGTGGGTGCCGATGATCTGGCCATCGTCGTCGGCCATCACGTAGGTGCGGTTGCCGTGCAGCACGCCGGGGCGCCCGGCCGAGAGCGGGGCCGCGTGCTCGCCGGTGCTCACGCCCTTGCCGCCGGCCTCGACGCCGTACATGGCCACGTCGGCGTGGTCGATGAACGGATGGAACAGGCCGATCGCGTTGGACCCGCCGCCCACGCAGGCCACCAGGGCATCGGGCAGCCGGCCGATGCGCTCGCGCGACTGCACGAGCACCTCGCGGCCGACCACGGCATTGAAGTCACGCACCAGCATCGGATAGGGGTGCGGGCCGGCGACGGTGCCGATGACGTAGAAGGTATCGTCCACATTCGACACCCAGTCGCGCAGGGCCTCGTTGAGCGCATCCTTGAGCGTGCGGGTGCCGCTGTGCACGGGCACCACTTCGGCGCCGAGCAGCTTCATGCGGTAGACGTTGGGCGACTGGCGCTGCAC